>PLOT01000100.1 GCA_003142215.1 Granulicella sp. | reverse complement strand
AACGCATCCTTGATCCGCTCATATTGCGCTTCCGTGATCTCCATCCATAAACATTAACACAGATTGACCGTAGTGTGAACACGCCCTAGTGAAAGGCGCATTGCCGAAACCTATGAAATGTTTGGCGAGCAGAGAAACCAAGCGGCTGGTGCTGGATCGTGCTATTAAGCAGCGTCTGATCCGGCCAACCAGGCATGGCTGTCAAGGGCGGAGTAAAAGGAGACCACTGGGGCGGAGTATAAAGGGAACCAGTAGAGCGGACCGTTAGGCAGGAATTTGCTGGGGAGAAGGGTCTAGCGTTCGACGGGCGGCGTCCGTTTACGGCGGCTGTTTGAGGCGGAAGCTGTCGCCGTTCATCTCCAGGATAAAGACATGATGGGTAAGCCGGTCCAGCAGTGCGCCGGTGAGCCGTTCGGAGCCGAAGACCTCGGTCCACTCCTCGAAGGGTAAATTGCTGGTCACCAGGGGAAGCGGATTCATAGCGTTGGTGAGACAAAGTGTAGCGCGACAGTTTGCCGCTCAATCTACGGAAGCCCCGAATGAGAATTCCGAAAGGAAAATCAGAAATTTGATCCGCTGGAGATCCATTTGGAACTCCACTGGAAAACCTCGGAAGCGGCGACCGTCACAAAATCGACTACAGTCGTGTAGGCGAAAAAAGCAGATGCGCTGGGCGCAATCGCCACATCTGCTTGATTCTTAATGAATTGTGATGGTCGGGGCGGTCAGATTCGAACTGACGACCCTCTGCTCCCAAAGCAGATGCGCTACCAGGCTGCGCTACGCCCCGACTTCCTTCAATCTTACCCCACTCGCCGCAACATTCTAACCAACCTGCTGCGCCGCTATCGCTTGGCATATCTCCCGGCCAGCCTCTGCAATGGACCGTCGCAGCAAGACCCCGCATCCTGAGCCGCGCAGCATCCGCCAACGGATCAGGCGTGACTCCGCTGCGATTCCGCTGAAGCCTCTTCCAACATCCGATCCGTTCATCCCTGAGGGGAAGCTGAGTCCCTCTGATGACCAACGATTGTCTATTGCCCGCCGACCAGAGATGCGGCACATAAAAGCGCGAGTCCGGCCTAAAAAAACTGGAAAAAGAGATGTGCGTGTAATTTTTAGTTGACATAATGTCATCTGCAACGTACATTATGGTTGTTGTAGATGACTTATCGGTTCCAGATAACGATTGGAGGCACTATGAAAGACAGCATTCCCCTGGCACCGCTTCAGAGGCTGGCATGGTTCAATTTGATTGTGTTCGCAGTCGCCGTAGCTCTGTATCTCATGGCTGTTCCATTCTTCGCGGGGCATTTTCACCGGACGTTGGCGGCTGCGGCGCAGCCGGCGCTGGGCCTCTTCGGACTCTGCGGCATCTGGGGCTTCGGCTCTTTTTTCCTCTATGACCGCAAGCGGCGTGCCAAGGTGAAACTGGACGAGCGCGAAGAGCTTATCAATCTACAGGCTGCGGCAGTGGGCCTGGCCGCATTCTGGCTCGTGTTTGTCGCGCTGTGTATGGGTGTCTGGGCGGTCTTAACTTACGTTCGCCACCAAGCCACACTTCCCGTCGGTTTCCTGCCTTTTCTGGTCATCGCCGGGTTGGTCGTTCAGACCGTATTCCAGTCGTTCGCAATTCTGGCGGAATACAAGAGGAGCTGCGGCGATGACACCCACTGAGAGCGCGCAGTTGAAGAACCGCATCCGCAAGCTGCGCTTCGATCATGGTGAAATGACGCAGCAGGAGTTGGCCGACCGCGTGGGCGCAGCTCGTCAGACGATTATTGCGCTGGAGGCAGGCAAGTATGCGCCTTCGTTATTGCTCGCTTTTCGACTCGCCAAAGCCTTCGGCGTAACCACCGAGGACGTCTTCCAATGGGACGGCGACTGACGATTGCCTCTCGCGTTCGATTCGAAAATCGCGTTTACAGTTCCGCGCGGCGCGCTCGATCCATCCGCTGGCCGTCCATTCCGGGGACACAGATGCTATAATCCAAAATATATGGCGGTTATAGTTCAGTGGCAGAACGCCGCTCTGTGGCAGCGGATGTCCTGGGTTCGAACCCCAGTAGCCGCCCCAATCTTCTCCTGATTGAACCTGATCCTTGGCGTAGATGTAGATCTTCCGGTTCCGAGTCAACCTTGATCCACTCAACCTTGATCCACTCAACCTTGATCCACTCATTCAAAATCTTACAATCGCACGCTATCGCGCCAGGAATAGTCCCGGCTGCGGCACATGCCGCCGAGTCTTCGGTGGCCAGCATCGATGCGGCCAGGGCAGGGAAGCCATGAGCGGCGCGAATATTCTCGATTCGTCGAACGGCTCGGGCCAGACCGCGGTCAAGGACGAAGACGTCTCAGATGTCGGCAGCGCTCTTCTCTCGGTGGAGCGCACGGTCGCTCCGGCCCGGTTTCAGGCGCGCCCCTTTGTGCCGCGACGCTTTATGAGCAACGGCCATCTGCAGACGATCGCAGGCAATTTCCTTTCGCGTACAAACACTCTGCCTCCGCCGGTGCCTGAGCTGGTCCAGGTCTCGCCCGCCAGCGGCTCGCAGATCGCAAGCGGCCTGCTGTGCGAGTGCCACTGGCATCCGCTGGCGGTGCGGGCCGCGCGCCCGGCGGTGGTCCTGGTGCATGGCCTGGAGGGTTCGTCGGAGTCGCAGTATGTGGTCGGCAACGCCGACAAGATGTGGCGCGCCGGCGCCAACGTCATTCGCATGAACATGCGCAACTGCGGCGACACGGAGCGCCTTTCGCCCACGCTCTACCACTCCGGACTCTCCAGCGATGTCGAGGTCGTCCTGCGCCACTTCATCGCGCGCGAGCATCTGGAGAGCGTCGCGCTGGTCGGCTATTCGATGGGCGGTAACCTGGTGCTCAAGCTGGCCGGAGAACTCGGAGCAGACGCGCCGCGCCAGTTGCATTCGGTCGTCGCCGTCTCGCCGTCCATCGATCTTGCGGCATCCGCCGACGCACTGCACCGTCCTGAAAACCGGCTCTACGAGCGGAAGTTCCTGCGCAGCCTGATCAAGCGCTTGCGGCTCAAGGCCAGCCTCTTTCCGCGCGCGTACGATGCGCGGCGCGCCACCGGAATCCACTCCCTGCGCCAGTACGACGAGCGCATCACGGCGCTCTACTCCGGCTTCGCCTCCGCCGACGACTACTACTTCCGCGCCTCCGCGGCGCGCGTCCTGGACCGCATCCTGGTGCCAACGCTTGTGCTGCACGCGCTCGACGATCCCTTCGTCCCCATTACGCCGGAAACACGGGCCGCACTCGATGCCAATCCATACATCAGCCTCCTCGAATCCCAGCACGGCGGCCACTGCGCCTTCCTCGCCAGCCCCGGCCACGCCAGCGCTGACGACGGCTACTGGGCAGAGACCACGCTGCTCCGCTTCATCCTCGCATACGCCTGAAGCTCACGACGCACAATCTTCCTCCCTCGAACGGCATTTCGATTGACCGCCAATCTACGCGCGCCTAGCATTGGACGAAATTCAAACCACACCGAGGTTCAAAATGGGAGATTTTTTCCAACCGTGGCATATTCTCATCCTCTTAATAGTTGCCTCCGTAATTTTCCCTCTGTATGTCATCCCGTACTGGGTGATCTTCAAGAAGGCAGGATTCGCGCCAGCGCTCAGCCTTCTCATGGTGATTCCCGGTGTCAAACTGATCGTGGTTTACGTCATCGCCTTCTCCGACTGGAAGTTCGACGCCCGTCGCGTCCCCCCAATCTAGAGCATTTTGGAATTGCTATAGACCGATAGATATTGACATTCTGAGCGTAGCGAAGAATCCCCGTATTTTTCTCGTAGTGCGGCGGTCTACACCGTTGGCAAAATGCTCTAGCCAGACTGTGCCGCGCGGCTTTGTATGATGGAGAGATGCTTGCCGAGTGGTCCGTCGAATGCGCCGCCGATGACCCCATCCTCGTCGTCCCATGGAAGGACCCCGACGGGAAGATGGCCTTCGTCGATCTGCGCGCCAACCCGCGCGATTTCGACGCTGTCGCCGAGGCCGAACAGCATCCGCCGCTGATGCAGGCGTTGCGCGCTCTCAATGCCTCGCGTTCGCCGGTCTTCACCGCAAAGTGCGACGCATGGCCGCTCGACCGCGAGGGGTTGCAGCATCTGCAACTCAACCTCGACGAGCGTCCCGCCGGCGCGTCCGCCGCATTCGCCAGCTACATCGACCTCGTCTGGCGCGAGCGCTCGCTCTTCAGCTCCTTCCACCGGCAGCAGCAGGTGCTGCGCAGGCTCACCCGCCTGGCTGCTCCGCTCGATCGTCCCTCGGCCATGCTCGACTGCGTGCTGCGCCCCGCACTGCTCGATCTGGAGGGAGGCCCGCGCGAGGGCTTCGCCGTCAGCCTCTACGTCAAGGCGCTCGGCTCCAGTCCGCTCTCCGCCTGGAAGGAGTGGGCCGCCGCGCTTGCCGCCGTCGTCGCGCTGATTCGCGACAAGGACTTCGTCCGCTGACGCCGGAATCCCCCGCGCTTAATGCCGGAGATTTTCTCTGTTAGCGTCGAAAAAATTGTCATTCTGAGCGCAGCGAAGAATCCCCGCATTTTGCTCGCTGCGCCACGGCCTGCACTATTACTAAGCCGCTCTAATAACTCCCCGCGAAGATGGCCTTGATCTTGGCGCGCAGCCCCTGCTCTTCGCTGGCGCGGCGAACCTGGGTGCGGTGGGTGTACAGCAGCATTCCGATGGCGACGGAGAACTCTGGCCGCGCCAGTTCTGGCGGCATCCGCGACAGAGGTACCGGCGAGCCAACCCGCGTGGGCACGCGCAGCAGGCTCTCCGCGTTGTCCAGCAGGCCAGGCAGTTGCGCTCCGCCGCCGGTCAGCACGCATCCCGCGCCGAGCGCTTCCAGAACGCCGCCCTGGCGCAGGTTGTCGCGCAGCATGGTGAACAGCTCTCTCGCGCGCGGCTCCAGTACCTCGGCCAGAAATCTCTGCCGCACCAGCCGCGTGGGCGGGCCATCGCCGCCGAGAGAGCCGGCGGCCAGGTTCGACCCAATCTCGATCTCGTTCGACTGCGGCACCGCCGTCACCACGCAGTTTCCATACTCCCGCTTCAACTGCTCCGCCTCTTCCACCGAGACGTGCAGCCCCACGGCAAGATCGTTCGTAAAGTGGTCGCCGCCGATGGGCAGAACTGCCGTGTGCGCGATCGAGCCCTCGAAATAAACCGCCAGCTCCGTGGTGCTGGAGCCAATGTCCGCCAGGCAGACGCCCAGCTCGCGCTCGTCCGCCGACAGCACCGCCTCCGCCGCCGCGATGCCCTCAAAGATTGTGTCTCCAACCTCAAGCCCAGCGCGGTTGGCGCACGTCACCACGCTCTGCGCCACTCCGCCCGAGCAGGTCGACAGGTGCAGGTTCACCTCCAGCTTGTTGCCCACCATTCCGATCGGGTCGTGAATCCCCGCCTGGTCGTCCAGGATGAACTCCTGCGGCAACAGGTGCAGCACCTCGCGGTCCGGCGGCAGCGCCACCGAGCGCGCCCGGTCCACCGCGGCGCGCACCTCCTCGCGCGTGATCTCGCGCATCCGGCTGCCCAGCGAGATTCCCCCGCGGCTGTTCACTCCGCGCACATGCGTTCCGCCGATGCCGACCACTACGTCTTCGATGTCTGTGCGCGCCACCCGCTCCGCCGCCTGCGCGGCGCGGTTGATCGCCGCCGCCGCCGGACCCAGCTCCGCGATCAGCCCCTTCCTCATTCCGCACGCGGGCTCAATCCCGTGGCCGCGATAGCGCAGCACACCATCCTGCAGCTCCGCCACCAGAACGCAGATCTTGCTGCTGCCCGCGTCCAGCACTGTGATCAGGTTCTCCTGCCGGGGATTCATCTCGGCGCCCCCTGCTCGGACTTGCCCGCAACTTTGCCGGTCGTCCGCTTCGTTGCAACCGGGCGCTTCGCCTTCGCGGCGGCAGCATGACTCTTCGCAACGGCCGCGGCCTTCTGCGTCTGCGGCTTTGTCTTGTCTTTCGCATTCACCGCGCCGCTGGATTCAGTGGACGCAGTTGCCGGTGCCGCTGCGCCTGCCGCTGTCGCCGCATCTGAAGCCGCCGTAGCGCTGACTGCATTGCCAGCCGTGGCAGCCGTGCCGGGCTGCATCTCCAGCACCACCTGCCGCTCATAGCGCAGGTCCACCGACGCCAGCCTGGGATACTGCGCGCGCCACTCCGCCAGGTGCTGCTCATACTGGCGATAGCGCTCCATGAACCTGCCATCGCCGAAGTGAACCAGAACGTCCGCGCCGCCGGACGCAGCATCCGCGCCGGACGCCGTCTCCGCGCCACCGGATGCAGGATCGGGAAGGATCGCCTTCACGTCCTCCGGGTTCGATACATCCACCTCGCTCAGCCGGTGCGAGATCTTCTCCCCCGAAGCATCCAGCGCCGCGACAAAATCCATGTAGATCTTCATCCGCGCCGCGCGCGTCGACAGCGGGTCCTCAGCCAAGATCCCCGTCAGCACCGGAAACGAGTACTGCGCAGTCGTCGCCGCGCCCGCGTCTTCCAAACTCGCCCCCTGCATATCCGGCCCAGGCAGATTCAGCAGCACGCCGTGGGCATCCACCAGTCCGATCTCGGTTCCCTGGCGCACGAACGCCACCGGCGTCCGCTCCACAATCGCTACCCGCACGCGGTTGGGCAGCAGCCGCATTACCGTGGCGTGCTCCACCCAGGGCAGTCTCTCCAGCTCTGCTCGGCGCTGGGCCAGCGGGATGTTGAAGATGTTGCGCTCCACGTCCTCGCCGAAGACGCTGAGCAGTTGCGCGCGGCTCAGCCGGCTGTTGCCCGCAATCTGGATCGACTCCGAACTTTGAACCACAAAGTGCTCATCGTGCAGCAGGTAGCTGCGCACCGCCAGCAGGGCCGCAACGCCCGCCCCGATCAGCAGCAGTAGCACGCAGCCCATCGCAATCCGCCCCCACAGCGACTTCGGCGCCAGCCCGCCGTGGAAGCTCAGGCGAACTCGCGGCCGCTGTGGCCGCTGCTCGTACTCGTCCTCCGCCGAGGAGTCGTCGGTATCGTTGGCGTAGGAGGTGTTCCGCCGCAAAGGCATCTCGGTCACCGCCGCTCGCCGCCTTTCCCCTGCAAATCGTGCCTCCGCGCGGGCGCGATCCGCCTCCGGCGCATCCAGCACCGCCGTGTCACCCCTCGTAAATAGATTGCCTGATCGCAAACCTTGAGCAAGGGTCGCGAGGAACCGCCAGACCCCATCATATCCCGCACCCACACCCGCACCCACACATTAATCTCACCCGCGTACCCACTCAGCAACCGCCCGCGAACCTTCGATCCAACCATCTCCGGCAGCGCAGCCTGCCGCTCAATGCGCACTCAGCGGTTAGACCATTTTCACCGTTGCTGTAACGCAGGATGATGTTGTCATTCTGAGCGTAGCGAAGAATCCCCGCATTTTGCCCGCAGCGCGATACATTACACCGTCGCTGAACACGCCCTAATTCTCCGACGGCCTCTCCACGTGATTGACGACCAGAACGTCCAGCGCAGCCTTTGCAGACACCAGCTTCAGCCCGAGTTGCTCCTGCAGCGCCTCCTTGAATGTTGTCACACGCGAGTCAGTCTCGGTCTCCACGCCGGTGGGCACAGGCAGATTTGAATCTGGAGTGAAATCGAGGGAAAAATCAACTCTCCCGTGAAGCCCGGTCTCATCCACCACCGGGCGGTCCAACTCTCCGATCGAAGAAAGATAGGTAGCGATCAACGCCATCGTCGTATTGCGTGTCCCGGTCAACTTGACATGGTTTGGCTTGGGAATTGTCATCAGAGCCTGGTCCAGACAGGGTGGAGGAAAGATGTCCTCTGTGGACGCGCCTTTGGCGGGCTGTGTTGTGGCTGGCGAATCTTTGGCTGCCGGGCCGCCCTCGCAGGAGGGTGTGTGCGGACGCAGTCTGGTCCCCATCGTTCCCGGCTTGATCGGCGTCAGGTTGTACACAGAAAGCTGCCGGCTCTCAAAGTGGGCCTTCAATCCGAAGCGCTCCGCCAGCAGAGTTTGCATCATCAGCCGCATCTGGTCTTTGCTCGGTTTGCCTGCCGCCTGCGCCTGAATCTCGTAGGTGTCCGACAACACCCACTTCGGCAGACTGGCGAACAGGGGCCGTGTCTCCTCCGGCGTAAGCCACAGTTTGTAGGCAAACTGGATGTAGACCATCAGTGGAAAGTCGGCGTGGAAGTTTCCGTCGGCAGGAGACCAGCCGTCGTCGGCGCTCAAAGCAAAGCTGGGCTTCTTGAACGTGCCCGATACATCCTTCCGAATGGTGGCAGTTTCGAACTTCATCCTGCCGCCCGCCGCAATCTGCCACTGCGGCATCGCCGCCTGCTCAGTTGGCGGCGTTTGGGCTGCGGCTGGCTGAGCGTCAAGAGGCCGAAGAAACAGGCTCAACATCAGAACCGTAACCGCCATCAACACACGACTTCTCCCCGATGCGGTCTGCATTCGCCAATCCTAGCATCGGAGGCTGTGCGACCTGGCCTCGCCCGGAATTAGGCATCGCAAGATGCTTCCCACGGCACAGACAAAGGCGTGGGCAACAAGCTTGCAGAGGGATGTCATATTGCTGCATCTCTATCGTGCAATGCGCATCATAACTTTACGAGTGACAAATCGACTCTCGGTGTCGAACGGCGTATTTCACGCCGTGGCTAAGGAGACATTCATGAAGATCGTTACATCTATCTGCCGCATCCTGCTCGGGCTTATCTTTGTTGTCTTCGGTGCCAACATCCTTCACCCGTTTTTGCCAATGCCGCCGATGCCGCCGGATGCGCCGGCTACCCACCTGATGAATGTGATGGGACCCAGCGGGTGGATGACGTTCATCGGCGCGGTGCAGTTCGTCGGCGGACTGCTGGTTTTGATTGGCGGGACGACGCCGCTGGGACTTGTCTTCCTGGGGCCGGTTCTGGTCAACATCCTCCTCTTCCACCTTCGCCTGAACGGGGGACAGGGCATCGGAATGGGCGTCTTCGCGACCGTGCTGGAGGTCGTCCTGATCTATGCGTATCGCGGTAATTTTGCCGGTATCTTCACCTATAAAGCAACGCCAACCGCCTGAGCGTCGACGGCTAACCGTTCTCAGCGCCCAGCGCCTCCAGCAGCATCGCTCCCGCCTGCGAGACGCTCCCCGCTCCCAGCGTAAGAATCACATCGCCCTCGCGCGCCGTCCGCGCCAGCGCCTCTACGCCAGCCGCAATCGACTCCGCGTACTCCACGCCGCCGGCCACCGTTCCCGTCCGCCGGATCGCCTCCACCAACCCCGCTGCATCGACGCCCGGAATCGGCTGCTCGCTGGCCGCGTAGATGTCCAGAACCCGCAGCGTGTCCGCGTCCGCAAACGCCCGCGCGAACTCCGGCTCCAGGTCCCGCGTGCGCGTATACCGGTGCGGCTGGAAGAGCACATGCACGGGCCCATATCCCGCGTCGCGAGCAGCCCTCAGCGTGGCCAGAATCTCCGTCGGATGGTGTCCGTAGTCATCAACCACAGTCACGCCGCGCACTACTCCTTTAATCTGAAATCTCCGGTCCACTCCTCTAAAGCTCGCCAACCCAGCCGCAATCCCCTCCGGCGAGACGCCAAGCTGCACCCCAATCGCAATCGCCGCCGTCGCGTTCAGCACGTTGTGCCGTCCTGGAACGTGCAGCGTGAACGGCCCCAGCGTCTCTCCCTTGCAGTTCACCTCGAACCGCCAATGCCCGAAGTCCTCGCGCGGCCCCCTCGCCTGCTTCTCCAGCAGATGCAGCCGGAAGTCCGCCCCCGCCGATTCGCCATAGGTGAAGACCCTCCGCCGAACCCGCTCCAGAACGCCGCGCAGCAGTGCATTGTCCATGCAAGCCGTCGTCGCGCCATAGAACGGCACGCGGTCCATGAACTCGACGAACGCGTCCTCCACATCCGCAATATCGCGATAGCAGTCCATGTGCTCGCGGTCCAGGTTCGTCACCACGGCCAGCACCGGCGACAGCTTCAAAAAGCTCCGGTCGCTCTCATCCGCCTCGGCCACCAGATACTGCGAACTGCCCAGCCGCGCATTCGATCCCAGCGCATCCACGCGTCCGCCCACCACCACCGTCGGGTCCAGATTGCCCTCGCCACCGCCCGCGCCCAGCACTGCCGCAATCATCGAGGTCGTCGTCGTCTTGCCATGCATTCCGGCCACCGCGATGCCGTACTTCAGCCGCATCAACTCAGCCAGCATCTCCGCGCGCTGGATCACCGGAATCTTCCTCGCCCGCGCCTCCAGCACCTCGGGATTGCTTGCCGGAACCGCCGAGCTGGTCACCACCACGTCGCACTCCGCCGCATTCGCCGCCGCGTGGCCCTGGTAGATCGTCGCCCCCATCCCCGCCAGCCGCTCCGTCACCGCCGACTGCCGCAGGTCGGAGCCCGACACCGCATAGCCCATGGTCAGCAGAATCTCCGCGATCCCGCTCATGCCAATCCCGCCGATGCCGATGAAGTGGATACGGTGCGACGGAGCGAACAGAAAATGGCCCTGCAGAATCATGCGCGACACTCTCTCCTTGTTATCCTTGCCGATTTCTTCGGTATGCTGGCTTCTGTCATCCGTCGCACCCGAACTTCACTCTATCAGCCTTTCGCCGCGTCGCAGCCTGCCCCGCGCCAGCCAGCCCCCGCTCCGGTCGTCGTTCTCACCCCGCGCCGGGCGAAGGTCATCCCATTTCCCGCGACTTCGGAGTCTCCCTCCGCCGGTTCGGAACGCCATGTTCCTCTCGGCGTCCTGCACCGCAACTTTGTTCTGCCCTGGAAGTCCCTCCCCGCGCAGAAAGCTCCCAGCCCGCCGCCGGCCCTCTGGCCGCAGCGAGGACTCCGCTGATGCCAAAATAAGGCTTTCCCAGCCGCTTCCGCCCGCGCTCCCAAAACAGAACCCCCCCCCCGCCGCCACTTCCCGCATGTGTTCTCTGTCACACTGCCCGGCTTGACTAGCTGGTATCATCTGTTATGTCGGCAAAAAAGGCATTTTGGGAGCGTCCCGGAATGCCAATCGAGGAAATCCAAATAAGTATCGTTGAGAGGGAGGGATTGTGTCTGTAACTGCCTGGGTATGTTTTTTTCTAACCGTGAGTGTGTTGTCGCTCATTGTGGCGCGGATCTTCACCAGTGAGGTGGTCGGGTCGGACACCGCAGCTTCCGCGATGCAGCAGATCGCAGCCGCCATCAAGATTGCGAAGCGCCACTACAAGACCGTGGCGGCCCTCCTCTGCCTCATGCTTCCCACATTCGCCTACGCGCAGACGGAACACATCGGCAGCGGTGGCGAAGCCAATCTGGTCCTGCCGGACCTGAAAAGCGTCAGTTTCGCCAACTTTGGCGGCCTCAACGGACACGCCCTTCTGATGATCGGCCTGCTCTTCTGCGCCGGCGGCCTCTTGTTCGGCCTCGCCATCTATGTGCAACTGAAGAACCTGCCGGTCCATCGCACCATGCTCGAAGTTTCCGAACTGATCTATGAGACCTGCAAAACCTATCTGATCACGCAGGGCAAGTTCATCCTTCTGCTCTGGGCCTTCATCGCGGTCATCATCTCGCTCTACTTCGGCATTCTGGCGCCCGTTGCGAATCATCCGATTGCGGTCACGTTGCCCATCATCCTGTTGTTCAGCCTGATCGGCATCGCGGGCAGCTACGG
>PLOT01000312.1 GCA_003142215.1 Granulicella sp. | reverse complement strand
GCGAAGACCTTCTTCATGCCCACCCGGTAGATCGCCTGCGAGTCGGCGAGGATGACGCGAATACCCGTTGCAGCGCTGGCCTGCTCATGGCCATTGGGGGCGGCCTGCTCATGGCCGTTGTGGACGGGCGGCAAATGGCCGTTGTGGACGGGCGGCAAATGGCCGTTGTGGACGGGCGGCAAATGACCATTCTGGGAGGACTTATCCGAATTGAGAGTTGAAGTCATCATTGATTTAGACCCTAAGAGAGTATTCGTCGATCACAACGGCCACCATGGACTCTTCTTCCGTCTGTTGATGGCGCACAACGCGTCCCGTGCAGTGGATGGAAACATCGTTCGCCCAACCCATCACTTCCGACGGCATATCCATGGTGAACTCGATACTGCTGCCAATCTTCGGCAGATAAGTGGTTGCGAACAGGAGACCGTTGGAGGAGATCTCTCGTGTCGTGGCTTCGACGATCCCGCCCTCCGTCTTTAAATGGAGCGCAAGCCTGAGAGGGAAGCGGACTGCCGTCCGCATGGCATCCCTCGCTCCAGGCTTCTGCCACACGGTCAAGATTCCTCCTTTGGAGAACCCCAGTATCGCTCCGTCTGGAGCTTTGTGGTTACCAAAGTTTACGCTATAGCATCATTGTGTCATGCATCTTTAAGCTCACAATGACACTTTAGTTGCATTGCTTGGGAAAAAGTAATCAGGATGGAATCGGAACGGAAGCGCTGCCCACCATTCCCGCCTCGCATGACCCACGCCGGTTCTGTGGCCCCGGGCTATACCGGAACCAGAGTCGATATCCCATGAGCCAGACCCTTCGAGTGGATTTTTCCTCAAGAACAAGCCACCATGAATCCTCTTGGCATGGGCATGGTTACTATGGTTCCGCAGCTAGCGGATCAGGAAGTCGATCGGGGATGGGCGACCATAAACTCATGAATCTCGTGCATCTCCTCGTCGGTCAGGCGGTACTTCACAGCCGGCCATACCCCCTCCACCTGCTCCGGGCTGCGCCCTCCGACGATGGCCGCGGTGATGGCCGGGTTGGCCAGCGTCCAGGCAATGGCCACCACGCCCGCCGAGACGCCGCGCAGCGCCCCAATCTGCCCCAGCAGCTCGGCCAGCGCCAGGTTGCGGCTCAGCAGTGGCTCCTGGAACTGTTTCGCGTTGCGCCGGAAGTCGTCCTCCGGCAGCTTGGCAATCCGCTCTTTGCTCATCGCGCCGCTCAGCAGGCCGGATGCCTGCGGCGAGTAGTTGATGACCCCGATCCCGTGGTCCAGGCAGTAGGGCAGAATCTCCGCCTCCACCCCGCGGTTCAGCAGGGAGTAGGGGGGCTGTAGCGACGTGATCGGCGCGATCTTCCGGCAGCGCTCCATCTGCTCGACCGAGAAGTTCGACACGCCGATGTGGCGCACCTTGCCTTCGCGTTTCAGCTCGGCCATCGCGGTCCAGCCCTCTTCGATGTCGGCATCCTCCACCGGCCAGTGGATCTGGTATAGGTCGATCGCATCCACCTGCAACCGCCGCAGGCTGTCTTCCGCCTCGCGCCGGATCTCCAGCAGGGTGCGCCGGACCACGCGCTTCTCGTCCCACACCATGCCGCTCTTGGTGAAGATAAACGGCTTCACCGGAGACTGCTTCACCGCCTCTCCGACGATCGTCTCGGAGTGGCCAAGCCCATACACCGCTGCCGTATCGATCCAGTTGACGCCCAGGTCGATGGCCTTGCGGATCGCCGCGATGGATGCATTATCGTCCTGCGGCCCCCAGGAGAAAGCCCAGTTGCCGCCGCCGATGGCCCACGCGCCGAATCCGATCGGCGTCAGCCACATCTCCGAACTTCCAAGCTGCTCCATCTCCATCGTCTGGCTTCCTTTCGCGTCGATCTTACCCTGATTCTATAGCGGGATTCCAAATCACGGACATGGCGACGGTTCTTACCCGGTCATGTTGGGATCGTCATCAATGCAGCGCAAGGATTGTTCTATCGCGCGGAGTCCAGCAGCTTGACCGCTTGCCGTATGTCTCAGGCGTGGCGGCTGCGCGTCAGGCGGTAGTAGATGGCCGGCGTCACAATGAGCGACAGAACCACGGAGATCAGCAGTCCGCCGATGACGGCGATAGCCAGCGGCTGAAGCATCTGTGAGCCCGCCCCAATGGCAAAAGCCAGCGGCAGCATCCCGCAGACCGCCGCAATCGCTGTCATCACAATGGGCCGAAGCCGCCGCTGCGCCGCGTGCAGCATCGCCTCGCGGGCCAGGTCGCGGTTGGCAAAAGCATCCGGGTTGACCAGCAGTTCGATCTCTGCCTGGGCGCGAAACTTTTCGTCGGCATCGAGCAGCAGAATCCCATTCTTTGCCACAATGCCGATCACCATGATGAGCCCCATGAAGCTGGCGACGTTGAAGTCTGTGCCCGTGATAAGAAGTGCCAGCACAACGCCGGAGATGGAGAGCACGGAGCTGCTGAGGATGGCGATGGGCGCGAAGAAGTTGCGGAACTCCGTGAGCAGAACTCCGAAGACCAGTACCAGCGCGAGGATCAGAACGCGCAGCAGGTCGCGGAAGGACTTCTGCTGCTCCTGGTAGGTGCCGCCGTACTCGACGCGCACGCTGGAGGGAATGTGGAGATTCTGGACGGTGGCCTGGACCTGCTGCATGGCAGAGCCGAGGTCTGAGCCTTCCAGACGGCCGCTGACCGTGATCAACTGCTGCAAATTCTCGCGCAGGATCTCATTCTGTGGCGGCAGCTCAGTCACCTGCGCCAGCGATCCCAGCGATGCGGTGTGGCCGGTGCTGGAGTTGAAGACCGTGTTCTGGATTGAGTCCAGCGAAGCGCGGCTCTCGTCGGGCAGGCGAACGCGAATGGTGTAGGGGCGGCCGTTGACGATCATTGGCTCGGTGGTGGGCAGGCCGTCGAGGATCGCGGTGGCGTCGTCTGCAACCTCGCTCGGAGTGAATCCCAGGCGCCCCGCGACCACCGGATCGACCTGGAAGCTGGTGGCAGGGCCGGAGATGGTGTTGTCCACGCCGTTCTGCGTGTCCACCACGCCCGGGATCTTCTTGATGGCGTCCTCCACCTTGGGGCCGAGCTGGTTCAGCAGGGCTGAATCGCTGCTGAAGAGTTTGATCTGGATGGGTTCCGGCGAGTTGGAGAGGTCGCCGATCATGTCCTGCAGGACCTGCGTGAACTCGATGTCGAGCGCGGGTTCGGACTTCCTGATCCTGCCGCGGACGTCCTCCATGATCTCTTCGATGTCGCGATCGCGGTTCTTCTTGAGGCGGACGCTGAAGTCGCCGGAGTTGGCTTCGGTGACGGCCGCAAGCCCCAGTTGCATGCCAGTGCGGCGGCTGGTGATCTCAACCTCCGGCGTGCTGCGCAGTATCTGCTCGACGTGTTGCAGAATGCGGTTGGTCTCGGTCAGCGAGGTGCCCGCCGGCGTCAGGTAGTCGAGAATGAACGCGCCCTCGTCCATCTCCGGCAGCAGGTCGGAGCCGAGCGCGTTGTAGGCAAACCATGTGGCTACGACAAGCGCGAGGCAGACCGCCGTGAGTGCAATCGGCCGGGTCAGTGCCCAGGTCAATGCGCGCGCGTGGGCGCTCAGAATGCGCCGCATCACGGGCCCGTCCACGTGTCCCGCGTGAGCGGCTGCAACAACCGGACCGGCCGGAAGCGCTGCAATGGCAGAGGGCTTCGCATCCAGTACAGCCGGGCTGTCGACCGCCTTGCCGTGGGTGAAAAATGGAAACAGCGGCCAGCGAGCTTTGCCGCCGGCCAGCTTGCGATCGCCCAGCAGCGTCAGCGACAGCGCGGGCGTAAACGTCACCGCCAGCGCCAGCGAGGTGAGCAGCGCCGCGGTCATCGTGACCGCCAGCGCGCGGAAGAAGCTGCCGGTTACTCCCGTCGTTGCGATCAGGGGAAGGAAGACAACAACCGGGGTAATCGTAGAGAAGACCAGCGGAGTGGCGATCTCGCCGAGCGCGAGACGCACGGCCTCGGTGCGGGACTGGCCTGCGTCGCGATGCACGACGATGTTTTCCACCACCACAATGGCGTCGTCGATCACCAACCCAATCGCGGCAGCCAGGCCGCCCAGAGTCATCAGGTTGAAGGACTGCCCGATCAACCAGAGAAATAGAATCGTAACCGCAACAGTTACAGGAATCACCAGGCCGGCAACCAGCGAACTCGACCAGTCGCGCAGGAAGAGAAACAGAATCATGCACGCCAGCACAAGCCCGATGAAGATTGCATCGCGCACGCTGGCGATGGACTCGCGCACCATCTCCGACTGGTCGTAGAACGGTGCGAGATGAACTCCGGAGGGAAGCGTCCGGCTGAGCTGCGCAACCTCAGTGGCGACCGCGTTGGCCACCGCAACGGTGTTCGCAGAGGGCTGGCGCGCCAGGTTGATCAGCACGGCGGGCGCGCCGTTCGCGGTCACTGCGGTGTAGACGGGCTCGGTTCCGGCGTGTACGTCGGCCACGTCCGAGATGCGCACCGGAGCGCCGCCGGCGGTGGTCTTCACCACCAGCGAGGCGAGGTGCGCAGCATCGTGCGCCTGCGCTCCCACCAGCGCCAGGATCAGCTCGTGGTTGGCCTGGTAGAGACCGGGCGACTCGATGATGTTGGAACTCTGCACCGCATTGACCAGGTCGGTGAGCGTGACGCCGGAGTTCTCCAGGCGCGCCAGGTCGGGAACGATGTGGACCTCAGGAACCTGCCCGCCCTGCACCGTCACAGTGCTGACGCCGTCCACGCGGTTCAGTGGCGGCTTCAGGTCGTAGGTCGCAATCTCCCACAGCCGCGTCTGCGAGATCGTCTCCGGCCCGCGGTCGTCCGCCGTCAGCGCGTAGCCGAGGATGGGAAACGTGGCGAACGTGAGCCGATTCGTGGTGATGACAGCCGTTGCTGGCAGCGTCTGGCGCACCTTCGATAGTGCGGCGTCGGCCAGTTGCAACGTGTGGAACATATCGACGTTCCAGTCGAAAAACAGGCTCACCTCGGCCGAGCCCCGGCTCGTGGTCGAGCGAACGGTGCGCAGCCCGGGAACGCTGTTGACCGCATCCTCGATGGGCTTGGTGATGGTCACCTGCATCTGCTCGACCGGCATCACGCCGTTGTCGACGCCGATCACGACGCGGGGAAAATTCGTGTCGGGGAAGACCGACGTCGGGACCTGAAACGCCGCGTAGACGCCAGCC
Source organism: Granulicella sp. (assembly GCA_003142215.1). GTDB lineage: Bacteria > Acidobacteriota > Terriglobia > Terriglobales > Acidobacteriaceae > Edaphobacter. The sequence goes on along the minus strand of PLOT01000312.1, from coordinate 8,978 downwards.
AGCGACAGCACAACTACCAGAAAGAAAATCGTGCGCGACATGCGCGAGAGCCAGAACGACGACTCCTCCGGCAATGTCGAAGATGGGTTGTGCGCGCGCAGGCTCACTCGGCGTCCTTTCCGGAATCTGTGGCGGCACCGATCTTGACCCGTGTGTTCTCGTCCAGTCCGTACGCCCCGGTCGAGATCACCACATCCGACGCGCTGATCCCGCTCAGAATCTGCACCTCGTCCGCATTCTGGATTCCCAGCGTGACCGGCCTCTTGTGCGCGGTGGAATCCGCCGCCATCACCAGCACAAACTTGCCGCTCCCGTCCGGGCTGCTCTGGATCGCCTCCGCCGGAACCGTCAGCGCGTTGGCAATCGTACGGCCCTCAATCGACGCATGTACCGGCGTTCCCGCCTTCAGCACGCCTTTTGCGTTCTCCACGCGCAGCCACACCTCGACGGTTGTGCTGCCCGGATCGAGCGCCGGGCTGATGAGCGAAACCTTCGCCGGCACGGGCTGCGCAATGCCGGGCACGGTGAGCGTGGCTGCGGCGCCGAGTTCGAGCTGCTGGGCCTGCATCTGCGCGATGTGCAGCTTGGCGATCAGCGCCGAGGTGTCCATCACCGTGACGACCGGAGTTCCCGCGGCTGCCGTCTCGCCTACAAAGAGCGGCCGTTCGGTGACCACGCCGTCGATCGGGCTGCGAATCTCGGTGTAGCTCAGTTCCGCCTCGGCCCCGAGGTACTTCCCTTTGGCGGAGTCGAGATTCCCCTGCGCGTTTGCCAGCGCGGCCTTGTGGCCCACGCTCTGCATCGACTCAAAATGTTCCTTGGCGATGTCGTATGCCGCCTGCGATTCCACCAGCGCCGCCTTCGCGGTGTCCAGGTCGCGCCCAGGAATCGCTCCCTGGCTGAAGAGCTGGCCGCGCGCCGTAGCGATGGACTGCGCCAGGGCGAGGTTGCCCTTCGCCTGCGCAAGATCGAGCCGCGCCTTGGTCAGGTCCTCGGGCGCGGTGGCCTTGGTTGCCGTATCGAAGGTGGCCTGCGCAGCGGTATAGCTTCCCTTGTTGTCCAGCGCCGCGGCGGCCAGATCGCCGCTCTCCAGCGTCGCCAGCAGTTCGCCCGCGTGGACCCGCGAGCCGCGCTGCACATAGAACTTCTTCACCGGAGCAGTCACTTTGGACGAGATGGCGGCCTGCGCCTGTGGCGCAAGAATAGCGTCCGCTGCAATCTGCTCAAAGATGTTTCCCTGCACCGGATGCGCCGCCTGTACAGCAACCTCGGGCGCGGGGGCCTCTTCGGCCTTCTTGCAGCCAAGCGGTAGCAGCACAGAGGCACACAGCAGAACGGTCGAGCGCGTGAGTGCGCGCAATGCGAGGCTTGAAAATCGGCTTGGCGGCTTCATCATTTAGATCGTTCCTGTCAGCAACTGAAGGTTCGCGAGAGCGGTCTGGTAGCGGACGTTGCCGTCCTCGCGCGCAAGTTCGGCGTCGGTCAGCGAGTTCTCCGCATCCACAACTTCTAGAATCGGCGTCTCCCCGGCGGAATAACTGAGCCGCGTCAGGCGAAGGCTCTCCGCCGCCGTCGTTACGCTCAGGTTCAGGCTGTCGAGCTGGTCGTGCGCGGCCGCTGCTTCGGCGTAGTCCTCATCCAGCGTGACGATCAGCTTGCGCTGCGTGTTGGTGAGCGTTGTACGCGCCACATCGCGGCTGATCTCGCTCTGGCGAACGCGGTCGCGCGTCGCAAACCAGTCCCACACGGGAATGTCCAGCGTCACGCTGGCGGAGTAGCCCAGGTTGCGGCTTCCGTCCGTGCCCTTGGTCGCAAACTGCGCTGCGTCGATCCCGTAGGTGTAGTTCAACGCCAGGTTCGGAAGATACGCGGCTCGCGCGGCAAAGACATTCAGGTCGGCCAGGTGGGTGCTGGCCAGAGCACTTGCCAGTTCAGGATTGTGCGTGGCCAGCGCTGCCTCCACATCGGCGCGCGCGGGCACGGAGGGCGGGGCATCGGGCACAGCCAGCGTGTACGGCGTGCGCGGATCGGCAAACAGCAACACCGCAAGCTCGAGCCGACCTCGCTCGGCCTCCAGGCGCGCATCCGCCAGGTCGCGGTCGCGCTGCTGCTGTTGAAGCTGCGCCTTCACCACATCGGCGTGTGCAACCTCGCGCGCCGTCTCGCGCTGCTGGGTCAGGGTGGTCAGGCTGGCCGCCTCGCTGGCCGCGCGCTCGGCGACGCTCACCTTGCGGCCCGAGGCCGACGCCGCATAGAAGAGCCCTGCCACGCTGGCCACCAGCCCGCGTTGCGCAACCTCAAGCTCCGCCATGGCAACCGCCAGCGCGGCAGACGCATGACCCAGCGCGTTGATCTGTTGCGCGCCGATGGTCTCGTTCACCCGGCCCTGGCTCATGTACTCATGCACCGCATTGTTGGCGATGAAGCGCGGATTGGAGCTGATGGCCGGCGATCCCATGCCAACTCCACTCGGCCCCACCACTGGCTGCGTGTAGAGGTACTGGTTGTGATACTCCACGCTGGGCAATAGCGCAGAGCGCGCAATGGAGCGGTCGAGCGCCGCGTTGCGGCTCGCCGCCACCACGGCCGCAAACGCCGGTTCGTTGGCGCGCGCCCGCGCAATCGCTTCGTCCAGGCTGATGGCAGCGGCCGGCGGCTGCGCGGCGACAGCCGTACTCTGTGGCGCAGCCTGCTGTTGGACAGCCAACGCAGCGCGTGGCGCATCGACCGCCGCACTTGGCTGCTGGGCAAGGGCCGCCGACACCAGGGACGCGAGGCAGGCGAGTTGCAGCAGGCGCTTGTGCGGACGGGGAAGAGTCATTGGTGCGTGAAGAAGTGGCATAAGGCTCAATCGGACCGTTCCGGCAAGACATAGGAGCACACTGGCTGTCCGCTGCTCTCAGTGTAACCATGTTGCCCGCGCTGTTAGCAATTCTACGGTTGGCGTAGAGATTCATCGTACAGACCGTCATTCTGGAGAAGCCAGAATCTCCGTATTTGTCTTTTGAATTCCCGATGCAACTTGGGATTGCTTCCTGAGGAATGCTTCCCGTCTCTCCAAGTCTAACTGTGCCAGCACGGGCTTAAGCAAAGATTAAGGCAGAAGTGGAAGAGTAGATTGAATTCTGATGAGAGTCCTGGTCGTTGAAGATGAANNGGCACGGACGGGGCCGCGCTCACCGAGTTCAAGCACTACGACCTCCTTCTGCTCGACCTCATGCTCCCCGGTCTCGATGGCCTCAGTATTGTGCGCCAGGTGCGCCGCCGCAAAGACATGACCCCAATCCTCATCCTCACCGCGCGCGACCAGCCGGCGCAGGTCGTCGAGTTGCTCAATGCCGGGGCCGACGATTACCTCGCCAAGCCATTCGACCTCGGCGAACTGCTGGCCCGCGCCATGGCCCTCATCCGCCGCGGCAACGGTGCCTCGCAGCCTGTCCTCACCGTAGGCCGAATCAGCCTCAATACCGTCGAGCAGTCCGTGCGCTGCGCCGGCGAACTGATCGACCTCTCACCGACCGAGTACCGCCTGCTCGAGTATCTGATCTTCCGCCCCCGCGCCATCGTCTCCGCCCGCGAACTCCTCGAGCATCTCTACGACTACAACTGGCAGCACCACTCCAACGTCATCGAGGCGCACGTCTCCAACCTGCGCAAAAAACTCCGTGCCGTGGGCGAAGAGACCTCCATCGTCACCCTGCGCGGACGCGGCTATCGCCTGGAAGCGCCGGAGCAGCAGTTATGAGCGCCGCGGCAATCCGTACGCATTCGCTCAGCCGTCAACTGATCGGCGGAGTTCTGCTGGCCGAGCTGCTCTGCGCCGCGCTCTTCTCCGCCGCCGCCATCGGCCACGAGATGCATGGCCGCCGCCGCGCCTTCGACGTCATGCTGCGCGGTCGCGCCGATTCGCTGCTGGGAGCGGTGCGCGACGCCGAAGACCCCGAGGACAACGTCACCGTAGACCCCACCGAGCTGGTCCTGCCCGCGCAGGACCTCTACGAGGTGCTGAGTCCATCCGGCCGCGTGCTGGGCCACTCGCCCGCCTCCTCCGCCGATCTGCTTGCAGCGCTGAGTGCTCCGCGCGCTCCCGGCTACTTCAACTTCATGTTCAATCATGAGCACTACCGCGCGCTCCGCTTCGATGGCATTCGCGTCATCGACCGCGAAGACAAGGGTGGATTGCGCCGTCCCGTCACCGTCCTCTACGCCGCGCCCACATGGTATCTCTGGCGTGAAGCCGTCGAGGCGGTCCAGTTTTACCTCGTCGCAAGCGCGCTGCTATTGGCCGTCACCGGCATCGCGCTGGTCTGGTTCCTGCGCCGCCGTCTCTCGCCGCTACAGGAGCTTGCCGCCATCGCCGGTCGCGTCTCCACGCGCTCATGGGAGTTTGTCCCGCCCGCCGCCGTCCTGCGCACCACCGAGCTTGCGCCCATTGCGCTCTCGATGGAGGAGCTGCTGAAGGGACTGCAACTGGCCTTCGAGCGCCAGCGCCAGCTCACCGGAGACGCCGCGCACGAGCTGAAGACCTCCATCGCCGTCTTGAAGTCCAGCCTGCAACTCCTGTCCATGGTGCCGCGAACGGCGGAGCAGTACGAGGCCGGACTCGAGGGCCTGCTGCTCGATTCCGCGCGCATGGAAGAACTTGTCAGTCGAATGCTCACGCTGGCGCGGCTGGAAGAGGCCCCCGTGGAACTGAGCGAGTCCTGCGAACTGCAATCGGTCGTGCGCCAGGTCGCCCAGCGTCTGCGCCCGCTCGCCGAACTGAAACAAGTTGCGCTCGATGTCAGCGCGGCAGAGACGCTCGTCGTCGCCATGCCTGCCGGCGACGCGGATCTGCTCTGCTCGAGCCTGCTCGTAAACGCCTTGCAGCACAGCTCCCCCAGCCAGCGCGTCTCAGTCCTTGTGCGGGCGCTGGATGGAGTCACCGAGCTGCGCGTCGCGGACCAGGGCGAAGGCATTCCCGCCTCCGCGCTGCCTCATGTCTTCGAGCGCTTCTTCCGCGCCGACCGTTCGCGTAGCCGGGCCAGCGGCGGAGCAGGCCTTGGCCTCTCCATCTGCAAGGCCATCGTCGAGCGCGCAAACGGGACCATCCACATTCAAAGCGCCGTGGGAACGGGCACCGAGGTCACGGTGACCCTCCCCGCTCTACCGCCTTCCGCTTAGAGCATTTTCACGATTGCTATAGAGTGACAAGAATTGTCATTCTGACCCTGAGCTTGCCGAAGAGGAAGAATCCCCGCATTTTGCCCGCAGCGCGATACATTACACCATCGCTGAAACTGCTTTAGCCGCCGAGGGAATCTCAAACACTTGTGCAGACCTTCCTTAACGCTGAAACGTCTTCCGCACCAGGCGGAAGACGTTTTCCAGCGAAACAATTCCCCTCAGCCCTCGCGCCGATCAGACGTGCTGCACGGCCTGCGCCAGGTGGCTCAGCGTGCTCTTGGCGTCGCCGTAGAGCATGTTGGTATTGGGCTTGAAGAACAGCGGGTTCTCCAGCCCGGAGAAGCCGCGCCCCTGCCCGCGCTTGAGCACGATGACGCTCTTGGCGCGGTCCACCTCCAGGATTGGCATTCCCGCGATCAGCGAGTTCGGATTGTCGCGTGCGTCGGGATTGACCACGTCGTTGGCGCCGATCACCACGGCCACGTCGGTCGACGGAAACTCCGGGTTGATCTGCTCCATCTCGTAGAGCTGCGAATACGGCACATTGGCCTCGGCCAGCAGAACGTTCATGTGTCCCGGCATGCGTCCGGCGACGGGATGGATGGCGTACTTCACCGTGACGCCGCGCGCCTCCAGCAGCTCGCCCAGCTCGCGCACGGCGTGTTGCGCCTGCGCGGTGGCAAGGCCGTAGCCGGGGACGAAGATCACGCGGTTGGCAAACGCAAGCTGCATGGCCGCGTCGTCCAGCGAGATCTCGCGCATCTCTCCGCCGCTCTCCGCCGAGGCCGTGGCGATGACCGAGCCGAACCCGCCGAACAGCACGTTGGTGATCGACCGGTTCATCGCCTTGCACATCAGCACCGACAGAATAAATCCAGAGAATCCGTCCAGCGTTCCGGCGATGATCAGCACGTTGTTGCCCAGCACGAATCCTGTTGCCGCCGCGGCCAATCCCGCGTAGCTGTTCAACAGCGACATCACCACCGGCATGTCCGCCGAGCCGATCGGGATCACCAACATGACGCCGAAGATGAACGCCACGCCCAGCATCGTGTAGAACGCCGCGATCACCGACGGGTGCATCCAGAAGTAGACGAAGCTGCCCGTCATCACCAGAAAGATAACCAGGTTGATGGCGTTCTGCCCACGGAACTGGACGGGCTTGCCCGGGATGGTGCCGTGCAGCTTGCCCGCCGCGATCAGCGATCCGGTGGTGGTCAGCGCGCCCAGCATGACTTCAAATCCCAGTGCGCCGCGCGTGACGACGGTCATCTCCGCACCGTGGATGATGAACTCGCCCACGCCCACCAGAGCGGCCGCCAACGCGCCAAAGGCGTGGGAGAGCGCGGTTCGTTGCGGCATCGAGGTCATGGGAACGAACAGCGCCATCCATATGCCGATGATCGACCCGATGGTCAGCCCAACCAGAATCCATCCCCAGGTGATGATGTGCGCGCCAATCAGCGTGCCCACGATGGCCATGAACATTCCGCCCTCGGCCATGAACATGCCGCGCCGCGCCGTCTCCGGGTGAGACATGCCCTTCAGCGCCAGTACGAACAGGATCGAAGCGATCAGGTAGGTCGCTTCCATGAAGTAGGAAGTAAGGCTCATTTGGACGCTCCCGTCGATGGCGCGGCAGGGGCCTTCTTGCCCTCGTCCTTGCGCTTGCCGAACATCTTCAGCATGCGGTCGGTGATGCCGAATCCGCCGACCACGTTGATGGTGGCCGCGGTGACGGCGATAAAGCCCAGGACGTGCGCAACCGGCGAGTGAGTGGCCCCGGCCAGCACCAGCGAGCCGATCAGCGATATGCCGCTGATGGCGTTGGTCGCCGACATCAACGGTGTATGCAGCAGCGGCGGTACGCGGCTGATGACCTGGTAGCCCAGGAACGCGGCAAGCGCGAAGACGTAGACCGAAGCGATCAGAACAGCAGGATTCATAAGCCTCTCGGGTGTATTAGAGCGTTTTAGTAATTGCTATAAACCAATTTGTTTGTCATTCCGTAGCGCATTTATTTGTCATTCCGTAGCGCAGCGGAGGAATCTGCTTTTGTTCGCTCCACGACGGACTGCACCATTGTCAAAAATGCTCGACTAAACTTGTTTGCCCGCGGCGGCTTCCAGTGCCGAAGCCACGCGCGGGTTGACGACCTTGCCCTGGTGGGCCACGCAGGAGCCGAGCAGAATCTCGTCCTCCATGTTGAGCTTCAGCGCGCCATCCTTCACGATGAGGGCCAGAAAGTTACTGATGTTGCGCGAGTAGAGCTGGCTGGCATGCCCCGGTACGGCGGTCGCCAGGTTCAGCGGAGCAAGCAGAGTCACGCCGTCGATCACCTGTGTCTCGCCCGGCTTGGTCAGCTCGCAGTTCCCGCCGCCCGCCGCTGCCAGGTCGATCAGCACCGTGCCCGGCCGCATGTTCTCCACCGCGTCGCGCCGCAGCAGCAGCGGCGAGCGGCGTCCGGGAACCTGCGCCGTGGTGATAATCACGTCGGCCGTCTTGGCCGTCTTGGCAATCAGGTCGCGCCCGCGGTCCAGGGCCTCTTCGCTCAGTTCCTTGGCGTAGCCGCCCTTGTCCTCGGTGGCAAGTCCGCCCAGGTCCACATCCAGGAACTTCGCGCCCAGCGAACGCACCTGCTCGCCCGCGGCGGCGCGAACGTCGTACGCCTCCACCACGGCGCCCAGCCGTCGCGCGGTGGCAATTGCCTGTAGGCCCGCAACTCCCGCGCCGATCACAAACACCCGCGCCGGAGCAATCGTTCCCGCCGCGGTCATCAGCATGGGGAAGAGACGGGGTAACGTATCTGCGGCCAGAATCACGGCCTTGTAGCCCGCCACCGTGGCCATCGACGACAACGCGTCCATCGCCTGCGCGCGCGTGATGCGCGGAACCAGTTCGACGGCAAACAGCGTCACCCCTGTCTCGATGGCCGGAACCAGCGCCGAAGGCTCATCCAGCGGACGCATAAACCCGATTACTACGCAGCCCGGCTTGATCTTTCTCTGGTCCTCGGCCGCGGGCGCGTTCACCACGGGCAGAATGTCGGCCGAGCCGAGCAGCGCCGTGCGGTCGGTCTCGAGCGTCGCCCCGGCCTCGGCGTACGCCTCGTCACGGATGCCCGACTTCACTCCCGCGCCGGCTTCCACCGCAACCTCAAGGCCACTCGCAATCAGCTTCTTTACGGCATCGGGAAGCAGCGCAACACGGGTCTCTCCTACGGCTGCTTCCTTCAAAATAGCAAGGCGCAAGACATTTCCTCCAAGCCGGTCGGGCTCGCACGGTTCATCCGCCCATCGCGGGCCGGTTTCAGATGTTTTGCTCAATACCGGCCTGAGCTTCCAGCCGGTTGCAAGGTTTCGGTTCTTGTTCTAACTATACTCCCGGTGCCTGGGTTGGGCCGTCGCTTGAGGCTGCCCAATACGGCGCGATTCCCAGCAATATACCAATCTTGATACCCAGTCTAGCCGCATTGCTCCGCCGCTGAATGTGACAAACATCACCGTTGCCATCCCCAACCCAACCCTGCGTCATCCCGGCCGGAGGCGATGTACTACAACCGCCGTCATCCCGACCAACCCCAAACTACCGTCATCCCGACCAACCCCAAACTACCGTCATCCCGACCGGGGATAATATGAAACCGTCATCCCGACCGAAGGCGGCGCACTTTGCCGCCGCAGTGGAGGGACCCCCGCATTTCGCTTTTGCTGTTGTCTGTTCTCGTCCGCACCCACCCACTTCGTCATCCCGACCGGAGCGAAGCGCAGTGGAGGGACCCCCGTATTTTCTTTCCTCAAAAACCCCAGCAA
>PLOT01000147.1 GCA_003142215.1 Granulicella sp. | reverse complement strand
AAATCTTGGAGAAATTAGCCGAGGCGTTCAAGGTGCCATTGCACCTACTGGTGCTTATGGCCACTGAAGAGGGTGATGCTGGACGGTTAGACGAGCACCGGCTGTCTCAGATCGCCCAAGCTCTCGCAACTTTTCTGTTTTCAGAAGGCGACGATGGACATCGACGAATTCCAAGTGACGCCACTACGACTGGGAAACCTCGCCAGACTGGCGCAAAGGCTCCAGATAAGTCAGGCACGTCTCAAAGCGTTGGCAGAAAGCGCGCATTTGTATTATGAGCCGTTCGACCTTGCGGCTAAATCCAGATGGTTTTCAAAGAAAGAGCCGAAAAAGCCTCGCCCAATAGATCGTCCGACCGGGGAGTTAGTTGCATTGCAATCTCGCATTAATTCAGAATTGCTTTCGCCAATATTGATGCCGGAACATATTTTTGGCGCAGTGAAGAGGAGGACCATCTTTGGGAACGCAGGCTGCCACCAAGGAGCTAAACTTCTTGTAACGCTAGACGTCAAGCAGTGTTTCCCGAGCATTACGCCACGCCACATATACAGCGTTTGGTCCAAGACATTAGGTTGTTCGCCAAAAATTGCAAAGCTTCTGACGATGTTGACAACCTTTGAGCGTCGCTTACCCCAGGGAGCCCCAACAAGTCCTGCACTGGCTAATCTTCTCATCTGGTCAATCGACAAGAGAGTCCGAATAGAATGCGAACGGCTCGGAGTCGTATATTCAACCTGGCTGGACGACCTCGCATTCTCTGGGGAAGAAGCGCGTGCGCTGATCCAGATTGCGGTCGAGGTCTTTCGCACGGAAGGTCTCAAGTTCTCTCATAGGAAGATTAAGATCATGGGACCTAAAGAGGTGAAAACCCTCACGGGCACGCGGGCGGGTCGAGAGGCGATACGAGTCCCCGCACCGTACTGTTCTCAGGTTCGAGCTGGCATTCACAATCTGAAAGTAGGTAGGGTAGTTCAACACGATCTTGGCATCTATATCGAGCAACTTTTAGGACGGCTGCGTTACATCAATCAGGTTTGCCCAGCGGATGCTCGTCCGTTGAAACTTCAATTGGACAGCACACTGCCGTTCGTACCATTCGAGTATCGAACCTCTCTTAAGGTTTTCGTCGATTCCTAATGGCACCCAGGCTGTCGCCGAAGGTCAAGCCCCAAAACCGGTTTGATGGTTCGGAGGGCTTATCCTTGACGACGAGACCCCCCCCCATCTGCCTCTACTGCGACGTGTCTACTCTGAACGCATACACGCCTAGCAGCGTCTTGAACGCGGCGGTATGCGTTATAGCATCATGTGGAATTAGCACATAATGCCACGGCTTGTCGCTGACCGTACTTGCGTGTTGACACCAAAGCGTAGCGGCTTTTGCTTTGAGCAGCACCACCTCATCCGTCATCTCACTCGCACGTTTGGGTTCACAGAGGTATCGAGCGGTTTCCGTCTCAACCACGAAGTCCGGCTGGTATACCTCTTCCTGATAGTAATAAATCTTGAGCACATCCTTTGGTGGTTTGAGCCATTTGAGGACGGAAGGCTCGTCTTCAAGGATGATGGCGAAGCGCCGCTCTGAGTCTGAGTCGAACTTCTGCGCCGGATAAAGGCACTTCGAGAAACCACCGAACAGCATCCCACGAATCAGCAGTCTTTCCTCCACCGGCGCGCGGAACGGAAGTATCGCCTGGTTGGTCTGCATAGCAGCCATGCTGCTCATGAGGGTCTGGAAGCCTTTGGAAACTATAACCTCATATTCAGTTACCTTCTCGACGTAGTGCTGATTCATCTGAGTGTGGATGAGTGTCACAAGTTGCGCCTGATAGAACTGCAACACGTTCAACACGTCGTCCGGCGTCTGGAGGTACGACTGGAGATGGCGCACCATCTGTCCCGCAAGCTTGTAGAGGAGTTCGGAGTGTTCGTCGTAGTTAATGTCGTCCTTGTCGATCAGGCCGCGAACGATGTAGTCCTCAAGGTTTTTCTCCAGCACTACGCCGTCGCCGCTGACGATCTTGAATCGTTGATTGTTCATCAAGTGCTGAACGAGCAGGTCCTTCTCGGCTGGCGGCTGGCGAAACCTGTTGCAATCGAGGTCGAAGTCCTGGTAGCCGACCGTGACCTCTCCCTTCGGCGTCACGATGATCTTCGGAATGTCGATCGTTCGCTCGGCGATGGCGCTCGTCACGCGCTCGACCACCGAAGCCACGTCTACCGGCTGCAAAACAGATGGGAGTTCGCCCTGAACGGGCTGCATCAGTTCTGTCACTCGTGCGGTAATGCGTTGTTGCACGTCCTGCGTCTTAAGATCACCTGATCGCGCGAGCCGCTCAAACTGCTGCCGGATAACCTGCATGGTCACTTGGGCGGTCTTGCGTTCCGGTTCGCTGATTGTCGGCGCTTGCTGTGGCGCAGCGCCCGGAACGGACGCAGCCGGGGCCATTGCCAAGCCCAACTGCGTCATGAAGACTGGCTCGATGGTGACTGCCTTTGTCGGTGCATCGGGAATGTCTCGCCCGATGACAACGCCCGTGCGGATGATCGAGTTTGGATCGTTAGCGTGGTCTACGATCTCCTGAAAGCGGTCGTGCGAGACGATGGTCAGTCGGTCAACATCGGGAACGCCAGTGCGCTTGCCATACGGAAGGCGCAAGCCGCGACCGATGGACTGTTCAACGAGCGTCCGCGAGTTGGCAGCACGGAGCGGGACGATGGTGTACAAGTTCGTCACGTCCCAGCCTTCCTTGAGCATGTTGACGTGGATCACGATCTCGGTAGGGTTCGCAGGGTCTTCGACCGAGAGAAGCTGCTGAACCGTCTCGTCCTTCTCTTCGCCGGTCTGGTTGGAGTGAACGGTGATAACTCGCCCCTTATACCGGCCTCCGAAGAAGTCATCCGCCTCGATCCGCCTCTGAAGGTCACTCGCGTGCGTGGTATCCTTTGCGACGACCAGCATAAACGGCTTGACCAGCGGCTTCAGATTCTCGCGGGCGTAGATGTCGAGCTGAACCTTGGTGTATTCGTGAATACGAATACCGTCCTCCAGCTTCAACTTCTCCAGTCCTGCCTCATCGTAGTTGGCTGCGCGGAAGTTCTCACGGGTGGCGACAGCGGGTTCTTTGACGAATCCGTCGTGCAGCGCAGAGGAGAGCGGGTAGCTGTAGATGACGTTTTTGAAGTCTCCACCGCCAGCAATTTCGGTTCGCGGCGTGGCTGTAAGCTCAAGGCCCAGGATCGGTCTCAATTCGTTGATCGCGCGCATCCCGGCCTTGCCGCGATAGCGATGCGATTCATCCATCAACAGAACGAGGTCGTCCAACCCGGAGAGGTACTCGAAGTAGCTCTCGCCGATGTACTCCTGAAGGCGCTTGATGCGTGGCTCCGCTCCGGCACGCACTTCGGAGTTGATCTTGCTGATGTTGAAGATGTTGATGTGTACCGGCGCGTCCGGGTCTTTAAAGCCCGGAATGGCGGGCTGGATCAGGCGCTCCGAGCGCACACCACGGCCACTCTCATAGTTGTCGCCAGTGATGATCTCTGGCGGTTGGATGACGAAGTCGGACAGCCCTTGGAAGACATACTTCGGCGAACCAAGGGTAAAGTCGGCAATCAGCTTGTTGTAGATCGTCAGGTTTGGGGCGAGCACAAAGAAGTGGCGAACGCCCTCGGCCTGGTGAAGGTAGGCGATGAACGCGCCCATCAGGCGCGTCTTGCCTACGCCGGTTGCCAGCGCGAAGCAGAGCGATGGGAAGTCACGCTCGAAGTCCGTCACGTTGGTGAACTCGGCACGGATCGCGGCGAGCGCCTGCGCCGCATCCTGGTCCTTACTCAGTGGAAGCAGGTCACAGACGCGGTCTAGTATCTCCAGTGACTCGCGCTGCGGGGAGCGCAGACTCAGGCGGTTGGCAATTGTGTTTCCAATCGATTTCATTCCGCACCTCCCTGTTCTTCGGATGGAAAGAGGTTGGGTTGTGCCGCCCCCGCTGCGGACCTGCGACGCGCCTGCTTCGGGGTCGATGGTTTCGCAGCATCCATCGGAACCGCTTCGGCAGGAGGCGCGGCCTTCGGCAGGTTGGCGACATTGAGGCTGTAGTCGTCGTGGCCCCACTCGCACTTGGTGAGCACTACGGACGGAATCTTCTTGATCGTGAGGTTCGGGAAGGCATCGGCCTTTCCGCGAAAGGCGGCACAGCAGACCAGCAGACTGCGGCTGTCGCCGACCTCGTCACTCAACTTGGCGAGTTGATCGCGGGTGAGCGTTTGGGTCGTGACGTAGAGAAAATCATTCTCGGTGGAACGGCCCTGCTGCCAGTAAAGTTCATCGCTGGGCGCATAGGTGAAACCCATGACCTTGCACATGGCTTCCGTCAGCATGGCGGCGTTGTACTGCTTGCTGATAATGTGGTTGCCAAAACTGTCCTTTTCGAGCAGCGACGGCGCAAGATGGTAGTAGCGGAAGCCGCCGCCACCCTTCCAGTCCAC
>PLOT01000080.1 GCA_003142215.1 Granulicella sp. | reverse complement strand
GAGAAATGCGGGGATTCTTCCCCTTCGACTGCGCTCAGGATCAGAATGACTATTCCTGTTGCTCCATGGCAGTTCCGGAGATGCCCTAAAACGTAAACGAAAGGCCGCCCTGGATCGTTCGCGGAGTCTGCGCCAGAAACAGCGTCCGTCCATCCGCCGATAGAAATGGCTGATAGCCCTCGGCCAGCAGGTTGGTCACGTCAATGGTGGCCTCGAGCCCAGCGGGCAATCTGTCTCCCCAACTCACCGCCTGGCGAAGATAGAAGCTGAGGAACGCCTGGTCGCTGAACGCCTCGTACGGCCCCACCGCGGTCACCAGATGCCGCGGCTGCCAGCGGTACGCTGCGCGCAACTCAGTCCCCGTGCGCGGCACCCGTCCCTTCATGGCGACCGTCGCCGCCTCGGCCGATGTCGCTTGCAACCCCGCCGTCCCTGACTCACTCCCTGTCTCCAGCGCCGCGCCGCTCGCAAACTCCAGCGCCGCCCACAGGCTCGACGTCAGCGGCTCACTCAGCGTAACGCTCACTCCATTCGTAGTGGTTCCCGCGGCCAGAGATCGGAAGCTCCCTGTCGCCGTGTCCACCACAACTCCGCTCGAACCTCCGCCTCCAGCCAGCTCCGCCGCGCTCATCGCTCCCGTGCCTGCGATGGAAGACCGCCCGATCGCGTCGTGGTACACCGCTGCCTGTAGCAGACCGCCTCCGGCCCTCCTGCTCAACGCGATCTCCTGGTGGCTGCCGCTTTCCATGCACAGCCGTGCGCCGCACTCCGCCGCCACCGGAAGCTCCGCCGCAATCGAATCCAGATCGTCGAAGCCCTGCATGTCGCGCGAGGTCGCCAGCCTGTAGCGCACCGCCCACACCTCGCCCGGATGCACCGTCACGCTCACAAACGGCTGGGCCTTCAATGCAGTTCCCGCGGTGTGGATCATGTAGACGGTGCCTCCGGCCTCCACGTCCACTGCGTCACCAAGCTGCATCTTCTCCGCGCTCGCCATGCGCATCATTTGCATGCCCATGGTCTCGCCGCCTGCGCCGCCGGCGCTCATCATCTCCGGATGCGACGCGTAGCTCATCACCAGCCGCGACCCGCCAGCCAGCATCCCCCGCCGTTCGTATCCCGCATCCAGCTCGGTGGCAGGCGCCCGTCCATAGGCCGTCCCAGCCGTCGCAACGTCGGCGCGCATCGCCAGGTCCGAACCGTCGCTCCTTGCCCGGTCCAACGCAATCACTCCGTGGATTCCGCCGCCGCCAAAGCCCCCGTCACCGATCATCATGGAGGCGCGCGCCTCGATTGGCGCATGCGCAGCAGCCTCCCCCGCGCCCGATGACACCAATACCACCTCGCCATCGCCCATCATGCGCAGGATCGGTCGGTTCGCTGCCGAGCGCAGCGTCCATGTCCAGTCGTCGCTCGGTTCATCCGGCTTGCGCCGCTGGGCCGGCAACCACGCCTCAGGATCAGACAGCATGTTCAGCGTCAGGTTCACTGTCGCCCGCATTCCCGCCGAAAGCCGCACATTGCCCCGCGTCGCGGGCACAAATAACGCCGCCGTCGCTCGTACCTGGTACATGCCAGGAGTCAGGTTGGCGATCCGGTATCGCCCTACCATGTCTGTATACGCTGTGCCCACGCTTGCGGACCCTGGGGCCAGCACCTCCACCATCGCGCCCATCTGCGCCACACCCTGCGTATCGCGCACTATGCCGGTGACCGCCGCAGCCGAAGCCGCAGCATCCATCCCCGGCGCCAGCCACAGCAGCAGAGCGCCAAGCACATACCCGAATCGTATCCAGCAACGTTGCACAGTATCCATCATCCTGTGCGTCGTTGGCCTTCCCCTCAAAAGTGGGCCGCTAAATACTGGCCCAGCAGGACAATCTGCGCCGGCAATCGATCATCGCGCTGCACTCCGCGTAATCGTCTCGCCGGATGTCCGCGCATCCGTCCTCAAGTCGCTTCCATCGAGCGCTCTCAACTGCCGCGCTTCGACCACTCCATGCAAGCCCTCTTCAGGCATGCCACCTGCATGCAATACTGTCAATCACTCCACGGAAAACTTCGCCGAGTCCTCCGTCTGCTGCTTGGTCACCCCATCGTTGACTTTAATACTTACCTGATACTGCCCCGGCTGCAAGCTTGCCAGCGGTAGGCTCTTCTCCAGAGTTAACTGGTCCGCATTGGGGCTCAGCGTCTTGCTCGATTCCTGGGTATTCAGTACCAACTTGTTGCTACCCAGGTCCATAATCTCATAGCTGATCGTTGCATTGTTCTGTTTGCTCTTCTCATCGATCCCCAGGTTATACACCTGCATCCAGAAGTTCAGGTTCTGCGCGCGGCTGAACTTGGCCGGCGCAGCCACCGCTCCGTTGGGTGCCACGCGAGGACGGACAAACGTGTCGCCCAGCACGAAACTACCCGCTCCGATCTCCTTCGATGGGACCCGGTCAATCTGGTCGGCCAGAATCAGCGAGGAGTGCCCCAGTGTGTCGTCGTCGAACTTGGGCACGTTGACAGCCGCCTTCCAACGTCCAACGTGGTCAGGATTGTTCACGTCCTTGATCACAATGTCGATCTTGTACAACCCCGGCTTCATCGGAAGCGCCGTCCAGAAAATCGACGACTCTTTCTGCTTTGCCGCCAGAAGCTCGCTCGGCGCGCTGACCTCCAGCGGGTACTCGAACGTCCCATTGGGTATGATCGCGTGCGTCATGTTGGACACCCGCCCCAGGACGTTCACCCTGCCCACCGACACCCCGTCCTTGGTCTCGAACGTGATGTCAGAGTTGTGTACCTGTAGCGTGATCGGCACAATCACCGTGTCGTTGGTCACCTTCACATAGTCCGTGCGCACATCGAAGAGGAACGGCGGCCCGGTAAGAATCTTGGCGTCCGCCATAAATTCCTCCAGGTCCTGGAACTTGATTGGCGGCGGCGACATGATCTTGGCCTCAAGATCCAGCCGGTCGAACTGCTTGTTCTGCATCTGTTGCCTCTGATCGGCTGTCCCGCCAAGTTCCTCCAGCCCCCCTCCAGCGAACCGGTCTTCCTTTTTACTCTGTCCACTCTCCTCGGACTGCGTCAGTCCTGCATTCGGAGTGTGCTTTAGCGCGTCTTTCTCCGAACGGTCGATGGTGTAGTGGTAGTCGCCGCACTGGCAGGTGTCCACAAACTCCAGGTCGATGTTGTCGCCGATCCCTTCGATATACCGGTAGTGCCACACCTCGAATGGATAGAC
>PLOT01000103.1 GCA_003142215.1 Granulicella sp. | reverse complement strand
GAGCAGTTGGGCACCAAGCTGCCAGCGATCACAACGTTTCTGCTGGGTCTGGGCAAGAACGCGCAGGACTACGGAATCTATGCCATCGCCGTGCTGGCGCTGCTGATTTTTCTCTTCGTCCGCTGGATCAAGACCGACGCGGGTGCCAACACCATGGACCGCGTCCGCATCGGCCTGCCGCTCATCGGCCCCGTCTGGTTGAAGTACCAGGTCGGTCTCTTCTCGCGCACTCTTGCCACGCTGCTCACCGGCGGCCTTCCCCTGGTTCCCTCGCTCGAAACCGCGGCCCGATCCATCGACAGCCGCCAGATCGGCAACGCCGTCTTCCGCAGTGTCGAGACGGTGCGCGAGGGCAAGGGCCTCTCCGTCAGCCTTGCCGAAACCAAAGTCTTTCCCGAACTGGCCGTCGAGATGATCGAGGTCGGCGAGTCCACCGGCGCGCTGCCCCAGATGCTCAACTCCGTCGCCGAGTTCTTCGAGGAAGATGTGCAGACCAACCTCACCGCCGCCATGAGCCTCATCGAGCCGCTCATCCTCATCGTCATGGGGTGCGTCGTCGTCACCATCCTCATCTCGCTCTACCTGCCCATCTTCAGCATGAGTTCCGGCGGCGGCGGCGCGCAATAACCGCGTAGTAAGCTGTTGATGTGGCATTTATCTGGGACGAGAAGAAGGCCGCGACGAACCTGCGCAAGCACGGGTCGATTTCCCATTCGCAATTCGCGTCTTCCTACCTTCAGTTCAGGCAGAATGGATCGATGACCGCGAAGACTATGGGGAAGAGCGTTGGAACGTCGTCGGATTTGTGGATGGGTTTGATCTCCTCGTGACCTATACGGTTCGAGGCGAGGACATACGAATTCTTTCGGCGAGGAGGACAACCAATTATGAGCGAGAAAAATACTGGCGAGGTTAGGTTCGTATTGGATCCAAACAATCTTCCACGGATGTCGGAAGAGCGCATGGCTGCGTTGAGAGCAATGAAGGACGAAGACATCGACTACAGCGATACACCTCCACAAACAGGCCCGCCCACTAGGCGGGTCGGTGGCCCGCGATTCGGCGCCCCTCATGACGTTGTCGCGCTGGAGCCGGACGTGCTTCAGTTCTTCAAGGAGACAGGCGACACCTCTTCCGCCCGCGTCAATGCCGCCCTGCGCGAATACGCCGAGACGCACCGCAAGACCGCGTAGTAAGCTGTTGACGTGGAATTTGAATGGGACGAAGCCAAAGCGAGCAGCAACCTCAAGAAGCACGGCGTTGCGTTTAATATAGCCGTCAGGGTCTTTCGCGATATTCGCAGAGTTGAAGAACAGGACGTTGGCGACTATGGCGGCGAAGTTCGCTGGAAGACGGTAGGATTGGTCAACATTCAAGAGATTGTTGTCATCTACACGGAACTCGAAGACAGCCTGCGAATTATTTCAGCAAGGAGGGCAGAGACGCATGAGCGAAAAGGATACTGGCAAAATCGTAACGTTTGAACTCGATCTGGATAACCCTCCGCCGCTGACCGACGAGCAGTGGGAACAGATGGAGCGTCTGCGGACGATGAAGGACAAAGACATCGACCTCAGCGACATTCCAGAGCAGACCGGCGTGGAAAAATGGTCACGGCCCGGCTTGTTTGGCGGTCCCGCGGGCAGACTGCGTCAGGCGGCCATGAAGGAAAAGGTGCTGTTTCTCGATGAAGATGTCGTCGAGGGCTTCCGCAAGATTGGCGACAACTCGCCGCAAAAGATGAATGCAGTCCTGCTCGAATATTTATCCACCCACCGCAAGTCCGCGTAAGCATCGCCGGAAGCAAGCAGCCCCGTTTCGCCTCTGCGCCCACATGGACCTTGCCGCCGCCCTACCGCGCGTCGCCGCCGATGGCAACCACAAAGTAGCTCGCCGCAAGGCCGCCCACGTTCTTCACCGTGTGCTTCGTCCCGTACGCCACGTAGAAGACGCCGCCCGGCCCCACATGCTCGCTGACAATGCCGTTCGCGCCCTCATGCTGGAACTCCAGTTCGCCCTCGCGCACCAAGATGAACTCCGTGTGCTCGATCGTGTGCAGCGGGTTGGGCTCGGACTCGGCCATCTGCATCGACTGATGCAGGCTGACCGTCTCGCCGGTGGCCAGCGTGCCATGCACAATGTCGCGGCTCTCGCCGCCATTCGCCATCGTCCGCAACGGCATCTGGTCGAAGCCAAATGCGCGCGAGTAGTAGAGCGAGGCCGAGGCCGCGGAGGGAGCCGCCGCCTGCGTACCTGCCGCGGTGGAGTCCTTCTGCAATGCCAGGGCCTCTGGCGCGCCCGCGCCGATGGCGGCCAGCACGGGAAGGGAGACACAGAGTTCGCGACGGCTCATATTCTTCATGCTCGCAATCCTAACTCATGGAACTCATGCTCGATACCCCCCTTGCTTTTGCTTGCACCGCGAACCTTGTACCCTGAAACTTGCACCTTGTACCTCGAACCTTGAATCCCATGCACCTGACCGACTCTCACGCGCACCTCGACATGTTCTCCGGCGACCTGCCCCTGGTGCTTGCCCGCGCCGAAGCCGCCGGCGTGCGCACCATCCTCGCCATCGGCATCGGCGAAGGGCCCGGCGAGATGCAGCGAGCATTGGAGATCGCGCAAGAGTTCAGCGGCCAACCAGCCACGCCCGCAATCTTCGCCAGCGCCGGAATCCATCCCCAGGAGGCGCACCGGGCCGACGCCAACGCGCTGGCCAAGCTGGCCCGGCTTGCAGCAGACGAGCGAGTGATCGCCATCGGCGAGATCGGCCTCGACTACTACCACGTCGACAACCCCACGGCCCCAATCCAGCGCGCCGCGTTCGTCGCTCAAGTGCAGCTTGCCGCCGCCGCCGCCAAGCCGATCCTCATCCACTGCCGCACATCGGAGCTGGCCACGCCCGAGGCCAAAGAGAAATTCGCCCCTGCCGACGCATGGCAGGATCTGCTGGAGCTTCTGGACGCGCACTGGAGCCCAAAGAATCGCGGCAATACTCCGGCGGGCATCCTGCACTGCTTCTCCGGCACCATCGAGCAGGCACAACGTGCGCTCGAGCTCGGCTTCTATCTCTCGTTCGCCGGCAACCTGACCTACCCCAGGGCCGCCGGCCTGCGCGAGGTTGCGGCGTTCGCGCCCGCCGACCGCATCCTGATCGAGACGGACGCGCCATTCCTCGCCCCCATCCCGCACCGAGGCCAGCAGAACGAACCTGCGCTGGTCGTCCACACCGCTCAGTGCCTGGCCGCGCTGCGCGGAGTCTCGCTCGAAGAGATCGCCGCCCTCACCACCGCCAACTTCCACCGCCTCTTCCCCACCACCTCGATCCTTGAACCTTGAACCTCGAACCTCGAACCTGCTCTATACTTCCCTCATGGCATCCGACAACAGCTTCGATGTAGTCAGCAAGGTGGATCTGGCCGAGGTGAAGAACGCGGTCGATCAGGCAACCAAGGAGATCAACACCCGCTTCGACCTGAAGGACACAAAGTCCAGAATCACCATCGAGGGCGACGACGCGATCCAGCTTGCGTCGCAGGACGAGTACAAGCTGGAGGCGGTCAAGGAGATCCTGCGCCAGAAGTTGGTCAAGCGCGGCGTCTCGCTCAAGAACCTGGAGTACGAGAAGCTGGAACCCGCCGCAAACTCCTCCGTCCGCCAGAAGATCAAGATGGTGCAGGGCATTCCGCCGGAGAAGGCCCGGCAGATCGCCGCGCTGGTCAAGGAGATGAAGTTGAAGGCGCAGGCAAGCATCCTGGGCGACACCCTGCGCGTGGTCAGCAAGGACCGCGACACGCTGCAGCAGATCATGGCCAAGCTGCGCGCCGCGGACTTCGGCGTCGCGCTGCAGTTCACCAACTACCGCAACTAGCGGCTAAAGCGGTGGCACGCCTGACGCCTGTCCGAACATCCGCAACTCGGGAAAGGCAGCCGCAACGATTAGTTCCTTGGCAGCCGCAGTCACCTCGGCGCGTGAATCCATCAGAGCAACCAGAACATTTGTGTCAATCGAACTCGTCATGCCCACGCAGCTCCCGAACGTAGTTCACGATCTCATGGATGCTCGCGGGGGAACTCATCCGTTCGATCTTATCGAAGTCCTCCCGTTGTTTAGACGAGTCGCTGCGGCGAATCACGAGATCCTCTCCGCTCGTGTCCACCCGGACCTTCTCGCCCGGTCGAAATCCGGCACGCCGCAGCATCTCGGAATCGATGGTTAACTCCATCCCGTCGGCGATCGTGATTGTCGTCGTCGCCATAACCCCTCCCGCATATTAATCCTACTCCCTGCTGCAATCTGCGACGAATCTCCTTTGCTTCCCTGTTACTCTAATTTCAGTGAGTGCTCTCTCCATAGCCACGGCGAAAGAGGTCTTCGAACTGCTGCGCGACGATCTCGCCGCCATCGAGCAGGAGTTCACCCGCCAGTCCGCGTCCGACATCGATGTCATCACCGACATCGCCCAGTACCTCATGGCCGGCGGTGGCAAGCGCATTCGCCCGCTGCTTCTTCTGCTCTCGTCCAAGGCGCTGGGCTGCACCAGCCACTCGCGCATCCGCCTCGGCGCGGTGGTCGAAATGCTGCACACCGCAACCCTCGTCCACGACGACATCATCGACGAGGCCGACACGCGTCGCGGCCGTCCCTCTTCCAACACCACCTGGGGCAACGCCAAGTGCGTCCTCGCCGGCGACTGGCTCTACATGCAGTCCTTCTCCACCGCCCTCGAAGAGCGCAACTTCCGCGTACTGGAGCTGCTGATCTCACTGACCCAGCAAATGGTCGAGGGCGAGCTGCTGCAGATGCAGAAGCTCGGCCACCTCATCAACGAAGAGGAGTACTTCGACCTCATCTATCGTAAGACGGCCTGCCTCTTCAGCGTCTCCATGCAGTTGGGCGCCGCCATCAGCCCACCCCAGTCCTTTGCGGACCCAGCCGAGACCGAATCCCAGCTCGGCGAGTACGGGCGCAACCTCGGCCTCGCCTTCCAGATCGTCGACGACGTGCTCGACCTCACCGCCGCCGAAGACATTCTCGGCAAGCCCGTCGCCAGCGACCTGCGCGAGGGAAAGGCCACGCTGGCTGTCATTCACGCGCTGGAGCGCGGGACTGGAGCGGATAGAGAGGCGATCCGCACGGTGCTCGCCGAGCGCAGCTTCGCCACCGTCTCCCACCCGCAGATTCTGGAGATTCTGGAACGCCACGGCTCCATCGCCTACGCCATGGACACCGCCTGCGCCTACGCCGAAGCCGCACGCCTCTCCATCGCCGACCTGCCCCTCACCGAAGCCAAGCGCGCCCTCCTCTGGGTCCCCGGCTTCGTCACCTCCCGCGACCGATAAAGCAACGCCTCAGTCTGGATTTATTTTGCTGGCGTTGTCGGCGTGTTGTAAAAGAATCCCAGTCGCAACTCAAGCAATGGGCCGTGAAACTCGCGTGGCAATGGCGGAAATTGGCCTTCACTTGTGATGGCCGTCCACGCAGCCTTATCGAGGGCCACATCGCCCGAGCGGGATTCGAGCGTCATGCTTCCAATCTTGCCATCGGGAAGAATCGTGAAGCGAATACCAACGATGCCCTTCTTGCTCTGTGGAGGCAGGACCTCCGCCGGGACCAACTTGTCCCAGTTGTGCTGGATGTCATAGCGCAACCGGCTCAAATAGCCGCTGAAATCAACGCCCATTGTGTCGGACAGAATCTCCGCTCCGGGCTTCTGAGTTGAACCTGATGAAGACTGTACGGCACCATCTTTCGCAGGGATGGAGCTAGGTGTTGAAGGGTCTGGAGTCTGCGCCATCGTCGTTCCATGCATGATCGCAGCCACAAAAACTGCCGTAACCGGCATCGCGAACATTCCATTTGTACCGAGCCGCTTCATGCTCTCTTCCGCAACTCCGCCATATTACACCGCTGAAACCTGGTCACGAAGAAACGCCGCCCATTGCGGCACGTCACCGAGTATCGTAATGCCATCCTTCGTCTTCTCCGCGACGCGGACGTGTCCAAGTGGAGTGGAGTTGTTGAAGACCAGTGCCTCATCCGCCAGATCAAAGGCCTTTTTGAAGTTCGCAAGGCTGCGTGGATAGCGGCGGAGTTGATCATCTTCGGGAACGTCATGCCCGCCGTTTCGTACGCGCTGTCGCACTCGCCGAAGATTGATGGTCACGTCATCGGTGCCGACATAAAGGAGGATGACGAGATATCCCGCAGCCTTCGCGCGACTCATCATCCGCAGGTAGGTATTACCGGATAAAGTCGTCTCCACCAGAAAGCTCTGCTTGGCGGCCAACAGTTCCTCGGCCCTCCGTAGCACTTCTCTACCCGCATCGATGGCAGATCCATCGCTCTCGCCTGTTACCTGACGCGACTTGGCAATCGCATCTGGATCGAGTACCGCGGACGACTGAAACCCTTCGCGGCCCAGGCGTGTCAGCGTGCTCTTGCCCGCTCCATTCGCACCCGCCACCACGGTGAAGGTTGGAGTCAACTCGCTTTGGCCTGAGGAACTGGAGATTGTTTCTTCTTCTCAGCCAGCTTCCACTCAATAATCTTGTGCTCGTCGGCGATGCCTTCCTGGCAAACCTTCTCCAGCCAGACGCCGAGCTTGTGGATATCGTGTTTCATAAGTCAAATCCTACTACTCGCCCTCGCCCTCATCAATCTCCAAATCGTTGTCTTCTACCTCGTTCAGCTCCAGTTCGGCGGCCTTCATCTTGCCGCCTTTGCCCTCCACCAGCACTTGGATGCGGCCCTCGGCCTGTTCCAGCTCCTGCTTGCAGGCGCTCGATAGCTTCATGCCGTCCTCGAACAGGCGCACCGATTCGTCCAGCGTCAAGTCGCCCCGCTCCAGCCGCTCCACCACCGTCTCCAACTGCGTCAATTGCTCTTCAAAATTCGCCATAACCGCCTCTTCTTTCTCCGCTCTCTCAAGCCAGTCCCAGCACCTGTGCCGCCGCCGTGTATTTTCCGAACGGCGCGCTCACCTGGCAGCCCTGCACCATGGTTCGCGCCGAAGCCAGCATCTCCTGCGCGATGCGGATTCCCTCGGCGCGCGCGGCCTCGGGCGTGGCGGCGGCAGCCATACGCGTGAGAATCTCGTCGGGCATGGAGATCTTCAGGTCGTTCTTCAGGAACTCGGCGTTGCGCAGGCTGATCAGCGGCCAGATGCCCGCGATCACCGGGATGCGGAACGGCTCGACGCGGCGCAGGAACTGCTCCAGCAGGCGCAGATCGAACACCGGCTGGGTGATGGCGTACTCCGCGCCCGCCTCCACCTTCCGCGCGAAGCGGCGCACCTCGTAGTCGATGTCACTGACCCCGGGGTTGGCGGCGCACGCCAGGGTGAACCCGGTAGACGCCCCGATGGGGTTGGTGCCAAGGTCGAGTCCATAGTTCAGATTGCGCACGATGCCGGTCAGTCCGATGGCATCGACATCGAAGACTGCCGTCGCGTCGGGATAGTTCCCCATCTTCGGCGGATCGCCGGTGAGGCAGAGGATGTTCTTCAGTCCGATGGACGACGCGCCAATCAGGTCCGACTGGATGGAGAGCAGGTTGCGGTCGCGGCAGGTGTAGTGCAGCACGGTCTCGATGCCGACCTTCTGCTGGATCTGCACGCAGAGGCTCTGTGCGCTCATCCGCGCGCTGGCCCGCGGCGAGTCGGGCACGTTGATGGCATTGACGCCCAGGTTGTGCAGCAGCCTCGCGCCCTCAATCTCCTTCGAACAGTCGATGCCCTTGGGCGGAACGATCTCCACCAGGGTGCAGAACTCGCCGCTGGCGATCAACGCGCCGACCCTGGAGCGCTGGGCCAGGGGCAGCGGCTCCACCTGGCTGACGATGGGTTTGGGGCGATAGCTTGCGGCCTCCATGGCGGCCTCGGAGTCTGCCTGCAACGAACTCTGGCCTGACCCATCCGTTCCGTGTCCAGCCGAGCCTTGGCCAGCCGAGCCCACTCCAGCCGCGTCCCTCCGGGCCGACGCCTCCTGCGCCTGCAGGGCACGCATCGCAGACCGCATGGCGCGGATGTGGTTGGGCGTGGTTCCGCAGCAACCGCCGATCAAGCTCGCCCCCGCGTGGATGAACTTGCGCGCGAAGCTGGCCATGTACTCCGGCGAGGCCATGTAGATGTTGCGGCCGTCGACGGCGCGCGGCAATCCGGCGTTGGGCATGGCGGCCAGCGGCAGGCGGGTCGCCAGGCGCATCCGCTCGACGACCGTCAGCACGGTGGCGGGGCCGTCCGAGCAGTTGCATCCGATCGCGTCCGCGCCCCATTTGGTCAGCCGCTCGGCGGCGATCTCGGGGGTGGCGCCATCCAGGCAGTTGCCGTCCTCATCGACCGTCATCATCACAACCAGGCGCAGGCCGGGTGCAACCTCGCGCGCGGCACGAATGGCCTCGCCCGCCTCGGCCAGCGACGTCATGGTCTCCAGGATGAGCAGGTCCGCGCCCACGCCGGGCCCGCCCTCGGCCAGCGCGGCAATCTGTTCCGCGAAGGCTGCGCGGGCCTGGTCAAGCGAAACCTCGCCCAGCGGATTCAGCGAAACGCCAAGCGGACCAATGGCCCCGGCAACGTATGCCTCGGTGGCCTGCTTCTCGGCGATCTGCGCGACGCACTGGCGCGCGATGAGCACTCCGGCAAGGTTGATCTCGCGCACTTTATCGCGCAGGCCGTAGCGCTCCAGGCGATACGCGTTGGCGCCGAACGTATTGGTCTCGATGATCTCCGCCCCGGCCTGCAGATACTCGCTGTGGATTCCTGCGACGGTCTCCGGCTGCGAGAGGTTCAGTTCATCGAAGCAGCGGTTGATGAAGATGCCGCGGCCATAGAGCATGGTGCCCATGGCGCCGTCGGAGAGCACGCGCCCGCCGGTGAAGAGCCGGTCGATCGCAGTTCCTGCCGCATGTCCCTTCGCGCTGCCTTTCGCGTCTGCCACCTTGGTCTCGCCCGCACTCAATCCCGCACCTGCCATGGCATGTCCTCGAAGCTATTTCCCTGAAACATATTGCTCCATCCTAAGCCACGTTCGGAGCCAGCACCAAACCGCCGCTCGACGAGCTTCGCAGCCCGCTTCCTTTGGTATACTCAGAGGGTAAGTCAAGCGAAACCCTTGCACGAAGAAGGTTGGAGTTGTCCACGTTGAAGAATCGAAATCTCTTTGTCCGCGCGGTTGGTGTTCAGCCGTTCCCCAGCCCGTCGCAGGAATCTCCCTCGATCCAATCCTCGTGCTCTGCGCAGAAGTCCTCCGGAGGCGGCATCTTCGGGTTCCGGCTGCTCTGCGGGCTGCTGCTTGCGGTCTCTTCGCTCGCGCTCTCGTCCTGCCACTCCGCGGCCTACTACTACTACAAGTTTCCCGAGTACAACTATGCGGGCCGGCCCGTGCCGCCCAGCAAGCTGGCCCAGCGGGTGATGATCGGCGTGAGCGCGAACGGCAGCTCAGGCAGCCTGCAGATCGTCGACGCCTCGCGCGACATTCGCAGCAACGTCGAAGACACCATTCCGTTCTATTCCATCGGAGGCTATTCGTCGGGCTATCCCGGCACCATCATGAACTTCCCCTCGGAGATGCGCGGATACGTCTATTCCAATAGCGATGGCACTCTTTCCTCTATCAATTATTCGTCCGAAACGTCTTCCGGTTCGGTCGGCACCTTCCAGTCCGGATCGAGTGCGGTCGCGGTCTCCCCGACCTTCGAGCACTACTACGGGGCCGAGGAGGCCGCCGGCGTACTGGAGATCGTCGATAACCTGACAGGACAGAGCTATGTACTCAACCTGCCCAATGTCTTCAAGGTCATCGTGAATAAGGGGGACACGGTTGCGCTTGCCATGGTGCGCAACTCCAATGTGCTGTATCGGGTCTTCAAGTTGAACCAGAGCCAGTACCCCACCCAGCAGGCGGCCATTACGGCAACCGGCTCGGCCGACTGCGAACCAAACCTGCTCCCCGTCTACTGCGCGGTCTCCGTGCCGGGAACGTATGACGAGCCGTCGGGCGTCTACTTCTCACTCGATGGCACCACCGCGTATGTGCTTAACTGCGGCCCGGAGTGCGGCGGCAAGACGGCCAGCGTCACGCTGCTACAGCAAGGTCCGCTGAACGAAAATGTGATCCCTTCGTCGCCCGTGCAGCCAAACCCGCAGATCGCCAACGTCCCCGTTCCGGGAGGCGTCACCGATGCGCTCTCCGACGGGACAACGCTGTACCTGGCCGGTCAGCAACTCCAGCCCGACGGCCTCTTCGCCGGCTTTCTCTCCACCATGAACCAGGCGGCCAACACCATCACAGGCAAATACTCCATCTCCGATGGCACCCACTCTAAGTTGCTCTTTGCCGACAACAACACGTTGTGGATCGGATCGCAGTTCTGCGCCACCGGCGAACGCGCCAAGCTGGGGCAGAACTACAACTGCCTTACCGTGGCCCAGCTCAGTACAACAACGCCTGCTCAGGTTCTTTCCGTTCAGATCGCGCCGAACGTGACGCCGGGATCGCCGACCGCGGTGGTTCCCTATCCCAACCAGAACGACAACCAGTATTACTACGGCAGCCTCACTGGTCTTTGCTGGGTGCAGAACTTCAACAAGGTCTACACCGCATACGGCGGACAGGTGCATGTCTTCAGCACCGTCCTGTCCGCGACCGGCATTGCCACCGAGATCGACAACGAGTATGTCACCGTGCAGGGCACGGCGCTCGACGTCGCCTACATGGACGCGCTGACCGACGACGCCAACTGAGCGCGGCATCGACACGACTCCGATCGTTCAACTCAGCCGCGGCTGAGACGCGCCAGATCGCGCAGATACTGCTTCAGCGGGCGCGCCGGCCGGCCCCAGAAGACTTGGCCGGCCCCACGCACCTTCTTGTGACTGAGAACGCCAGCGCCTCCGCCGAGAATCACTCCTGGGCCGATGTGGGCGTGCTCTCCCAGCCCAACCTGCCCGCCCAGAATCGCACCGTCCTCGATGACGCACGAGCCGGAGATCCCCGTCTGCGAGGCGATAACAACATTGCGCCCGACGACGCAGTTGTGGGCGATGTGTACCAGGTTGTCGATCTTCGTTCCCGCGCCGATGCGCGTCTCGCCCAGCGCGCCGCGGTCGATCGTCGTGTTGGCCCCGATCTCCACGTCGTCCTCGATCGCGAGGGTTCCCTGCTGCGGGAAGGCAATGTACTCGCCGGTTGCGGAGTTGCGCGCGTAGCCGAAGCCCGTGGCTCCCAGAACGGCCCCGGCCTGAACCAGGACCCGGTCGCCAAGTGTGGTTCCCGAATAGATCGTAACGTTGGCGAGGACTTCGCAGTCCTCGCCGAGAACAACTCCGTCGCCGAGAACTGCGTGCGGCCCAATACTGGTTCCCTGCCCCACTCGCACGTCTGCGCCCAGCACTGCCGTGGGATGAATGCGCGGCCTGGAGTTGCGCACAGCGGATTCAGTCGAAACTTGTTCGCGAGACTTCAGAAAGCGCGCGGCAAGGGAGAAGGCGTAGCGCGGATCGGCCACACCCAGCAGGCGCGCGTCGAGCGGATCGCCGTCGGATGACAGCAGCGCAGCACGCGTGAGAATCGCGCCGGCCGGCGACTTCATCGCAGCGTCAATCGTCGCCGCATCCGTGGCAAAGACCAACGAGGACGGCGTTGCGGCTTCAATACTGGAGACGCAACATATCTCGCAAGCTGCGTGCGGTGCGAGCGCGCCGACCAGTTCCGCGATCTCAGCGATGGTTGCCAACGGCTCTCCTAACCCTCCTCGAATGGCCACACCTAGAATGTCACATCTATCGCGGGAGCGGCTGAGTTTTGGTCCACCGCAAGGTTCCCGTAGTGGACGAGCACGGGAGCATTGGAGTGGCTAAGTGCTTTTGGCACTTCCGCGAGCAGAGCTTCGCGCTCCACATCGCGGTGGGCGCGCAGGCGCGTGGTGACGCGCTCGAGCTCGCCATCGTTGTAGCCGGGATGGCAGCAAATCTCGTAGGTCCCTATAGGCGGAAGGGCGCGCAGAATCTCGCCCAGAGTGGAGGCGGTAAGCTGGCCGGTGGCGGAGATCGCAACCGTTCCATCGGTTGTAAGAACGCGTCCGTCGCGTATCTGCTCGTGGGCCTCGAAGCGCGCGCGCAGAAGGCCGATGAGCCGAATGGCGAGGCGGCGCGTGCGGGTGCCGTGATTGAGCGCGAGCGACCACTCCGGCTCGAACGGGTTGCGAATTGCGCGGATTCCGCAGCGTTCGGCGATTTGCAGCAGCGGGCGCGCGATGAAGGGAAAGAGATGCGTGTGCTTGTGCGTGTCCAGGTGAGTGGGATGGATTCCTGCGCGCTGTAGCTTCTCGACCTGCGCGAGAGCTTCGCGCGCGATTTCGTCCTCGTTGATCCGTCCCAGCAAAAGCGCCTGCACAAAATCAACCAGCGAAAGACGGAAGTTTTTGCCGTCGGCTCCGATCAGGCTGGGGATGGAGTCGGGCGGCGAAACGGGCGCGCCGTCGGTCAGCACGATGTGGCAGCCGACGCCAAGCGCGGGATGCGCGCTTGCAACCTCGACCGCGTCGTCGAAGGCTGCCCCGCTCGCCATCAGCGTGGCGGAAGGCAGCACGCCGGCCGAGTGCAGCTCACCGATGGCACGGTTGATGCCACGTGTGAGTCCGAAGTCGTCGGCGTTGAGGATGAGGCGGGCGGGCATGGCTTAAGCGCGGCTCTTCGGGATAGAGGTGGTGGCGTGCAGAAACTTCTTTAGGTTGCAACCTGCATCGTGCGCGGCCTTGCGGGCGGCCGCGACGGAGGTCTCGATCTCGGCAATGCCTGCGGGTTGGGCTGATTTCGGCTGGATGGTTTCGGCGGGAACGATCTCGATGAGGGCGGGAAGCTGCAGCCAGGTGAGCAGCTCTTCAAACTGCTCACGGTTGAAGAAGGTGATGCCGCCGGCCTGATTGACGCCTGCCAGCCAGCGTACGTCAGGGTCGGCCCAGAGGTCTTCGCTGTAGATCGCGTCGGGTGCAACCGCAGCCTCAGACAGCAGCAGACGCACCTCGGCGGCGGCCTGCCACATGGCTTCTCCCTCCATGCCCATCGAGCAGAAGAGGTCGGCAAGCATGGCGCGGAACAGGAGTCGGTCGAAGAGTCCGACGCGGTCGCCGTTCGGGATGCAGTACTCGGGAAGGCTGCGCAGAACGATCCAGGCGAGGATCGGCGCCCATGTGTGTTCCAGCCGGGTGGCCGGAGCGTCGCCGGGCAGAACGGGGCGCGAGTGCGCAGGCCAGTCGGTGGAGTAAGTCTGCGCGAGAGCCTGTAGGCGCACGGCAGCGGCCAGCATTGCGCGGAAGGACTCTGAATCGGTTGGCTCGGGGATGGCTTGCGTTGACTCCGGCCCATTCCGCAAAAAACTAGGTATGGATGGGGCACCCGTTGGTTCGGATGAGGTCGAATCGGCTTGGCTGGCAGTCGGCTCGCCTGGCTTCGACGCGCGGTTCTCTTCAGGGATGTTTTCCAGTAAACGGTCGAAGAAGAGATGGCTCTTGTCGGCGATGGCGCGCAGGCGAGGATCGAGCCCCGTCTTCTCTCCTGCGGGTCCTTTCTTCGCGCGTGCGGACCGCTTAGGAACGGTTCCCTGTTCGGTTGTCTGCTGCGCAAGTTCGTCGGCAAGTTCGGCGAGGGCGCGGACGTTGGCGGCGCTGACGGCGGCGCGCAGAGCGTCGTGCAGCGGGCGCAGGCGTAGCTTGACCATCTCTTCGTGGACACTGCGCACGCCCGCGCCGTTGAGCGTGTCGCAGAGCCTGTCCCACGGCCACTCGGCGGTGGGATCGAGCGCGCGCCAGTCCAGCAGTACGACGCACTGGAAGCCCCGCAGATCGAAGCTGAGCCCTTGCCGGTGCAGGTCGGTGGCGCGGCGCAGGTACTCCAGGCCGTGGGTGTCGCGGTAAGCCAGAACCATCGACTCGCCGGTGGACAGGCCCAGGCCATCCGAGAGGCTTCGCTGACGCAGCACGCCACTGGCCTTGTCCATGAACGCCGCGGAGATGTGAATCGTCCCGCACGTGCTCCCGTACCTGTTGTTGTATAGAACCAGCGAGCGCTCGTCGCCGTAGCGGTTGGAGTAGGCGAAGACGTTCTCGTCCACCTTGCCGAAGCCGTTCCAGAAGTCGTAGAGGGTGAAGTCGGAGCTGCCAGCGAAGATATATCGCTTGGCCAGCAGTGGCGCGATCTCGCGCTGGTGGCGCGCCACGAGGCCTTCGTTGGGCCACTCGTCCAGCCGCGCCTGCTTGAACTCCATGCCGTAACGCTCGGTGAAGCCCTCGATCTGGCCGTGGCCGAACATCGGCAGGCCGGGCAGCGTCGCCAGCAGTGTGCATACGCCGAAGTACTTGTCGCCGGTTCCAAACTGGTCGATGGCGGTGCGCTCGTCCGGATTGCTCATGAAGTTGACGTAGCGCTTCATAATGTCCGGGTCGAACTCGATGGTCTTCTTCAGGTACGAGCGGTACTTCGCGTTTTCCTCGTCGCGCATCATATTCATGAACGCCGAGTTGTATACGCGATGCATTCCCAGGGTGCGCACGAAGTAGCCTTCGAGCAGCCAGAAGGCCTCGGCCAGCAGCAACGTGCCCGGCACTTCAGCCGCTACGCGATCCACCACCTCGCGCCAGAACTCGTTGGGCATCAGAGCGTCGAACTCCTCCTGGGACATCGAGTTCTCCGCGCGCGATGGAATCGATCCTCCAGCGCCGGGAAGCGGAAACCACAGGCGCTGAACGTGGCGTTTGGCCAGCACCATCGCGGCGTCGAAGCGGATGATGGGAAACAATCGCGCCACGTGCAGGATGGTCTGAATCACATGCTCGCGCACCTCGGCCTTCGAGTAGTCGAGCTGCGCCGTGTCGTTCCACGCGAACGCGGTGCCGTCGTTGCCGTGGTAGACGTAGCGGGTCTCGCCGTTCGAGTGGTGGCGCAGGCGGAAGGCAACAGCGGCGTCGGTCTGGTCGTAGTAGCGGTCGTCGATCTTGATCTCCACCCGGCTGTCCGTGGCGAGATCCGGCCCGTTGAAGCTGTATGCCGGAAACGGGCTCTCCCAGCGATGCAGAAACCAGTCTGGATGCTCAATCACCCACGGCGAGTCGATGCCCATATGATTCGGCACCATGTCGCTGGCCAACCGCAGCCCAAAGTGCGCCGCGCGGTGCTTCAGGTGGTTGTATGCCTCCCAGCCGCCCAGGTCTTCTGCGATGTCGTAGTTCTTCAGCGAGTAGGCGGAGGCAACCGCGTCGTGGTGGCCGCGCAGCCGCTTGATGGTGCGCGATGCAATGCTGCGCTCCCACAGGCCAATCAACCAAAGCCCGGTGACGCCGCGCGATGCCAGCAGTTGCATCTCCTCGTCCGGGATCTGGTCGAGACGGTGGATGTGGCGCTGATATTTCTTGCTGAGCTGCTCCAGCCATACATAGGTGCTCTTGGCCATCAGCACCACGTTCGGCATCCATGCCTGATCGGCGCTGAAGTTTTCATACTCGTCGAGCGGCGCCTGGTAGTCGTGTGCGTAGCGGCGGCGGCGAAAGTCCTCGTCGAAACCGATGAACTCGTCGCCGACGAAGCCCATCGAACCCCACGTCGGCGCGCCGTGGCGGAACTGGTCCGGCCCCGGAGGATTGAAGCGCATCCATATGGCGAGATCCTCCTCGCGCAGCACGTCGACGGCCAGCAGGATGCGCTTGAGCTCGTCGCCCAGGTATGGTGCCCAACGCTCGCGGATGTAGTCGAGCTGTCCAATCAGCGAGTCGGGCGAGGCCAGCATGGGAGCGCGCAGCGCGTCATACAGGCTGCCAATCTCCGGTGCCATCTTTGGCCGCGTGCTGAAGTAGCCGGGAAACGCCGCCGTCACATTCGCATAGACCGTCCGCTGCTTCAGTCCCTTGTCCTCGAAGAGCGCGTGAAACGGCTTGAAGGCGGGGTTGCTGTTGGCCATCCACAACATCAGAAGCTCTTCCAGCGCGGCCTCGCGGTTGGGCCGTCCGTCGGTCACACCGCGCAACCACTGCTCGGCGGAGAGATCGCCGCGAAATACCGCGACGTTGGGAAACTGCTCGGTGAAGGCGAGCAGGAGTTGCTCGACCTTGCCCGGCTCGGTCTGCGCGGCGAACCAGCGCACGGCCTCGGCGAGCACCGCCGGGTCGATCTGCTTGCGGTAGCGCTCGACCAGCGCGTGACTCAGCTCGTCGATCAGCCCCATGGCAAACAGCGCGCCCGCGTTGATCGTGCCAGCCGGATCGGCGTCCGCGCCGCGCGCCCCGGCGTTGCGAGAACGGTTCAGAGCCTCGGCCAGCCTGCGGCTCGCCGCCACATTGGCGAAGACGACGTTTCCTGTGGTGCTGAAGAGAAGGTCGTCAACCTGGGTCGCTTCTCGAACAGCGCGGGAGATGTGAAATTCCATTTTTCAGATGCCTCAACTCGCTACTACCAGTATCGCTTGAAAATCAGCTCTGGTGTATTGGATGCACCAGGGGCAACTCGCATCCGATCCTTCGCATCCTGCGCGAAGGATGGCACGCGGTTGGCGCGAAATCCCTCTTATCGCCAGATGACTGGAGCGTCATACTTGGGAATTTCGGAGTCGCAGGAGAGGATAGTGAGGCCCTCTTCGAGCGCCTGAGCCACGAGGATGCGGTCGAATGGATCGCGGTGATGGTGCGGCAGTGTCTCAGTTCTCAAGATGTGGGCGTCCTCGATGGGCAGCACGGTCATGCCAGTCCTTGCAATCTGTTCGAGGAGAGAGCGGACGGACGAGCCCGGCATCGCCAGTTTGCCCTTCGCCACCTTGATGGAGAGCTCCCAGACCGAGGCTCGGCTGACGAAGAGTTCGTTCTGGCCGTCTTCGAGCATCCGCCGCACTCTCGGCGCAAGCCGCTTTCGTTCAGAGAGCGACCAGAGAAGAACGTTGGAATCGAGCAGCAGCCTCAAACCTGCTCCAGTGGGAAGATGGGACCGTTGAGCATCTCGTCCTCGATCTCTTTATCCATCGCGCTCCACTCTTCATCGGTAGGAAGCTTGATCTTCCCTTCCCATGCGTAGAGAAGTTCCCGGCGCGGGCGGACAGACGGGGTGCTCTTTCGCGGGGCCGGATGCGGCGCCAGGAAAAGCGCGGGCTTGTCGAGGCGCGCGATCTCAACCACCTCGCCCTTGTCCGCGGCGGAGAGGAGCTGGGAGAAGTGCGTCTCGGCGTATTGGGCGCTGACCTTCATGCATTAAGGGTAGCGGAGCAGGATGGCTGGGTCAATGGGTTTGGAAGGCAGAAGGTCTGAAAAGGTGCTGGCTGGCTTAATGATTCAGCCCCCCGCATACACAAGGATCGACGTGCGGCGGGGGGTTGAGCGGTTCGACCGGGGGTGCCCGATGAACCGGATTGCTATGCTGTCTTGCGCAGGGTGTAGCTGCTCAGGGTCTTGATGTAGTTGCCGCGCTCGAAGGGAGAGGTGTCCGGTACGGATCGGCGGCTGAGGCTGCCGCGCATCTGGCGGATGGACTGGTACTCGTGCTCCTCCATCCAGCGCAGCAGATCGGACTGGATGGTGGCGAGATGAGAGACGCCATGGATCAGCAGCGCCGATGCCATCATGGCCACCTGTCCGCCGGCCATGATGGCCTTCAGAACGTCCTCGGCGCTGTGAACCCCGCCTGTAACGGCAATGTCCGCGCTCAGATCGCCGTAGAGAATCGCGGTCCAGTGCAGCCGCAGCAACAGCTCTTCCGGGCGGCTGAGGGTGAGCGTGGGAGTGACGTTGAGGTTTTCAATGTCGAAGTCCGGCTGGTAGAACCGGTTGAAGAGAACCAGCGCATTGGTGCCGATCTTATCCAACCTTGCAGCCAGGTTCGGGATGCTGGTGTACTGCGGCGACAGTTTCACCGCAATTGGGATCTTCGTGATCGCTTTCACTTGACGAACCAGTTCGATGATTCCCTCTTCAAGCTGGTCGCTGGTGACGCGCGGGTCGGTGGGCAGCGAGTAGGTGTTCAGCTCCAGCGCGTCCGCGCCGGCCTGCTCGATCTCCTTGGCGAATTTAACCCAACCGCCTGCGGTCGCGCCGTTCAGGCTGGCGAGAACGGGAATGCCGGCAACGCTCTTGGCGCGGCGGATGTGGTTGAGGTAGGTGTCGTGTCCCTGCCGGTAGCTTTCGTAGGCTGGGAAATAACTGAGCGCCTCGGCAAACGACTCCGTGCCGCGCGAAAGATCGCGATCCAGCGCGTTGCTCTCCAGCGTGAGCTGCTCCTCGAAGATGGAGGGCAGTATGACGGCTGC
Organism: Granulicella sp.; assembly: GCA_003142215.1. Taxonomy (GTDB): domain Bacteria; phylum Acidobacteriota; class Terriglobia; order Terriglobales; family Acidobacteriaceae; genus Edaphobacter. The sequence continues at coordinate 4,188 of PLOT01000103.1, read as the reverse complement.
GGCGCCGGCCTCTTCCAGCCGCTGGACCTTCTCAGGGGAGTCGGTCAGCGGCGAGGAAGATACCACCAGCGGGCTCTTCAGCTTCAAACCAAGATATTCCGTTGTCAGATCGATCATTCGTTGCCTCCTGCGGTTCCCAGCGGCGCTACGGCCCCCTCTTTCTCCGGCGGGGCAATGTGCGGGGTCGCCGAGCGCCCCGCCATGGCGGCGCGGTCGGAGTAGATCCGCCACCAGCGCTCAACGTCATCCTGCGCCTTCTGTAGCAGCACCTTCGCCACTTCAGGACGGCTGCGCGCAAGCATCGTGTAACGCGCCTCGTGGTAGGCGTACTCCTTCAGCGGGATGGAGGGCGCGCGGGAGTCGAGTTGGAACGGGTTCTTGCCCTCGGCGCGCAGCATCGGGTTGTAGCGCATCAGCGGCCAGTAGCCGGAGAGCACCGCGCTCTTCTGCTGTTCCATGCCGTAGGTCAGGTCGTAGCCATGAGCGATGCAGTGGCTGTAGGCCAGGATGAGCGCCGGGCCGTCGTAGGCCTCCGCCTCCTGGAACGCCTTCACCGTCTGCATGTCGCTGCTGCCCATGGCGACGCGCGCCACATAGACCGATCCGTAGGCCACGGCCTCCATTGCGATGTCCTTCTTGCTGGTGCGCTTGCCACCTTCGGCAAACTTGGCCACTGCGCCGCGCGGGGTCGACTTGGACATCTGTCCGCCGGTGTTGGAGTAGGTCTCGGTGTCCAGCACCAGCACCTTGACGTTCTTGCCCGAGCCAAGCACATGGTCGAGGCCGCCGAAGCCGATGTCGTAGGCCCAGCCGTCGCCGCCCAGGATCCAGACGCTCTTGCGCACCAGCGAATCTGCCACGGTAAGCAGAGCGCGCGCTTCCATGGTGTCAGTCGCGCCAATCTTGGAGCGAAGCGCCAGCACTCGTTCGCGCTGCGCATTGATCTCGCTCTCCTTGGCCTGACTGGCGGTCAGGATCGCGCTGACCAGCTCGTCGCCAACCGTCGGCGCAAGCCGTTTCAGCAGGTCCTCGGCGTACTCCTTCTGCTGGTCCAGCGCGAGCCGCATCCCGAAGCCGAACTCCGCGTTGTCTTCAAACAGCGAGTTCGACCAGGTGGGCCCGCGTCCCTTGTCGTTCTTGGTGTAAGGAGTGGTGGGCAGGTTGCCGCCGTAAATCGACGAGCAGCCGGTGGCGTTGGCGATATACAGCCGGTCGCCGAAGAGCTGGGTCAGCAGCTTGATGTACGGCGTCTCGCCGCAGCCCGAGCAGGCGCCGGAGAACTCAAACAGCGGCTCGAGCAACTGCACGTCCTTGACCTGGGTGTGCGAGAGACGGTTGCGTTCGACCTGAGGAATAGACTCGAAGAAGCTCCAGTTCTCGGCCTCGGGCGCGCGCAGCGGGGCCTGCATCTCCATGTTGATGGCCTTGTGCTTGGCCTCGCTCTTGCTCTTGGCCGGGCAGACCTCGACGCACAGCTTGCAGCCCGTGCAGTCCTCCGGCGCCACTTGCAGCGTGTAGGTCTCCGTCTCCATGCCCTTCCACTTCGCCTTGACGCTCTTGAAGGTCGCCGGAGCATTGGCCAGCAGCGCCGAGTCGTAGACCTTGGCGCGGATGACGGCGTGCGGGCACACAATCACGCACTTGCCGCACTGGATGCACAGGTCCTTGTCCCACACCGGGATCATCTGCGCGATGTTGCGCTTCTCCCACTTCGCGGTCCCGGTGGGGAAGGTCCCGCCGATCGTCAGCGCGCTGACCGGGAGCGAATCCCCCTTGCCCGCCGCCATCTGGCCCAGCACGTTGTATACGAAGGCCGGGGCCTCCTTGGGAAGCATGGGCAGCAGGTCGAAGGTCGCAGTGGCCTTCTCCGGCAGCTTCACCTTATGCAGGGCAGCCACCGCCGCATCGACGGCGGCGAAGTTCTTCTGCACCACCGCGTCGCCGCGCTTGCCGTAGGTCTTCTTGATCGACTTCTTGATCTGCTCGATCGCCTCCTCGGACGGAAGCACACCGCTGATGGCGAAGAAGCAGGTCTGCATGATGGTGTTCAGCCGGTTGCCCATCCCCGTCTCGCGCGCTACCGTGTAGCCGTCGATNNCGCTCCAGGAAGGAGAACTGGTGGCAGGCCACGAAGTTCGCCTTGCTGATCAGGTACGTCGAGCGGATCGGGTTGGGCCCGAAGCGCAGATGCGACGTCGTCACCGAGCCGGACTTGCGCGAGTCGTACACAAAGTAGCCCTGCGCGTAGTTGGGCGTCTCCGAGCCGATGATCTTGATCGAGTTTTTGTTGGCTCCAACCGTCCCGTCCGCGCCCAGTCCGTAGAACAGCGCGCGCACGGTCTTCGGGTCCTCGGTCGAGAACTCCGGATCGTAGTCCAGGCTGCTGTGAGTCACGTCGTCGTTGATGCCGATAGTGAAGCGGTTCTTCAGGTGCTCCTTCTTCAGCTCGTCGAAGACGCCCTTGACCATCGCCGGGGTGAACTCCTTCGACGAGAGCCCATAACGCCCGCCGATGATGCGCGGCTGAGTGGCGATGGGCGATGTCCCGCTGGAGAACGCCTCGCTGAAGGCGGTGATCACGTCCTGGTACAGCGGCTCGCCCAGCCCGGTTGGCTCCTTGCAGCGGTCCAGCACGGCGATGGACTTGACCGTCTTGGGCAACGCCGCGAGGAAGGCCTCGCTGGCAAATGGCCGGTAGAGGCGAACCTTGAGCAGGCCGATCTTCACGCCTTGCGCGGCGAGGTGCTCGATCACCTCTTCGACGGGGCCGGAGGCCGAACCCATCAGCACAATGACGCGCTCCGCATCCGCTGCGCCCACATAGTCGAACAGGTGATAGGCGCGCCCGGTCTGCGCGGCAAAGCGGTCCATCGCATTCTGCACGATGGTGGGGCAGGCAATATAGAAGGGATTGGCGGTCTCGCGCGCCTGGAAGAAGACATCGGGGTTCTGGGCAGTGCCGCGCAGGATCGGATTGTCGGAACTGAGAGCGCGCTGGCGATGCGCCAGTACGGTCTTCTCGTCGAGCATCGCCTGGATCGTCTCGTCGGAGATGGTGATCGCCTTGTTGACCTCGTGCGAGGTGCGGAATCCATCGAAAAAGTGGAGGAACGGAACGCGCGACTCCAGTGTCGCGATGTGCGCCACCAGGGCCAGGTCGGCGGCCTCCTGTACGGAGCCAGAGGAGAGCATGGCATATCCCGTGGAGCGGCAGGCCATCACGTCCGAGTGATCGCCAAAGATGGAGAGCGCATGGGTGGCCACGGAGCGCGCCGTCACATGAATAACGTTGCTGGTCAGCTCGCCGGCGATCTTGAACATGTTGGGGATCATCAGCAGCAGTCCCTGCGACGCGGTGAAGGTAGTGGCGAAGGCACCGGCCTGCAATGCGCCATGCATTGCGCCCGCGGCCCCGCCCTCGCTCTGCATCTCGGAGACCAGAGGCACGGTGCCCCAGATGTTCTTGCGCCCCGCTGTCTGCCATTCATCGGCCCACTCCGCCATGGTGGACGACGGGGTGATCGGGTAGATGGTGATCACCTGCGAGAGCCGGTACGCCACCCGTGCACAGGACTCGTTTCCGTCCAGAATCGCCGTTTGCTGTTCACTCATTCTGTTTCCTCCAATGTTCAAACCCGAACCTAATTTTGCGCCCTGCGAATAGGGAAAGAAGTGAGCCCGATCACAAGACTAACCTCGGAGGGTCTGGTAGAGTGGGGTCTGAGGCCGGAAATCCATGACGAACAGCCCCTATCTGCCCGTCATTGTCCTGCTGCTGGCGGCTGTCGCGTTCGCTCTATCAACGCTTCTGCTGGCTTGGTTGTGGGCCAAAAAATACTCGCCGCACAAGCCTGGGCCAAGCAAGAACGCCATCTACGAGTGTGGGCTCGAATCGGCCGGGGACGCCTGGATCCAATTCAAACCAGGCTATTACCTCTATGGGATCATCTTTCTGGTCTTCGATGTTGAAGCGATCTTTCTGCTTCCGTTTGCAGTCGCCTTTTCCGGCTTTTCGGCGGCGGAATCCATCGCCATGCTGGTCTTCCTGCTCCTGTTGGTGGAAGGGCTGGTCTGGGCATATCAAAAGAACATTCTGGTCTGGAGATAGCGCATCTTAACCCTTGCCACAGAGGTAATTAACCGTCATCCTGAGCAAGCTACACAGGAGTTGTCATTCTGAGCGAAGCA
>PLOT01000001.1 GCA_003142215.1 Granulicella sp. | reverse complement strand
GCGCTGATCGAGTTCAACAACTGCAAGAACGTGCGCGTGGAGGACCTGACGACGCAGAACTTCGGCATGTGGTCCATCCATCCGGTGTACTGCGAGAACACGACGTTCAAGAATGTGACGGTGAAGAGTGGCGCGGACGGCATCGATGTGGACTCCTGCAAGCACACCATCATCGACGGCTGCACGTTTGAGACCGGGGACGACTCCATCTCGCTGAAGTCCGGCCGTGGCGCGGAGGGGAACGACATCGGCCGCGTCTGCGAGGACACGCTCATCACCAACTGCACGCTCTCCGACACGGGATTCGCCAACATCGGAATCGGCAGCGAGACCAGTGGCGGCGTGCGCGGCGTGCGCATCGAGAAGTGCAAGTTCATCCACGCGCGGTCGCACGCCATCTTCATCAAGAGCCGCGTGGGGCGCGGGGCGTTCGTGGAAGACGTGAGCGCGACGGACTGCGACGTCTCCGGCATGGGGCAGGGCTTTCTACAGATTACGAACACGAATACCGGCAAGTCGGACGACGCGGCCTCGGTGATCGGCGAGGCAGGGATTCCGTTGTTTCGGAACTTCCGCTTCTCGAACATGCGCGTGACCGATATGCCGTCGCTGGTGGATGCAACGCGGATCACTCCGTTGAAGCCGCTGGACGGGCTGACGCTGGAGAACATCACGGGGACCTGCAAGAAGGGCATGGAGCTGGCGTACATGAAGAACGTGCACCTTGCGGGCATCAAGGTGACAGGCTTCGACGGACCGCTGCTGGCGACCGCGCATGTGACAGGCACGGGGCTGACTGGGGCGGCAAAGCTGGATGAGGCGAAGATACCGAAGGCGCCGGACCCGGCGCCAGTGCCGCCGACGCCATACCAACTGCACTGAGGCGCGGCTTGTAGCAGGACCTACTTGCTCGGTGTTCCCCTGTCCGCTACAACCGGCACAGGCGGCTTTTTGCCCACCATCAAGGGAATCTCCATCGTGCCGACCTTGTTGGAGACGGTGTCGAGGATGCCGATGCGCAGGAAGAGCTGGCCGGGCGGCAGGTCGATCTGTTGTGAAAAATTGAGCGGCCCCTTGTTGGCGACCGTCGTGTCGTTCAGCGACATCGTTACAGTCTGACTGAGCCCGGTGACCAGCTTCGCGTCCGCGTCGTAGGCGGCAATATCGAGTTCGACGGAGCCGTTGTGCGTGCCGTTGGGGCCGTTGCTGTAGACGAGTTGGCCAGCAGAGATGGAGTAGCTGAACTCGTAGCGTGTGAGCGGCTTGTCCTTGAACCTTGCGTCGAGCGTGCCCATCACCGGCGGGTCGTCCGACTTGGCGGGCTCGCTGCTGGGCTCGACCTTCACGTTGAAGAGAATCTGCTCGGAGGTGGGCATACTGCGGCTCATCGCGGCGCTCATGTTGCCGCCGGGGGCCTCTGGCGCTGTCGTCGAGAGCGTCAGCCCGACCGGTGGTTTCATCTTCGACGGGTCTTCCGCGTAGTACTCGTCGCGATAGGTCAGATGTAGGCCGGGTTTATCGGCCTCAAGATGAATCGTGTGGTGTCTGCCATCATATTGCGTACCCGGCGGGACGTAGGAAAGAGTGTAGTAGTCGGATCCATTGGCAATGGCATTGGCAATCCCCGTCGTCAGGTCGTTCGAGTTGTAATACGCGATGCCGCCGCCAGCTTCGGCTATGTTTTCCAGCGATAGCAGTTCTTCCGACTTCTCATACCCACCGGCGACATACAACCCTCGTGCATCCACCGGGTAGACCGTCACCTGTGCATCCGTAAGCATAGAGAGAGCCTTGTGATACTGCTTAGGCCAGTCGGGGCAGTTGATAGGTATACAGACTTCCTCCTCGGTCATCAAAGCGAGGCCATAGGTAAACCAGATAAGGTTCTTTCGGCCCTTGATCTGCGCCGCCACGGCGGCAATCTGCTTCAGCGACTCGATCGTCATGTCGATTACGAGTGGGCGAGCGTTGTCTGTTACGTAATCCAGCGAATTCACCGCTGCGCTGAGGAGCGCGGGGTCCGAAGTGACTCCCTGCAAGAGACGAAGGCTGCCTGGCCAGGACATTCCGATGACGGCGACACGTGTTCCCGGCGTCATGGTTTGCAGATATTTCATTGCTTCCTGCTTTACGTGGTGCTGAACAGCGAATGCCTGCTCCAAAGTCAATGGTGCCGCGCCGGGAGTGTGGCCGGGGGAGGTGTTTACAAAATCCAGCAGGAGTATGTTGACGGCGCTGCTGGCAGGCGGAGGCTGCAGGTCGGTGTAAATGTTGGGCGGGAGCTTGGGGAGTTCCTTTGCGGCGGATGGGGCAGCCGTGTCGTACTCCTGAAAGCTCCGTATCGCCTGCGACTTGCCGTCTTCCTGCACCGTAAAATCAGCCCGCGTCAGCCCAGGCACGGGCTTGCCGTCCTTGTCTGTCACGGTCACATCCACCACCGTCTCGCGCGCAGTGACCTTGATCGTCGGCACATCCGACTGCGGCGGGGCCTGCTTCGCGGTTGCCGCGCCGTTCTGGCCGAGGGCGGTTGGTGAGGCTGCAAACGCCAGGTAGGCGGCTGCGGCAAGGAATGCGGATACACCAGAACGCGTGCGGCGAGCAAAGTCGGCCATGCAGGGGGTCTCCATCAACTTGCAGAGAATGATACAGCTACAGG
>PLOT01000257.1 GCA_003142215.1 Granulicella sp. | reverse complement strand
TTGTTGGCGAAGGTGAAGACGGTCTCGGAGTAGGCGTCGTTGTACTGCAGGCCGATCTCCATGGCGACGCCGTCGCGCTCTGCCTCCATGTAGATGGGCTTGTCGTGGAGGACCTGTTTGCCGCGGTTGAGGTGCTTGATGAACTCGGAGATTCCGCCGGAGTATTTGAAGAGCTGCTGTTTGGATTCGCCGGTCTTGGGGTCCGTGACGCGCTCGTCGGTGAGCGTGATTTCGAGGCCCTTGTTGAGGAAGGCGAGCTCACGCAGGCGCTGGGCGAGGGTGTCGTAGTTGAACTCGGTGACGGTGAAGATGGACTTGTCGGGCAGGAAATGGACCTTGGTGCCGAGTTGCTTCGACGGACCCATGCGGCGCAGCTTGCTGATGGGGGCGCCCTTGGCGTAGTCCTGCTCCCATGCGAAGCCGTCGCGCCAGATTTCGACATCGAACTCCTCGGAGAGCGCGTTGACGCAACTGACGCCGACGCCGTGCAGACCGCCGGAGACCTTGTAGTTGGAGGCGTCGAACTTGCCGCCGGCGTGCAGCTTGGTGAGGACGACCTGGACGGCGGGCATCCTTTCGCCGTTGGTGATCATGTCGTCGACCGGAATGCCGCGGCCGTTATCGACGACAGTGATGGAGTTGTCGACGTGGATGGTGGTGTCGATGCGCGTGGCGTATCCGCCGAGGGCCTCGTCGACCGAGTTGTCGACCACCTCGTAGACCAGGTGGTGCAGGCCCATCTCTCCGGTGGAGCCGATGTACATGGCTGGACGCAGGCGGACGGCAGCGAGACCTTCGAGCACGGTGATATTCTCGGCGGAGTAGCCGCTGCCGTCTTTCTTCGGCTCGTCCTGCGGGTCGTCGGGAATGTCGATCATTTTGCCGGGCTGCGTCTCCAGGAGTTCAACTTCAGGGCTGATTACGGTCGATGCCATTCACACTCCATGCGGCGGATGCGGCGGCCGCAAAAAACAGGGACTAGAAACGTGGGCTGGAAGCTGGCCCGAAGAGTTCAGAAAAGGCGCGCCAAAGCAGTGTTTTCAGCAAAATACCGCCTTCTGTTTACCATTTGATTATAGCACGTTTGGGAGGGTGAAATTGGGAGCGGATTTCGGTGCAAAAAGAGGGATTAACAGGCTGCGGAAGGGGTTGTGGCGGGGGGGTGGAAGAGCTGGCTTCAGCGGCGTGTTGCGTTACGAACAAAATACGGAGATTCCGGACTTCGATTTCGCTCAGGTTCAGTCAGGAGGATGACTCCGGGCTGGGTCGCCAGGAGTGCCGGATGAGCAGCCAACCCGCCGTGTAGACGAGCAGAGCTACCAGGACCGTCAACCACAAGTTGTTCTGCAGCATCATCCAGGAGAGCGAGAGGTGCATTGCGAGGAAGAGCAGGGCGGCTGGAGTGGAGGCGAGAGATGCCCGTGCCGCGCCCATCAGAAGGGGAATTGCAACCAGGAAGAGCGGCCAACTGTAGAAGTACAGGCGCAGGAACGATTCGCCGAGCAACGGGGTGAGAAGGAACGAGGCGACGCCGTAGAGGACGCAAAAGCGCAGGAAGATCGCATTGCGACCGAGCGGGCTGGCTGGCTCGATGCGCACCCGGCGCAATTGGAAGAGGAGCAATGGGAGAAGCCCGAAGCTGGCCAGTGCGGCGGCGACGGCACGGAGAGGATAGCTGAAGTCGGCGGCGCAGAGACCGATTGCGTGCAGCGGCCCCAGGTGCAAGGGGATCTGCCACCGGGGCACTTCACATGCGCGGTAGACGTTGGCCCAGGGATTCAGGCCAAGCACGTTCTTGAGGAAGTTCCAGGGCATCTTCGCCGCCATGTAGAAGATGGGCGAGATGTTCTCCTGGTTGGGCTGCGCGTCCAGTGTGAGGCGATGGACGATCGAGATTCCGGCTACGGTTGCGAGGACCGACGCGGCGGCCTCGCGGAGACGGAGACGGCGCCCGCCGGCGATGAGGAAGCATACGACAGTGAACAGCGTTGACTCGCGCGCGATCATCAGCGGCAACATCATGAGTGCGGCGAGCATCATGTGGCCGCGCCACAACAGAAGAAGAAAACAACAGATCAACGCCGCATAGAGAAGATCGGGCAGCAGCAGGTCTTCGAGCTGCTGGGGCCAGAAGAACATGCCGGCGATTGCCGGGAGCATCCATCGCGGTGCGCCGGAGCGGACGAGAAGATGGAGGACCGTTCCCAGGAAGACGGCGAAGCACAAGGCACCTTCCAGGAAGAAGCTATGGGCGATCGACAGGTGCAGCAGACGAGCAAAAGCCTGAACGATGAGGATGCCGAGTTGCCGGGAGGCGAACGGCAACATGATGAGGTTCTTCCGATGGTTCGCCATGGCCAGATACTGATTCGCATCGGACTGCTGGAAGACAGAGTGGAATTTCCATGTAAGGGCGACGGAGAGCAGCGAGACGCCTGCGAATGCGGACCAGACGGCACGGTTGCGCTGGCGGCTGCTCCAGAGACGCATCGTGTGGATCAGGTCTGACATGAACGCCTTGTGCCGCGACGCAAAAACCGGGATTAGAGCATTTTCGTTAATGGTGTAGACCATGGCACCACGAGAAAAATGCGGGGATTCTTCCCCTTCGTCAAGCTCAGGGTCAGAATGACAATTTATTTTTGGTCTATAGCAATCCCAAAAATGCTCTGGTTTAGTGGACGGCGAGTTGGCCGTAGTTGGAGGCGGTCCAGGAGGCCGCGGTGATGGTCTCGACGGGGGCGGTGCTGCCGGACTCGTCCGGGGTGAAGACGTCGACGGCCAGTTGGTTCGTCGTGGGGGCCTGGGTGAAGACGTAGAGGTTGTCGAGGGCATCGACCGCCAGTCCGGCGAGCGCATAGGAGGCGACGGAGGTCAGCGCGCGGGTGGGGGCGGCATTGCCTGTGGCTGCGGGGGCGAACTCGAGCACCAGCGAGGAGTTGCTGGGCTGGTTGAACGACGCCACATAGATGTTTCCGGTCGAGTCGAGCGCCACGCCCAGTGGCGTGGCGATCCCGGTGGCCGCGCCGGAGAGGATGCCGGCGGGTGCGACGTTTCCGGTGGCCGTGGAGGAGAAGACCAGGACGTTGTTGCCGCTGGTGTTGGCGACGTAGATGTTCTGTGCCGCGTCCACGGCGATCGAACTGGGAGAGTTGAGCAGGGTGAGGCTGCCGGAGATGAGGCGGACGGGCGTCGATGTGCCGGCGGCGGTTGCGGCGAAGACGCCGATCGAGTTTCCGGTGAGCGCATAGACCTCACCCGCTGCATCGACGGCGATGGAGGTTGCCGGCGCGGTGAGGCTGGCGCTGGCAATCGTGCGCGCGGGTGTGGCCGCGCCGGTGGCTGTGGGCGCATAGACCTGGATCTCGTAGAGCATGGGCGGAGCGGTGACGACGCTGGCGGAGACGTAGAGATTGCCCGCGGTGTCGACGGCCAGTGCCTGGAACGAGGTCTGCATGGGGACGTCGATGGTGTTGGCTGGAGAGACGAGCGACTGCCCGTTCTGGCCGTTGATTGCCGGCAGCTCCAGTACGCTGCTGCCTGCAATTCCTGTACTGTTCTGCACCATATAGAGCGTGAAGGCGGGGCCTGTCTGCTGGGTTTGGCTGCAACCGATCGCCAGCAGGAGCAGCGAGACTGTAGCGACGGGAAGAAAGCGATTCAGGGGCACGGGGTTCTCCTCGAAACTGGGTTCATTGGATCTATGTCGAGATTGACGGGACGGCGGACGGATTCTTCCATTACATTACGCCGCGAGGGCATGGTTCGCAATTCATTTTCAACATGGATCGCCTTGAAAGTACATGGCTTGCGTCACCCTTGCAGAGCGTCCTCAAGCGCGCTTCTGGGGGTCTGACCGGCGCGCGTAGAGTGGGTTGGTCGCGGCGATCGGGCCGCGATGCCGGTCCAGGTGCTCGGCGGCGCAGGAATAAATCTGCTTGTAGTATCCGAAGTGGGGAAGGCCGGAACCACCTAGAGCGCTTTAGTCAATGGTGTAGACCGTGGCACCACGAGAAAAATGCGGGGATTCTTCCCCTTCGTCAAGCTCAGGGTCAGAATGACAATTCATTTTTGGTCTACAGCAATTCCGAAAATGCACTAGAGAGCGAATGGAGAGCGATTGTCAGGCAGATCGCGCGGAATCCGCTAAACTTGAAAATACGGTCCAATGTAGCCTTTTGTCCAGGAAGCAAATGCCAAAGTTGAGGGCTGGTTCGCTCCTAGCAAATGCACGGCATAACGATGGGGATTGCCACATCTGGCGTCGCCCCATTTGCATCATGGCGTGGCTATTCCCGGCAGCGCAAGGACCTCGCTGCCTGGCTGATGAGTATGCAGGCAAATTTGAAACTGGAGCGTCTGCTCCGGTAACTCCGCACCTGAAGTTCTTGGATGGACTGCGAGGCATCGCGGCGCTGTATGTCGTGATCCATCACTCATGTCAGGCCTCATACGTTGGACTTGAGATGCCCGGCGGTCTCTTTTTTCTTCGCTGGGGCCGTGCCGCGGTCACAATTTTCATCGCAATCTCAGGATATTGCCTGGGGCTTCCTGTGGTGCGAGCTGGCTTTACGCTCAGGGGAGGCACCCTTCATTTCTACGGCAAGAGGGCCCGGCGCATTCTCGCGCCCTACTACGTCGCGTTGGCGGCGGGCATCGCGATGTGCGTTTTCTTGTTGACCCCGGCGGGCCTGCGCCTGGCATGGTTGTCCAATCCATTCATCATTCGCGCCATCATCGCTCATATTTTCATGGTCCATAACTGGTCGCCGAATCTCGCTTATATGTTCAACGGGCCGCTCTGGTCGGTGGCGACTGAGGTGCAGATTTATCTGATTTTCCCTTCGATGGTGCTCCTGTGGAGACGGTGGGGATCGATTTACATGCTGATCTGCTTCTTCGTCGCCAGTCACCTCGCTCTCTATTTATCGGGGCACCGCGGCAGCATCAACTACCTGTTCGTCTTCGCCCTCGGCGCCTATGCAGCGGAGCGTAGTCTCGATGAACGCCACCTTCGTGCTCTCAAAATAACTTTCTATATCTGCTTAATTGGATTCCTGGCTCTGCCGGATGTGAAGGAGGTATATCAAGATCTGATCGTTGGCGTCGGCATTAGCTGCATGATGACTCTTTGTGCGCGCAGCAATTTCTGGCCTCGCGCGGTGCTTTCCCTGCGGCTTTTCACCTGGCTGGGCGGTTTTTCCTACAGCATCTATCTCATCCATGCGGTGATTCAGACCATTTACCTGGATACCAGAATCGGACTGCTACCCAGGTTCCCGCCGGGGCCTTTGCGATTGCTATTCATGTGTTTCGGTCTTACGCCAATTATTCTTGGGCTGTCTTATTTGTTTCACCTGGCAGTCGAGCGGCCCTTTATGACAGTTCACAAGCCCCGCGCCTTATGCAAGGTTCCCGAGGTTTCGCTCCAGGGCGATCCTCGTATACAATAAAAGGTGCTGTCCAACGTAGCTTTTCGTCAGGAAACATCATGCCAAAGTTGAAGACCCACACGGGCGCAGCCAAGCGCTTTACCAAGACCGCTTCGGGCCTGTTCAAGCGCGGGCAGTCGAAGACGCGCCACATCCTCACCTCGAAGGCCACCAAGAGCAAGCGCCATCTCGGCCAATCGGTTCTGGTCTCGAAGGCGGACACGCCGAAGGTAGCACGGATGCTTCCCTACGCCTGAGGTTGAGGAGGGAGTGCCGGAGTTTTTCAAGTCGAGCCGCCGCGGAGTTCGGATTCTGGGCCGGATGTTAGAGGTCACGGAGACGGAAACCAAAGGCAAAGGGCCAGATGGATGCGTTACGGCCCCTGGGTTTACGAAGTGAAACCCACCGAGACTTGGAGTTGCATAGCCTGTGTGAAGAGGAACCCTTTCCTCCAGCCGGGCGTAACCAAAATGGCGCTTAGCGCCGTGATGTACGCAAAAGGAGAACCAAGATGCCCCGTGTAAAACGGAGTACAAAACGCAGCGACCGGCGCAAGAAGATTCTGAAGCGCGCGAGTGGCTACTTCCTCACTAAATCCAAGCTGTACCAGGCGGCGCAAGAGGCCGTGGAGCGCAGCCTGAAGTTTGCCTACACCGGGCGCAAGCAGAAGAAGCGGCAGTATCGCGCTTTATGGATTGTGCGCATCAACGCGGCGTGCCACGCCAACGAGATCAGCTACTCGACGTTCATCAACGGGCTGAAGCTGGCGGGCAATGCTCTGGATCGCAAGATACTGGCGGAGATTGCAGTGCACGATGCGGCGGGCTTTACCAGCCTGGTGGGCACGGCGAAGGCCGCGCTGGCCGCAGCCGTGGCCGCGCGGGAGAAGGTCCAGAAGTAAGTTCAGCGTTGATTGATTCGACAAGAGACATGGCCCTTCGGGCTGTGTCTCTTTTTTGCGCTGCGGGCTTGCGCGGTTCCATGTGGTTTCGTCAGCCGATCCATAAGACAAATACTGAGATTCTGGCTTCGCCAGAATNNGGACTTCGCCAGAATGACGACTCGTGGGGCTTCGCCAGAATGACGGCGGAGGGATTTGTGTTTCTGCTATGAGCTATGGGCTATGGGCTGCGGGCTATGGGCTATGGGCTATTGTGCGCCGCGGCGCAGGAGGATGGTCTTGATGGTCTCGAACATGATGAGCAGGTCTAGGCCAAGCGACATGTGCTTGATGTAGTAGAGGTCGTACTCCAGCTTCTCCTTGGTTTCAGCCAGTGTGGCGCCGTAACCGTAGCGGACCTGTGCCCATCCGGTGAGTCCGGGGCGGATGAGGGTGCGGAGGTAATAGAAGGGGAGTTCCTCGGTGAGCCATGCGACAAACTCGGGACGTTCGGGGCGCGGGCCGACGAAGCCCATGTCTCCGCGCAGGACGTTCCAGAGCTGGGGGATCTCGTCGATGCGCGTCATGCGCAGGACCATGCCGAGGGTGGTTACTCGCGGGTCGTCCTTGGTGGCCCACTTTGCGCCTTCGTCCTCGGCGTCGGTGAACATGGTGCGGAACTTGACGACGTTGAAGATGCGACCGCCCATGCCGACCCTGGGCTGGCGGAAGAAGAGGGGGCCATGGGAAGAGAGCTTGACGGCGAGGGCGACGAAGGGGAAAAAGGGCAAGAAGAGAAGAAGTCCGAGTGCGGCGGCGGTGAGGCTGACCAACTGGCGGGTGAACTGCTGCGAGGGCAGGATGCGGAAGCCTTCGCTGTAGAGGAAGCTGGAGGGGCGCAGGCCATCGAGTTGGATCTTGCCGTAGAGCCGTTCGCGGAATGTGCTGTCCTCCTCGATGGCGATGCCGCGGAAGCGGAGCATGAGGAGTTCCTGGACGGGGAGTTCTCCGCGCTGGTGTTCCATGGCGACGATGATGCGGTGGACGGAAGGTTTGACCTTGGCGATGTGGTCGAGGACGGCGACCCAGACCTGCCTCCGCTCGGAGGGTTCCACTACCAACAGATCGTCCCAGGCGACGACCTCCATGCCAATGTCGGGGCGGGAGCGGATGATGCCGACGATGGAGCGGGCGTAGTCACCGGCACCGAGGACGTAGACGCGTTCGCGGAAGAACTTTTGAGCGCCGACCCACTCGTAGACCCTGTGCATCAGGATGAGGGAGGGTGCGAGCAGGACGAAGCCGAGGGTATAGACGAAGGGGCCAATGGCGAATTCGGGATCGAAGAAGAGGCAGGCGGAGACAAGGAAGCAGTCGAAACCGAGCAGCAGGAGGATTCGGAAGTAGATTTGCAGGCGGACGGAGACGATTCTAGGTTCGTAGAGGTCGAAGTAGTAGGAGAGGACGAGGGTGACGAGAGTGATGACGGCGATCTTGAGAGCGCCGTGTTCATACTGGAGGGCGAGGGCTGTGTCTCCAGAGCCGAGCATGAACCAGGCGGCGGCCAGAAAGCAGCCGCTGACGATGCATGCTTCGCAGAGCAGGAGGAGGAGAGTTCGCGTGGGGTAGTAGACGTTCAAGAAGCGGATCATTGCCTGTGGACCTGGTTCTCTTCGATCTTGTCGTATTGGTCGTAGCCATAATAACCCCCGGTTGCGGGCTGGTCCTCAACGGCGTTGAGGACAAAGCCAAGGACATTGGAGGCTTTGAGTTCGGCGAGGGCGCGCTGGGCGGCCTCGAATTTGGTGTGGCCGCCTCGTGCGATGAGCAGGACTCCATCGCAGGCGCGGGCGAGGTTGACGCCGTCGGAGACGAGGTTGACGGGGGAAGAGTCGACGACGATCCAGTGGAAGTGGGGTGCTGCTTCGGCGATGAGACGTCCGAAGCGTTGATTGCCGGAGAGGTCGCCAGCCTTATCGCTGGCGAGGCCACCTGGGATGAAGACCAGCGAGGCGAGGCCCGGGGGCAAGGGAGTGCCGGTTTCGCTGGGAT
Source organism: Granulicella sp. (assembly GCA_003142215.1). GTDB lineage: Bacteria > Acidobacteriota > Terriglobia > Terriglobales > Acidobacteriaceae > Edaphobacter. The sequence continues at coordinate 1,666 of PLOT01000257.1, read as the reverse complement.
TGGGGCACTGCATGACATCGGTGAGGGTGGCTTTGCCGGCGAGATATTCGGTGAGGCCGGGGCCCTCCGGGGCACCGAGCAGATTGTGCAGGGTGGCGCGGCGCATGTCTCCGTCGATGAGCAGGACTCGTCTGCCCTTGTGGCGGGCGAAGGTGATGGCGAGGTTGATGGCGACGAAGCTCTTGCCCTCCTGCGGCAGAGCGCTGGAGATAAGGATGGACTTGAGGGTGTTGAGATCGCGAAACGCCTGCATGCGCGAGCGCAGGGTGCGGAACTGTTCGACCGCGGCACCGCGCTGTTCCAGTGCGGGGAGCTGATGCAGGGAGGGGTCCCAAGTGACCTGGCGGATGTTGGCGAGATCGAGCGCAGAGTCGGTTATTGGCGCTTTTGCGATTGGTGCGGCGATTGGTGCGGCGGCGGGAATGGGGATTGCGATGACGGGCGCGGCGGGAATTGGCGCGGGGGCAATGGGAATCGTCGTGACGACCGCAGGGATTGGCGCTGGTGGAACTGGGGCTGCGGGAATGGGATTGGCGGCGGGGATTTGGCTGGCGGGCTGTGCAGGGGGAGCGGGTTCAGCGGCGGCGCGGTTGGCAGCGTCCAGCTCCGCCCGGCGCATTGCCTCGTAGATTTTGCTCATCTCTCCTCACCTCCTTCTTCGCGCTGTGGATGCTTCAGCGATGGGAGCGCGACACTTGTGGGTGGGCCGGTGTGCGAGGAGGAGGCCATGAATGGCAGTTGGTCGAGGTTGAGGTCTCGCACCACAGCGAGGATGAGTGGGGCGGGGATCTGGTGGAGTTGTTCGACGTAGGCCAGGATGAGGGCCTGTTCGCAGATGAGGTTGATGATGCGTGGGATTCCGCGGCTTGCGCGGAAGATGGCGGCGACGGCGTCGTCGGGGAAGATGCGGTCGGAGGAGCCAGCGACGAGCAGGCGCTGGGCGATGTAGGTGGAGGCCTCGGTGTCGGCGATGGCGTGGATTCGCGCCCAGAGGGCGATGCGCTGGCGCAGTTGGCGGAGATTGGGGGCGGTGAGCTTCTCTTCCAGTTCGGGCTGGCCGGAGAGGATGATCTGGACCAGCTTGCGTGTGGGGGTTTCGAGGTTGGTGAGGAGGCGAATCTCTTCGAGCTGGTCCCAGGAGAGGTTCTGCGCCTCGTCGATGACGATGACCGAGGACTCGCCGCAGCGGAAGCGCTCGATGAGCCAGCGGTTGAGCTGGATGAGCATTCCGCTCTTGGTGCGGGCCTGGGGGACGATGCCGAAGTCGGCGAGGATGAACTCGAGGAAGTCGAGGATGTCGAGGCGCGGGTTGAAGACGAAGGAGCTGAAGACGCGGCCAGGGTCAAAGGAGGCGAGAGCGGAGCGGAGCAGGGTGGTTTTACCGGTACCGACCTCTCCGGTGAGGACGATGAACCCTTTGTGTGCACTGATGCCGTACTCGAGGGTGGAGAGGGCCTCGCGGGTTTGCGGCATCCGCACCAGGAAGCGCGGATCCGGGCTGTCGGCGAAGGGTGTGCTGTGGAGATGGAAGAAGCTCTTATACATGGCTATCCGGGGCATTCGCGAGCGTGGCAACCTTGGAGGGTTTGCGTCTGAAGAGCCGCTTCAGGCGGGCGAACTTGCCGGGCTTGCGGTCTGCCACTTCGCCCGACCATGCGATGACGGC
>PLOT01000174.1 GCA_003142215.1 Granulicella sp. | reverse complement strand
GCCACCAAGGCCACCATCGCGCGGCTGGCGCAGGCCAATTTCAACACCGTCCTTACGGTCGTTTCCTGGGACCTGGTTGAACCCGAAGAAGGCAAGTTCGACTTCTCGATGATCGACTATCAGATTGAAGCCGCACGCGCCAACAATGTGCGGCTCGTCTTGCTCTGGATGGCCAGTTGGAAGAACGGCTTGTCGCACTTCCCGCCTCTATGGGTCAAGGCCAACCAGGATCGCTTCCCGCGCGTGGTCAACGCCCAGGGCAAGACCCTTGAGATCCTCTCCACGCTGAGCGAAAACAATCGTAACGCCGACGCCAGGGCCTTCGCCGCCGTCATGAAACACATCCGCGAGGTGGACAAGACCCACACTGTTATCGCATTTCAGGTCGAAAATGAAGTCGGCACCATGGGAACCACCAGGGACTTCGACCCCGCCGCCAATGCCGCCTTTGCCGGCCCGGTCCCGAAGGAACTGACCGACTATCTTCAGAAGAACAAGGACCACTTGCTGCCGGAGCTGAAGAAGATTTGGGACGCCGCAGGCGACAAGACCGGCGGCACCTGGGAACAAGTTTTCGGCAAGAATGTTCAGCGTCCGGCGGATGATCCACCGGTACCCAACAGCCCCAATCGTTCGAAGCGTCCGGCCGGTGCCGAGCTTTTCAACCACACGGATGAGATTTTCATGGCGTGGAACTACTCCCGCTACATCGGCTACGTGGCGGCGCAGGGCAAGATGGAATATCCGATCCCGATGTATGTCAACACGTGGCTCGTGCAGCCCGCCGACATCGGCGCGGGCGACTACCCCAGCGGCGGACCCGAGCCGCTGGTGCATGACATCTGGCGGGCAGGGGGCCCGGCGATCGACATCCTGGCGCCTGACATCTACCTGCCGGATTACGCCGGAATCATCAAGACCTACTCGCGCAACGGCAACCCCGCCTGGAATCCCGAAACCGGACTGAACGCCAACAACGCGTGGATGGGGTTCACGCAACTCAAGCTCCTGTGCTTCTCCCCCTTCGGCGTTGACGGTAGCCGGAACGTGACCTCTGAAGACCCGTTCGTGCGGTCGTATGCGTTCATGAACTCGATCTCGGGCGCGATTGCCGAGGCGCAAGGCAAGCCAGATGCGATCAAACTGATCGAGCTTGAACCGGGGCAGAATCCCGGGAAGGTCGCGATGGGCCGATATATCTTCGATTTCACCCCCGTGACTGGCGCTCGTGGCGGCGCAGCGGGTGAAGCTGCCCAAGCTACGCCTCAGGGTCAAGGACGCGACGGAGCTGCTGGAGGTGCCCAGGCTGCACCTCAGGGTGAGGGACGCGGCGCCATTGTTGGGCTGTCCTTCCTCGACAAGCCTTTCGTGCTTATTGTCAACACCGCCCCGGATGAGTATTACTTCGCGACCAACGCATCGTTCCCGTTCGTTGTATCGCCGAACAACATCCCCAACTCCAGGGTCGCTGCGCCCGCCATCATGGAGCGCGGCGCATTCAAGAACGGCATCTGGGTCATGCAACGCCGCGTCAACGGCGACGATATCATGGGCCGCGGCTACGACGTCTCCGCCGAAGCCAACAAAAACCTGCCCGGCTCCCAGATACCGCTGGGCGTCCAAGGCAGAGGCGGCCGTGGCACAGGAGCGGGGAACACACCCCAGCCGCCGTCCGTGATGCGCGTTACGTTCTATCACTATCGCTAAGTCAAAGAGGAGAACAATTCAAGAAACTGAGATGCCCGATCCCGTGAGCCCGCTTCAGGCCCGGGTCTTGCCGAAGACTAACCTCAGGTTGGCTCAATAATACCGGGGCCGATCAAGTCCACTCCGTCCGTGATCCGGGTACACCTTCACGATTTCCATGTTGCGGCCGGAAGCATACTGCCGGATCACGTCGAGTTGGTTTTGGGGTGAATACTGTTGATGTTCTGTCGATATGCGGACATACTGCGCCGCACGGGATGGAGCACGGACAATCGGGGATGCTGGATATATCTCCATGTTTTCAGCAACTCAGGTTAGATCAAGACCCCGGCTATGTGGGTCGAGAGGTCAACTAAAAACGACTACTACAAGTAGTGGAAGATCGAGCCAGTTTTCGCGGCAAGGCGACGAAAATAATTGAAATTTTCGCTCCGAGAGCATTGGATCGATGAAGAGCCAGACGTGGCCAGGAAGCGTTTTACTGGATCTGCATGTCGCAGATGGGCAGATATTTTTCACCTACAGTCTTGGCGTCGATATTGCCTATGCGCTTCGATTTACTTGCAAACCATCCCCGCAACCGTGAGAATTCCAGATGCCAAAAGAAGGCCGCCAAGGCAAATAGGATAAACATGAAAACAAGAATCAATCTTGTGCCAATGCTCGCACTGCCGCTCACGCTGATTGGCGCAAATTTGACGATGGCAGCCCAGGCCGGGGCGGGACGCAATGTCCCTCCGCACAGGCCGCAAGGCCCATGTGACATCTACGCCGCCGCTGGTGACCCCTGCGTGGCCGCCCACAGCACCACGCGCGCGCTGTAGGCCTCGTACAACGGCCCACTCTACCAGGTCCTGCGCCAGTCGGACCGCAAGACACTGGACATCGGCGTCGTTCAGCCCAAGAGGTCGGATGCGGGTGGTTACGCCAACGCGTCCGCTTAGGACGCGTTCTGCGCCAATACATACTGCTGGATCACCACCATCTACGACCAATCCGGTAAGCACAACCACCTCACCCAGCCGTCCCGCGGCGGATTCAGTGGTGCGGCATGGGTGGCTACGACAACCTCCCGGTCGCCGACATGGCACCGATGACGGTCATGGGCCACAATGCGTACGGCGTCTTCATCGAGCCGGGCATGGGCCTCCGCGTGGACGACGCCAAGGGCACCGCAGTAGACGACCAGGCGGAGGGACAGTAATGGGTCATTAACGGCCAGCACTTCAACTCCGGCTGCTGCTTCGACTATCCGAACTCAGGGATTGCTGCGCTACACTAACAAACGAACTGGTACAACAGATCGGGCAGACCATACGTCCGCCTGGAACTCAACGACGGCAGCAACGCCTACCCGGCCGCGCCCGGCAGTGGCCGTCCCGGCGCTCCTGTTGCCCCGGTCCCAACCACCGCCCCCCGCGGACCCGAAACCCGAAAGGTGCCTAAGCCATATGTCATCTCGCAAAGTCACTCGCCGCAAGTTCATTGGGAATAGCACGTTCATGGCTTTGGGATTGCCGGTTGTGCTAGGCCGGGCCTATCCAGCATTCGCCGCAGCCCAGTCCGCGAACGGGCCATATACTCCTCCCAAATCCCCACGCTCTACGCTGAACTTCAATTACGACTGGAAGTTCATCCGTGAAGATGTCTCCGGCGCCGAAGTTCCCGCCTTCGACGACTCCAAGTGGACCACAATTGCGACACCCCACAGCTTCAATGATGTCGATTCCTTCCGCAAGCTCATCTCCCACGGCGGCGGCGACATGGGTACGTACAAAGGACTCTCCTGGTATCGCAAGCACTTCAAGCTCCCTGCCGCGCTTACCGGCAACCGCGTCTTCCTCGAGTTCGAAGGCATGCGCCAGGCTGGAGACATCTTCCTCAACGGCAAGCAGGTCGGCCTGTATGAGAACGGCATCACCGCCTATGGCATCGACATTACGGACGCAGTGCATCTCGGCGCACAGGGGAACGTGCTGGCGGTCAAAGTGGACAACACCACCGCCTACAAGGAACGCGCCTTCTGCATGGCCAACCCAAAGAACGCCGATGGCACCCCCTGCGTGGGAACCAGCTATCAGTGGAGCGGGAACAACTTCAACCCCAACTACGGCGGCATCAACCGCCATGTCTGGCTGCATGTTACGGGCAAGATCCACCAGACGCTGCCGCTCTACTACGGCCTGGAGAGCCAGGGCGTCTACATCCACGCCGGCAACTTCAACATCGCGAAGAAGACCGCCGGCGTCACCGTCGATGCCGAGGTCCACAACACCTCGGGCGACCGTGCGACGGTGGGCCTCTCAGCCGTCATCGTCGACCACAACGGACGCGTTTGCGCGCAGTTCGATGGCGACCCCGTCGACATGGTGGACGGCGAAAAAAGCGTCATGTCCGCCACCGGTCCCCTCGCCAACGCGCGCTTCTGGAGCGTCGAAGACCCCTACCTCTACGATGTCTACAGCATCCTCAAGGTCAACGGAAAGGCGGTCGATGTCAACCGCATCGAGACCGGCTTCCGCAAGGCCGAGTTCAAGGGTGGCGCGGGCACGGGCGGCCTCTACATCAACGAGAAGTTCGTCTATCTCAAGGGATTTTCCCAGCGCTCGGCCGATGAATGGGCTGGTGTCGGCGCAGGCTATCCCGACTGGATGCACGACTACACCGCCAAGCTCATCCGCGACTGCCACGGCAACTACATGCGCTGGATGCACATTTCGCCGCAGAAGGTGGATGCGGATTCCTTCGCGCGTTTCGGCATCGTCCAGGTCTGTCCGGCCGGCGACAGCGAGCGCGATGTCACGGGACGCCAATGGGACCAGCGCGTCGAGGTGATGCGCAATTCGATCGTCTACTTCCGCAACAACCCCAGCATCTTCTTTTGGGAGGCGGGCAACACCATGGTTGCGCCCGGCCAGATGCAGCAAATGGTCGATCTGCGCAAGCAATGGGATCCTGACGGCGGTCGCGCCATGGGCGCGCGTGGCGACGCCAACACCGCGATCAATACGGCTACAACCCCCATTGCGGAGTATTACGGCGTGATGATGGCCCAGGACAGAGGAGTGGAAACGCTGAACGGCCCGAAGGCGATGTTCCGCGCCTACTCGGCCGAACGGCGCGACCATGCGCCCATCATTGAGTCCGAGGACTTCCGCGACGAAGGCGCCCGCCGCTTCTGGGACATCGACTCGCCGCCGTACTACGGCTTCAAAAAGGGACCGAACGATACCTATCAGTACACCTCGGAGAGCTTTGCAGTCGCCGGCGTCAAGCGTTACTGGGACTATTGGAGTAACCGCATCTCCAATACTGACCCGGCGCACTCCCGCTGGTCCGCCTACTGCTCCATCTACTTCACCGACGAGGACGCCGACGGCCGCCAGGACTCCACCGAAGTCTGCCGCGTCAGCGGCAAGGTGGATGCCATGCGACTGCCCAAGGAGATTTACTACGCCCACCGCGTCATCCAGAGCGAGCAGCCCGACCTGCACATCCTCGGCCACTGGACCTACCCAGCCACCCAGCCCGACGGCTCCAAGACCGTCAAAACCGTCTACGTCGTCGCCAACACCGAGTCGGTCGAGCTCTTCGTCAACGGCAAATCCGCCGGCGTCAACTCCAAACCCGACAACAACTGGGTCTTCGCCTTCCCCGACATCGCCTTCGCCCCCGGCAGCATCAAGGCCATCGGCAAGAACGGTGACAAGATCGCCGCCCAGCAGGAGATAACGACGGCAGGCCCAGCGGTAGCCATCCGTCTCACCCCCATCCTCGGCCCGCACGGCCTGCAGGCCGATGGTGAGGACATCGCGCTCATCGACTTCGAGGCCATGGACGGCAAGGGCCAGCGTTGCCCCACAGACGACGCACGCGTCGACTTCACATGTGCCGGCCCCGGCATTTGGCGCGGAGGCTACAACAGCGGCAAGCTCGATTCGACCAACAACCTTTACCTCAATACCGAGTGCGGCATCAACCGCGTCGCGGTGCGCTCGACCCTGACGGCTGGGACCATCACTGTCACGGCCAAGCGGGATGGTTTGAATTCCGCGCAGATACAGATTGCGTCGAAGCCTGTGGTCGTGACTGATGGCATTGCACCCTTCTGGCCCCAGCAATTGCAGGGGCCCGCGGAGAAGTAGGCGGGGGCCAACTTCTCGGGGGCGGGGAAACTACGCTGCGAAGGTCCGGCGAATCCTGTCGAGGAAGGCGATGATCTTCGCCTGGGGATCGCCGGAGTCCAGGGCCTCAAAGGGAAGATAGCTGCACCGCGAATATCCGGAGTATTTCAAAGAACACACCTCGGCTGTAGGGCATCCTTCGACGGCATGAAGCCGATCGCACCGGCGATCAGCAGATGCGGGGAAGCTGCTCGCCGAACATGACGTCGAGGACACGCGTGCCGCCGATCTCTGTCTTCATCAGGACCATGCCGGGGTGAGTGTCAACCACCTCGCCGATGACGGCGGCGTCGCAGCCAAGCGGATGCTGGCGCATTCGGTCGAGCACGGCTTCCGCCATCTTTGGCACAACGAAAGCAAGCAACTTCCCTTCGTTGGCAACATACAGCGGATCGAGGCCGAGAACTTCGCAGGCGCCTTTGACAGACTCCCGTATGGGGATGGAACGCTGGTCAATAATGATGCCAACATTGGCGTGCCGAGCGATCTCATTGAGGGTGGTTGCGCCGCCGCCGCGGGTGGGATCGCGGTTGCGGCGATCTTACGGGTGTGCCGGTTCTGTCTCACGCGCCCATGATCTTGAACGCGATGGCATGTTCACTGGGTTGCTTTTCCGGGAGCTGTACCGTCAATGCGGTTTCATTCTGGGTGAACTTCATCTTGCCCGCTCCGAGGAGTTCCACGTTCTGGATTCTGCCAACGCCCTGCTTGGCCGTGGTTGCCAGCGATGGGATCACCGCTTCCTTGCCCGGCCAGCCCATCACGAACGCGTAGAGCGTCTTGCCCTTGATGGTGTAGCGAACGTCCTCGGCGGTGAGGTCCTGGCGGGTGTTCTCGTTGAACTGCGCGCCGGCCGGCGGCTTGAACTCCGCGCCTGGCCCGGCACCGAAGATCTTATATGGCCGGGTTGCGTATATTCCTTCGCTGTTGGCCGCCATCCACGCGGTGATGCTCTCCAGGATGGCCATCTCCTTATCGTCAGGCATGCCGCTGTTGGGCAGCGGAAAGTTGAGGAGCAGATTGCCGTTGCGGCTGACGATGTCCACCAGCATGTCGATCACGCGTTTAGGGGTCTTGTACCGGGCGCGCGTATCGTAGTGCCAGTTGCCGATGCATGTGTCCGTCTGCCACGCGCGCGGCCAGATGCCGTCCACCACGCCGCGCTCCACATCGAGCAGGCACATGCCGGATTCAGCGTCGGGCCGGCTCTTACTGGTGTAGATCGCCTCGACTTTGCCGCCATGGTGGGCGGCGCTGGTGTTGTAAAGATGTGCGACGATCGCTAGTCCATCATCGCCGAATGGAATGCCGCCGTCGGTATACAGCAGATCGGGATCGTATTGCGAGACCACGTCCATGATGCGATTGAAGTAGTTGATGCGCCACGAATCGGGGCCTTCGCGGCTCATCGCGATCGCTCCCTTGGCGGGCGCATTCACCACCTTGTCGACGAAGTCCTTCGGCATCTGGCTGTAGTTGTGGTAGAGATCGGCGTACTGCGGCCAGGTGCCATCGTAGGGAACGCCGGCCAGCGGACCGGTCTTGTCGCTGCCGTGCGCCGTACCAAACCAGCAGAAGCTGTTGGAGAGGTGCTCGCTGACGCCGAACCGCAGACCGTGCTGCCGGGCCGCCTTGCCGAAGCTGCCGAGGATGTCCTTCTTCGGACCGCTGTTGGCCGCGTTCCAACGGGGCTGAAACTTCGAGTTCCACATGTCGAAGTTGTCGTGATGGCAACCCATGGCGACGTAATACTTCGCTCCGGCCTTTTGATACAGGCCCATCAGGTAGTCCGCGTCGAACTTGTCGGCCTTCCAGGACTTGATGACGTCCACAAAACCCGTCTTCGAGGGGTGGCCGTAGTGTTCCAGATGGTGCTGGTACTGCGGCTCTCCCTGGACGTACATTCGCCGCGCATACCAATCGCCGTACTCGGCCGCGGACTGCGGCCCCCAGTGGTTCCACATGCCGAACTTGGCGTCGGCAAACCAATCCGGCATGTGGTACGCATTGAGCGATTCGCGGGAGCCCTGGAACGGGCCGCGAGCGATCGCCGGAAGGGGCGCGGCGGAAGCCGTCGATGCAGCCTGAGCGCGGGCGCGCGATTGCCATAGAGGAGCGCAGCCACCGGCGGCTGCGGCAAGCGCGGATGTTTCCAGAAATTTGCGGCGTGTGAATGTGCGTTTCATGGCGGGTCTCTCCAGTCCGTGGAATTAACTCAGCTTAAGTCCGGTGATCTTCAGCGCATAGACAAAGTCGCAGGGCTTTTCCGTCGGGAATATCACCTTCAGCCCATCCGCATCCTGCGTAAATTTGAGCGGCCCGGCATGGCCGAGCAATTCGACCTTCTTGACGTTTCCCTGCACCGGCGCGCCCTTGGCCAGCGAGGCGATGGTGACGGGCGCGTCGCCCGGCCAGCTCATCACCGTCGCGTAGAGCGTGTTGCCATGGGTGGTGAAGCGGATGTCCGCGGGCGTATATCCGTTGCGCGAGATCCCGCCGCCGCTGACCCCGGCACCACCCAGGTTCTGCCCGTTTGTGCGGCCTGCAAAGTTGCCTGCGGCGCGTATCTTGACCATTGCAGCGGCTGCTGCGTCGGCCACAGGGCCCTCTCCATACTTTGTCCACGGGCGAGTCGAGTAGATTGCCTCGCCGTTCACTTCGAGCCACTTGCCGATGGCCAACAGCACGTCCTGTTGTTCCTGGGGAATGGTGCCATCGGCGCGTGGGGAGATGTTCAGCAGCAGATTGCCGTTCTTGCTGCTGTTCTCGACGATCTTCCACACGAACTGGTCTGGCTTGTACGGTTTTTGCTCTGTAACATAGCCAAACTTGTCGGTGATGGGATCGTCGGGCTGCCAGATCCAATCGACCAGCTCCATGGGCGCGCGTCCTTCGCGTTCGTAATCCATGATCTGGCCGGTGACCCATGCGGCCTGCTTGGCGCTGATACCCACCTGCTTGCCCCATTGCCGCGCGCGGTTGAAGTAGTAGGCGGAGACCTGCGTCTTCAGCGGGTCCGTGTTGTGGTCGGTGTTCATGTCGAACCACAGCATGTCGGGCTGGTACTTGTCGATGGTCTCGATGCGTTTCGCCACCCAGTCGTGCATGAACTTGATGCGCGCCGCGTTGCTCTTGTCCGCGACGTTGTAGAAGGCGGCCCACTTCGGGTCGTACTCATCGCTCCCGGCAAGCGCGGGGATAAAGACGAAGTGGAAGAAGGAGTGGTCGGAGATTCCGGTCTTGAGGCCGATCTTTCGCACCGCTTTGATGAGGTCGCCGTCCAGGTCGCGGTGTGGCCCATAGTTGACGGCGTTGTACGGATTGATGGCGCTGTCCCAGTTGGAGAAGCCGTCGTGATGCTCTCCCGGCGCAAGGACGTATTTGGCGCCGGCCTTCTTGAAGAGCTGCGCCCACGCGTCCGGGTCCCACTTGGCCGCGGTGTACATCGGCAAAAAGTCCTTGTAGCCGAACTTGGTGGGCGGCCCGTAATGCTCGGTGTGCCACTGCATGACGTCCTTATTGCCGCCATACATGTAGCGGACATACCACTCGCTGGCGTGGGCGGGCACGGAGTAGATGCCCCAGTGCATCATGATGCCGAACTTGGCGTCGCGGAACCAGTCGGGGTCCTTGTAGTTTTGCTGGATGGAGTCCCATGTGGGCTGGAAGGGACCGGGCGGCAGGGCGGGCAGGTTGGCCAGCGCGGCAGCGATCAGTGCCGGCGAGTCATGGCCGGACCATTGGTCGCCCGGGGCATTGGATGCCACCTTTGCAGGCGCGTAGGCGGCCACCGCGCCGGGCTCTTCCACCTGCGGCGGCGTGTTCTGGGACAGCAGGGCGGCGGCGCTTTGCGCGTGTGTCCGCGCCAGACCTACAGCAACTGCGGAAGCTGCCGTCATCTTTGTGAAATCCCGGCGCGTGAATGTGCGTTTCATTTTTGTAACCTCATGATTATCCTTTATTGACTCTCCGAGAGGCGAAAGCGCTCGGAAACATGAGCGCCGTACAAAAAACCGAATGCGGTTAACTCCGTACTCAGCTTCAGGGCTTCCCGCACCTCTCTTTTGTGGTGACCGCGATTCGGATCGATCTCATAAGTAAACTTGCAACCACACTACGCTTGCAACCACGATGGTTCAGAATGGAATCAGTAGGCCACCAACCGGACGGGACTCAACAGGCCCGAAGTAGCGGGCGCAGAGGGGGTGCCACGGCTTGCTCCGCTTCCAGCAGTTGGCCCCGCGGCCGGGGCAGCCCCCGGAACAGCCGCTCCCGATGCTGCACCGGCTTGTGGCCGGCGCCTGGACCCCGCAGCGGGTTCCGTCCCTCCGCCAGCAGGAAGCTGTGCCGAACCAGGCGCAGATGCAGCAGCAGGTGGCGTAGATGCAGGCGGCGCGCCTGCTCCCCGGCCTTGGCTGGCTGTTCCATACACCTCGATCTTCAGGTCGTTCGTGCCCGGCTTCAGATCGCTGGTCACATCCCAGCGATAGGGCTGGAAAGACCGTGCGCCTACCTCTTTTCCGTTGAGCGTGACGTGCGCGTAGTCATGCACATCGCCGATCTCCAGATAGACATGCTTACCGGCAGGCTTGGCGGGCGCGGTGAATTGCAGGCTGTAGGTTGCCGGGCCAGCGAAGGATGTTACGCCAAGCTCCTCCCACGGCTTGATGGGTGTGGTCAACTGCTTGCCCTTCAGATTCAGTTTCCAGTCTCCGTTAAAATCCGCCAGTGTTTTCCCGGACACAAAGGACGGCTCGGCGGCGGCGATTCCCGCGGGCCGCGGTCCGACCACGATCACCTTTGCCTCATACGGCCCGAGCACCAGAGGAATCTGCACTGAATCTTCCTCGGCCTTCGCTGCGGTCATGGGATGAATCTCGCCGGTCGCCATGTCCCAATCCTGCGCCTGGCCGTGTCCCTGGATGGTTGCTGTGCGCGTCTCCGGTTTGTCGCTCTCATTGAAGAAGAAGTACATGTCACCGTCGGCAAATTTGCGATGGGTGTAGGTGAGGCGGAGGAATTCGGAATCCAGCTTGACATCCGGCTTGGGCAGCGCCGCGATCACCGCCGGCGTGATGTCGCCCGAAGGCTCAACCAGCGTGGCGAAGCTCAGGTCCGGCTTCTCCTTCGCATCCATGAAGGTCTTGTCCAGGACCAGACTCGGCGTCTTGCCCACGAAGATGACCTTGCCGCCCGCCTTGGCAAACTCCTGCAAGCGCGCGAGGCCGGTGCGGGTGATGACGGTCATCGACGGCAGGACGATGGCTTTGTAGGTCTGCCCACTGAGGTTTTTGAAGCCGCCGTTCTCGATCGTCGCCACCGAACTGAGCGACTGCTCGTCGAAGTAGTCCCAGTCGATCTGGTGCTCGAAGAGTTGCCAGCCGAGCTTGGTTGTGCTGCGGTCGGCCTCGGTCGCGGCATCGCCGCCGAGCCAGATGGTGTTGCCGGGATGGTACAGCCCAACCTGCGCCGCAGGGCGGCCAATGGCCATCAGATAGCTGGCGCGGTTTGCGTACCAAAGGGTCTGGGGCGTATCCGGCGGAGGTGGCGCGGACGCCTGGCCACCGCCAGAACCACCGGCGCGCAGCCCGTTGGCGCGAATCTGCAGTGCGTCGACCCCACGCACCAGTTGAAAGTTCATCTGGTACTTGCCGTCGACGCCGGTGCCACCGCCCTCTTCCGCCCACACCTGCGGCCTGCCGAAGAGATGCGCCGCGGACGACGCCAGTTTGGGGAAGTTGTTGTTGGTACTCCAGGTTGCGTCGAAGCGGTGCACTGCGCTGGGGACCAACTGGTTGAGGTTGTCGATTCCCGGAACCCCTACATATCGCTCGTCGCGGAAGTAGTCGCCCTCGCTGTTCTCCAGCGAGAGCATTGCCTCTTCGTGGTTCAGGTGAACCAGGTACTCGACGTTGTGCGCCTTCGCCCAGTTGGCCTGCTCGCCGAAGAAGGAATTGCGGAAGATGCCGCTCCACACGTCGTAGTAATCGGCCCGGGCTAAATTGGACTGCGCCGTTGGCTGGCCGTTGAACCACGCCGGAAGAAATGGCGTCAGATCGTATCCTTTCTGCGCCTTGAACTGCTCCAGCAGCGTAGGCGTCCAGGGAAGGCCGTTGCTGCCTGGAATAATGGGGCTGCCGGTGGTGTTGTTCTCGCTGTAGTCGGGCTCATCGCCAAAGAAGCCCATCACGATCTTGCCGAACTGGTCTCCCACCGCGCCGTAGTAGGTCTCATGAGTGATATGCAGGAACGCGTCGGTCGCCTTGGGGTCCAGATAATCGATCAGCGAGTAGGTTGCATTCTTCGCACGAGTCCCGTCGGCGCGATTGTCGTTGCGCGTTGGCGAGCTGAGGTAGATGTGCCGCAGAAACCTTACCTGACAACTGAGAGGTGCCTGGTACTTCAACTGCATGTCCGCCGGGATCGGGATCGGGACCACCGTCTGGTTGCCCTGCACCGCCCAGATTGCCAACGTGTCCGGAGGCACGGGCATCTCGAGCACCTGGCCGGTCACCACATGCACCGAGATGTCCGCGGTCATCACCTGCATGCCAAGCTGCGGGTAACGCTGCGAGATGTAGCCGCCCGCGAAGCCGCTCGGGTAGTTCGACTCATCCTGAATCCAGAACCGCATGTTCCGCTTCGCAGCCTCCTGGACGATAAACTTCACTTCGTCCATGTGTCCCGGCGACAGGTACGGCGGTTCGCCCGGAGACTTGCGTCCCGATGCGAGGTTGAAAACGAACATCCCATTCGCCGACATGCGGTCCAAATCAGCCGTAATCCGCTGCTTGAGTGCTACGGGATCCGGGCCGTCCCACCCGGTAAACGGAGAGATCGCGCCATACTCGTGCGGCGGCGCCTTGAAGTTCGCCGCTGCCTGGCTCACCGTCGGCACCGTAATCTCCTGCCAGGGGCGCTGCGCCAGCAATACCGGCGCTAAGAATAGGAACAGAAGAAGTGTGAGGGTGGTTTTCATGGCGGGACTCCGGAGACCTGATTCTGGTTCGCCGTCGAGTATACGTACCGGTGTCAGCGAGGAGCAATGCCACCGCTTCCGGCAACGATGAAAGTTGGACCGATGCACCGGGAAATCTCTGGCTGGGTGCCGGATGGGAGAGAGCAGGCTCTGTGGTTTGACTTGATGCGGAGGCGATTGTGAGAGCGCTCTTAGCGGGGGACTCTCTTGTTTGGCACTGCGACTGCTTTCATCCGTGCTGGAGGCACAGACGATGCAGGTGACGACGGCGACCAGCGACGCGCTGCAGAAGTATCTGGACCTGGCCAGCGACCAGATGAAGCTGACGGCGGCCAATATGGCGAATGTCGATACTCCGGGGTACAAGACCCAGGGATTTGATTTTGCGCAGGAGTTCTCGCGGGCGCTGGGCACGAGTGCCGCGAGCGAGACGGCGGTGAAGGTCTCGAATGTCGAGGGACTGACGGCGCGGCCGGATGGCAACAACGTGTCGATGGACCGCGAGGGGATGCAGTTGGCGAAGGCGCAGTTGGAGTTTCGCGCCGGGGTTTCGCTGCTGCGGAGCCAGTACACGCGGGTGATGGATGCGATCCACGCGGACAGTAAGTAGAGGAGCAAAGGCAAAAGCTGTTTGATTTTCAGCTATGAGCTATGAGCTGTGAGGTCGTTATTGCGTGCGAGGTTGCGATGAATTTGTTTGGGGTGATGGACATCAGCGCTTCGGCGCTACAGGCGGAACGGGTGAGGGCCGAGGTGGTGGCTGCGAATATGGCCAACGCCGAGACGACGCGGACCTCGGACGGCGGCCCGTACCGGCGCCAGCACGTGGTGTTTCAGGAGGCGGGCGGGGATGGGTTTGCGGCGTCCTTGCTGGGGAACGGCGGGATTGGAAGCTCGTTGCTGGGGACGGCGGGATCGAGTTTGGGATTGGGCGATGGATTGGCCTCGGGGATGGGATCGACGGCTGCGCGCGGAGGCGTGGCGGTGGCTGGAGTGGTGACGGACCAGAGCGCGCCGCTGGAGCGGTACGATCCCAATCACCCGGATGCGGGGCCGGATGGCTATGTGGCGTATCCGGATATCAATCCGCTGACCGAGATGGTGGACCTGATGGGAGCGACGCGGTCGTATGGACTGAATGCGACGGCGGTGCAGGCGGAGAAGGGCATGGTGACGGCTTCGCTGGAGATATTGAAGTGAGCTGGTTGCTGGTTGGGATTGATGGGCGTGGAGGTGCGATGTGGTGAGTGCGTTGAGTGGAATTGGTTCGGCGGTAACGGGCGCGGCTTCGGCGCTGACGGGAACGGGCGCGACGAATAGCGCGACAGGTTCGGGTGCGGCGACTCCGTTCAGCGGGATCTTTCAGTCGATGGTGGAGCAGACATCGGAACTGGATGCGAAGGCGTCCCAGGCGGTTACGGGCCTGTTGAGCGGGCAGGGAGTGGAGATCCACGATGCGATGATTGCGACCGAGAAGGCGGACATGGCGTTCGAGCTTGCGTTGCAGGTGCGCAACAAGGCGGTTGGGGCGTACCAGCAGATGATGGCAATGCAGTTCTAGACAGGCAGATAGAAACGCGGGGCGAGCCGGTGAATTTGGAGTGGCGGAATGGCTGACGGGGGACAAACGGGCAATGGGCTTGCGCCCGTCGGCGGCGTTGCGCAAGGGAGCGCACTGGAGCGCGCGGGTGCGCTGGCGGGCAATGTCCGCGGGCGGTTCATGGCGATGCCGCCTGGGCGGCGGAGATGGATGGTCTCGTCGCTGCTGATGGTGGCGGCACTGTGCGCGGGGATGATGTGGTATACGGGCCGGACGGACTGGCGGGTATTGTTTTCAGGACTGGACGCGAAGGACACGCAGCAGGTGGCGCAGGAGTTGACGGCGGCGGGGATTCCATACCAGATGACGGAGGATGGGAGCGGCATCGAGGTGGGAGCGGACCAAGTGGACAAGGCAAGGATGGAGGTTGCGACGAAGGGGATGCCGCAGTCGGGGCGGATGGGCTTTGAGTTGTTCGACAAGCCGAACTGGGTGGGGTCGGAGTTCGACGAGAAGGTGAACTATCAGAGGGCGATGGAGGGCGAGCTGGAGCACACGATCGGGACCATCGCAGCGGTGCGGTCGGCGCGGGTTCATCTAGTGTTGCCCAAGGATTCGTTGTTTGGGGATGAGGCGAAGTCGGCGAAGGCTTCGGTGGTGTTGCAACTGAAGCGCTCGTCGATGCCGCCGGAGCAGGTGGAGGCGATCCGCAGTCTGGTGGCGGGCGCGGTGGAGAACCTGAGCCCGGAGGATGTGACGCTGGTGGATGCGGACGGACGTCTGAACCTGAATGCGCGTGGGCCGGGAGCGGTTGCCGACGATGCCCAGCGCGGGCTGGAGGGCAAGCTGGTGGCCATGCTGGAGCCGACGGCGGGAAGCGGCAACGTGCGCGCGTCGGTGAATGTGAGCTACGACGAGGGCAGCGAGGAGAAGACGGACGATGTCTACGATCCGGCGCAGGTGGCGACGCTGACGATGCATAAGAGCGAGCAGACGGTGGGGCAGAAGACGCGCGTGTCGGGTGTGCCGGGAACGGCGAGCAATACGCCGGCTGCTGCTGCTGTGGGCAGCGTTGCGGCGGGACGGGCAACGCTTGGGGGCGCGGCTGCGGCTGCGGCGGTCGCGGCGGTTCCTCCGTTGATGCAGACGGCGAATTCTGCGACGGCGGGAACGGCTGGAGCGACGCAGAAGGAAGCGGGGCTGGCGGTTTATCCGCAGAGCGGATTGCAGGGTGGCGAGGAGACGGCGACCGACGAGAGCGGGAGTTATGCGGTGTCGCGGCACCAGTCGCACTTTGAGCAGGGGCCGGGACGGATACGGCGGGTGACCGCGGCGGTGGTGGTGAACGATCGCATGTCGAGCGAGGGGACGGGCAAGCAGGAGCACGCGGTATGGAAGCCGCGCAGCGCGGAGGAGATGCAGCAGTTGGAACAACTGGCGCGGGCGGCGGTGGGATTCGACGCCACGAGGGGGGACCAAGTGGTGATTGAGAACGTGGGCTTCTCGTCCAACATGCCGGAGATCAAAGGGCCGCCCATGCAGCGGTTGATGGACGAGACGAGTTCGCTGCTGAATGCGCAGCCCGGCCTGATGAAGACGTTGAGCGTCCTGGTGCTGGGGCTGCTGCTGGTGATGTTTGTGCTGAAGCCGATGACGCGTCAGATGATGACGGCGCTCATCCAGACGCCGCCGCTGGCCTTGTCCGCGGGACACGGCGGGGCTGAAGCGGGAGGGATAGCGGGGCGTGCATCGGGAGGGCTGGCCTCTGGGCGGGCGATAGATGCGCAGGGACTCTATGAGCACGTCTCCGCGCAGATTCGCAGGGAGCCTGCGCAGAGCACGCGGCTTCTGGAATCGTGGATCAGCGAGACGACGGAGGAGGGAGACTGATGGCAACGCCCGCAATGGTCACACCGCCAAGGGAGACGCTTCCGGTATCGCTGGTGCAGCCGGAACAGCCGGGGGGCGCATCGACTGGAATGTCGGGACTGCACAAGGCCGCAATTCTGATGGTGGCGGTGGGCGATGATCTGGCCAAGGTCTTGTTTAAAAGCCTGACGAAGGCCGACGTACAGCAGGTGACGAATGAGATTTCCACGCTTGGCGATGTGCCGCCGGAACAACTGCTGCAGGTGCTGACGGAGTTTTATGGGTTGCTGCAGACGAAGCAGTATATGGTGCGTGGAGGCCCAGAGTACGCAAGCCGCCTGCTGGCCGAGGCGTTTGGGCCGGCGCGATCCGCGGAGTTGCTGGTTGAAGCGCGGAACATGCGGGAACAAACGCGCGGCGACTTGTCCATGGTGCAGAAGATGGACCCACAGCAGTTAAGCAAGTTTTTGGAGAACGAGCATCCGCAGACGGTGGCGCTGGTGCTGGCGCATATGGACCCGAAGCGCGGTTCGACCCTGTTGATGCATCTGGACAAGCAGTTGCGTGTGGAGACGGTGCGGCGGCTGGCGGAGATGCGGCAGTTCTCGCCCGAGATGGCACAAAAGGTGGGGGTGATCCTGCAACGGCGGATGGAGGCGCTGGGCTCAACCGGACGGAGATCGTATGCGGGATTCAAGGCGGTGGCGGACATGTTGAACCGTCTGGACCAGGAGGCGAGCAAGGGGATTATTGAAGAAATCGAGCGGGAGGAGCCAACGCTGGCGATCGGCATTCGCAACCTGATGTTCACCTTCGAGGACCTGTTGACCGTGCCGGAGGTGAGCGTTCGCGAACTGGTGGCTGCCGTGGACAAGCGCGTCCTGGCGCTGGCGTTGAAGGGATCCAAGGAGAACCTGAGGGCGCATCTGTTCAAGGCGATGAGTACGCGGGCGGTGGAGATGTTGAAGGACGATATGGAGACGATGGGGCCGGTGCGGACCAAGGAGGTGGCGCGCGCTCAGCAGGAGATGCTGACCCTGGCGCGCACTCTGGAATCGGAAGGAAAGATCACACTGAAGATCGAGGCTGACGATGAACTTGCCGTCTGAGGCGCAGGGGGGAGTAGCGGGTGGAGCAACGGGCGGGAGACAGAGATATATCCCGGCCGTAGCGGCCAACGCTGAAGCTATGGCTGCGTTTCATGCGCCGGAGAAAATTGTTGCGCCGTTCGAGTTTCTCTCGCTGGCAGGCGAAGAGGTGGAGGCGATGGGGTCGCAGTTCGGGTCGAAGGCAAGGAAGCAGGCGGGTGAGCCTGGGGCTGGCCGGCGGACAGGAAATCATGCGTCGAAGGATGCGTGTGAGAATGGCGACGCGGGTGCTGGATTCGATCGTGTGGGGAAGGATGGAACCTATCGGAGTGCGGTCGAAGTTGCGCGGTTGGAGGGAATGCAGGAAGGGGAGCGGGAAGGCCGCCGCGCATTGCGTGCCGAGATGGAGGCGGAGATGCAGGCGTCGGTTGCGCGTGAGCGGGAGCGCATGGTTGGCGTAATGAAGGAGTTTGGCGCGGCGCGTGAGCGGTATTTTTCCGGTGTTGAGCAGGAGGTCGTAAAGCTGGCGCTGGGGATTGCGGAGCGGGTGCTGCACCGCGAGGCGCAGATCGATCCGCTGCTGCTGACGGGCGTGGTGCGAGTGGCACTGGAAAAGATGGCGGACCGGAGCGGCGTGGTGCTGCGCGTTGCGGCGGCGGATGTCGAGGCCTGGAAGCGGGTGTTTCAAGCGACGGAGCCTTCGGAACGGCCACGTGTGATGGAGGACGCGCGGCTGGAGCGGGGAGAGTGCGTACTCGATACAAAGATGGGTACGGTGGAGCTGGGTGTAAGCGTGCAACTGGAGGAGATAGAGAAGGGGTTCTTCGATCTGCTGAACCACAGGCCGGTCCAGTAATGGAGACGATCTCATTTGCGCCCTACTTTGAGCGATTGGCGGTGCGGCCTGCGTGGCGATGGCACGGGCGCGTGGTGGAGGCGAATGGGCAGACGATCGAGTCCGACGGGCCGCTGTGTTCGGTGGGCGAGTGCTGCGAGATTGTGGATGCGGAGGGTGGACGGCACGAGGTGGAGGTGATCGGGTTTCGCGGGCCGCATGTGCTGGCTATGCCGCTGGACGCGACCCAGGGGATTCGCTACGGCGATGCGCTGGCGGCACTGGGCGTGGTTCCGCAGATGGGGTTGAGCGAGCAGATGACGGGCCGCGTTCTGGATGCGCTGGGGCGGCCGCTGGACGGGCTGGCCCCGCTGAGGACCGGCGAAACGTGGCCTCTGGACGGGGTCGTGCCGCAGGCGATGGAACGGGAGCCGATCCGGAAGCCGCTATCGACCGGCGTGCGCGTTCTGGATGGAGTGCTGACGGTGGGCCGCGGGCAGAGGGTTGGGATATTTGGTGGATCGGGCGTGGGAAAGAGCACGCTGATCGGCATGATGACGCGCAACACGGCGGCAGATATGACGGTGGTTGGACTGGTGGGCGAACGTGGACGCGAGGTGAAGGAGTTCCTGGAGGACGCGCTGGGCGAAGAGGGAAGGAAGCGCTCGGTGGTGTTGGTGTCGACGTCGGACCAGACTCCGCTGCTGCGGATGCGGGCGGCGCTGGCGGCCACTTCGGTGGCGGAGTTCTATGCATCGCGCGGCATGCATGTGCTGCTGGTGCTGGACTCGCTGACGCGATACGCCATGGCCGCGCGCGAGGTTGGGCTGGCGGCCGGCGAGCCTCCGGCGAGCAAGGGCTATACGCCGTCTGTGTTCTCGCGGCTGGCGCGGCTGGTGGAACGCGCGGGGAACTTCAAGGATGGCAGCATTACGGCGTTCTATACGGTGCTGATGGAGGGCGACGATCAGCAGGACCCGCTGGTGGATGCGGTGCGCTCCTTGCTGGACGGGCATGTGGTGCTGTCGCGGGCAATGGCGGCGGAGGGTTGGTACCCGGCAGTGAACATTCTGGATTCGATCAGCAGGCTGATGCCGGCGGTGACCAGCGCGGAGCATCTCAGGAAAGCGGGGTTGGTGAGGCGGCTTCTGGCGGCGTATGCGCGGAGCGAAGACCTGGTGCGCATCGGGGCGTACAAGGCCGGCGCCGATGCGGAGCTGGACCAGGCGCTGGCTGCAAGACCTGTTCTGCGCGGGTTTCTGGAGCAGAAGTCCGGGGAGCGGGTGGGTCTGACGGAGTGCATTGAGCGCTTACAGGCGCTGGAGATCGGCGCGTGAGTGGCAAGGCGAGGCGGCTCGACCGGCTGCTTGCGATACGGCGGCTGGGCGAGGACCTCGATCGCGGGACTCTGGCACTGGCGCTGGCTTCCGTGGCAGAGGTTGAGGCGGCGCTTGCGAGGCAGGAGACGACCCTGGCGGATGCGAGGCTGGCGGCGCGCAGAGCGTTGACCGCCGGCGATCGCGGCGAATGGCTGATGGCGGACGCGCAGACCGAGGTGGCGGGATGGAACCGGGGACGGCTGGACGTTCTGCTGGAGACGCGGGCGGTTGAGGTGCCGCCGGCGATGGAGAAGTTTCTGGAAAGCCGGCGCGAGCACGAGCAGGTGAAACAACTGGTCGAGAACGCACAGCAGGTGGAGGAGAACGAGGAAGGCCGCAGGGCGCAGGCCGCGTCCGACGATTGGTTTCTGAGCAGGCGCATGAGGAGGGCGCGTTAGCCTGCCGAAGAATGTTGGGCCGCGACTGGAGAAGGTCTATGCGGCTGTTTTCCCTAGGAATACGGCGTGTCTGTGCCCGAGAGTTCGGGATCGCCTGTAACGGGATCGCCGGGGTGGATTATGAGCCACTCCTTATCGGAGACGGTTTCAGGACAAAAACTTTGGCTGCTAAAGTGCTTTGCACTCTGTGTCGAGAGGCGGGCCAGATGCACGCAGCGCACATTGGAAGCTTGGAGGCTGTATCGGCTGCTCCGCCGCTGAAGGTTAGCGGAGCGTCGCATCCATCGCCGGCGCCGAAGAGCTTCGGTCTGTCGTGGCAGGGGGAGATGATTGCGCGCGCCGCGAACACGCTTGCCACGAATGCGCGCGCGTCGAATGCAAACGCGACGGATGCAATGCGACGAAGCAAAGCGAGCGGAGAGGTTGCACCCGGAACAATCACGCGGGACAAAGAGAGTTCCGCATTGACGGTCGAGATAAAGTCTGCCGGAAATACAGAACAAGAGCCGCTGAGTAAGGCGAAGGGAAGTGACGCGTTGAAGTTTGCGCCAAAGACCGCGGTGGACAACAAGGCGACCGGGGTGGACAGCGAGGCCGGAGTGGAAGCAGGGCCGGAGGTCGAGACGGAAGTGAGTTCCCCTGCCGCATTCGAGAATCCGTCTGCGCCGTTGAAGGCGGCTTCGCTGGGGATGAAGCGGGATTTGTCTTCGATGATTGGGACGAAGGAGAAGAACGCGGTTGCGAGGTCAATTCACGGAACGGATGAAGGACCCGCGGCGGCCCTCGGGAATGAGGCTACCGTCTCTGCGACGCCGGAGTTGATGGCGCAGATGGGAGTGGGGCGGACGGTTGGAATGCCGATTGCCACTACATCTGGCGGTCATGCGGATTCGGAGGACTTGCAGACAAAGGATGTGGTGGGAAAGAGTTGCTTGAAGGAAAAGATTACTTCCCCAGGGATGAAGCGGGATTGGCCTTCAATGGCCGGGACCGTGGAGAAGAATACGGTTGCAAAGCCAGCCCAGGCGGCGGGTGAAAGCACTGCGGCGACAACGGGAAAGGTTGCAGCGGCGAGAAATGTAGCTGCGGCGGGGAAAGTTGCAACGGCGGAAGATGTAGCTGCGGCGGGGAAAGTCTCGACGGCACGAAGAGAGGCGGCGGCTGGGAAAGAGACGGTGGCGACATCTCTGGAGCCTGGGACAAAGCCCGGAAAGGGGCAAACGGTTGCGGCATTGAACGTAAGTGATTCTGGCAGGCGTGCGAGTCTGGATGGTTTGCAATCGGCTTCGACTGTGTTGCAGCCGGTCTCGACCGGGATGGCTGGCGCTTCATTTCAGACGTTGGCTCCAGGTCATGCATCTGTGCAGCCGGCGGGAGCAGAGCTGCGATCCGGTGCGGCAAGCTCCGCGGAGGGAGCCGTGAGCACGGGGCATCAAGTGATGGCTGCCGGGCCGGGCCGGTTGGACATCGGGGTCTTCGACGGGACCCATGGCTGGCTGCGGATTCGCGCGGAACTGGGTGCGGGCGGTGCTGTGAATGCGTCGCTGACGGCTAGCGCGCCGGCGCATGAGGCGCTGCGTGCGGCGGTGCCGGAGATGGCGAGTTATCTGCAGTCGGAGGCGGTGAATGTGAGCAGGATCGCGGTGCATCGGGTTGCGGAAAACTCGAGTTCGATGAGCTTGCCGCCGGGAGGGAGCCAGCAGGATGGAGATGCGCAGGGGCATCGTGGGACGCGGGATGGAGCTGGGGCGGCGCAAAGGAGTTTGTTGTTGGAGAACGGAGATGCGAGCGGTCCGGCCTCCGGCAGCGTGAGTTCTGCGACGGACGAATCGGCTGCCGGTGCGACCGGTCTCAGCGGTTGGATTGGAGGTCTGTCCGGTGCCATGCCTTGGATTGCAACGGCGGGAGGGTACCGGGGAGGCGGCAGCGGGAGTTGGTTGAACGTAAGCGCATAGGTTGGGCGAGGTTCGAGGTTCGAGGTAGGCGGTAGAAGGTTCGAGATTTGAGTTCGAAATAGACGAGAGGCTCGAAAGGAAAGGGACAACGATGAATAGTATTCAGCAGATCGTGACGGGAGCGACGCAGATGTCGAGTTCAGCGACCAGCGTGGCGAGTGCGCTGGCAAAGCCGAGGGCGACAACGGGCGGCGGCGCGGCGGCGACCACAACCGCTACGGCGGCCGCGGACAGCTCGACCATTACGGCAAATGATTTTCTGACGCTGCTGGTGGCGGAGATGAAGAACCAGGATCCGACCCAGCCGACGGACCCGAATGCATACATTACGCAGATGGTGGACGTGAACAGTTTGCAGCAGTTGATCGGGATCAACAGTGGCATCACGTCGCTGGATACAGCGGCGGGCGTGACGCCTACGGGTGCGGCGACAGGCTCATAGCGGGCATTTTCCGGGCGAGGAGATGTGCGTCCGGCCGTTGTGCCGCGGCGATCTGCCAACCAGGCGGTCCAGCAACGATTCAACAACTACTTTTGAGGAACTACAAGGAGAACGGCAATGCCATCTTTTTCGATTGCACTTACAGGACTTGAGGCGAATTCGGTTGCGCTGGACACGATCGGCAACAACCTGGCGAACCTGAACACGACGGCGTTCAAGGGCCAGACGACGAGCTTTTCGGATCTGTTCTACCAGAACATCGGGAGTACGGGTTCGGGAGACGCGCTACAGGTAGGGCTTGGAACGCAGGTATCGGGGACGAACACCGACTTCTCGCAGGGATCGCTGTCGACGACGACGAATTCAACCGATATGGCGCTGAACGGCAGCGGCTTCTTTGTGGTGGACCAGGGCGGGCTGGAGCAACTGACGCGTTCCGGGAACTTCCAACTGGACCAGAGCGGCAACCTACAGACGACCACCGGGGCCGGAGTAATGGGATATGCGGCGGCCAATGGCGTGGTCAATACGAACACTCCACTGACCACTTTGCAGATCCCGGTGGACGCGACCCAGGCAGCGCAGGCGACCGAGAACTTCGGGATCACGGCGAACCTGGATGCCGCGACGGCGGTGGGCGGGACGTTCTCCACCACCATCACGATGTATGACTCGCTGGGCACCAGTCATGCGGCGACGGTGAACTTCACCAAGACGGCGGACAACACCTGGAGCTACGCGATCTCGTTGCCGGCGGGCGATGCGACGGGCACTCCGGTGAACAATACAGGCACGCTGACGTTCAGTTCGTCGGGTGCGCTGCTGACACCGGCGGCGAACGTGACGGGCATCTCCTTCCCCGGCCTGTCGGACGGCGCGAACGATATGACGTTCAACTGGAACCTGTACAACTCGACCGGCGCGCCGCAGATCGGACAGACGGTCGGGACATCGACGGCAACGGCGAGCACGCAGGACGGTTTTGCCAGCGGCTCGTACAAGAGTTTCTCGGTGGATTCGGCGGGCGTAATCTCGGCTGGTTTTTCAAACGGCCAGACGGTGACGATCGGTCAGATCGCCGTCGCATCGGTGACCAATGTGGAGGGACTAACCGTAGAGGGCGGCAACAACTATCAGACGACGGCGGCATCGGGCGCGGCCAGCGTTGGCGCTCCGGGAGCGGGAGGGCGCGGGTCGATCGAGGACGACACGCTGGAGCAATCGAACGTGGACATCTCGACGGAGTTCGCAAACCTGATCGTGGCGCAGCGCGCGTTTGAGGCGAACTCGAAGACGGTGACAACATTCGATACGGTGACGCAAGAGACGATCAACATGATCCACTAGATCCAGAGAATCCGCCAGGATGGCGGCGATCGCGAGCGGTGGTTGCGGACTGAATGAATGGGGCCTGCAATCGCCGCTGTGTCTTCGATGGCTGCGCTGCCGGCCCTTGGGTGAAGGACCGCTAATTTTCCGGCGGATTCTTTGGCACTCTTCGTGCAGATGTCATGTACATCATGGCATCGGCTTCTGAGCTTCGGGAAAACAACGCGGGCGTGCGAGGCGGCCAGCTTGCCGGACCGTCGATTGGGCCGGCGTCCGGGACACAGGCGATGGAAGCACATCCCGCGTGGCCAATGATCTCGCGTCTGCCGGTAATTCTGGCGGTGAATATACCGTTGAGCGGATTCAAGGTGAGCGATCTGCTCAATCTACGCTGCGGACAGACCATCGTGAGCGCATGGGCGGCCACCGAAGAATTGCCGATGAAGGCGGGCGCGCTACAGCTAAGTTGGGGTGAGTTTGAGGCTGTGGGCGAGCGCATGGCGCTGCGGCTGACGAGGTTGGCTTAGCAAAGGCTGAGGATGCGGTTGGATGTCCCGCTGCGGACGTTGAAGGAGTCGACGATGGAAAGAGTGAGTGAGGGTCTTCGGGGTGGAAGGGCGAGGGGGCCTGAGACCGGGTTGGCGGCGTGGCTCATGGCATGGTTTCAAACGCCCCTGCGGGTGAAGTTTTCAGGGATGGGCAAGGTACGCGCGAAGCGTCGCATGGAACTGGTTGAGATGCTGCAACTGGGAGGCAAGCGGCAGTTGATGCTGGTGGTGTGCGATGGACAACGGTATCTGGTGGGGGCCGGCGGCGACGGCGTGCAGTCGATCGCGGAGATAAAACCTCAGACATCTGAGAAGTATTTATCCGTTGCAATGAGCGGGGCGCTGGATGGAGACGAGGCAAACGTCGCGATGCAATCTTCGGAACGGGAAATGCGATGCAGCTCTTGAGCCGTTTGCCGTGGATGAGATTGCGACGGAGCGGGCCGTTGGCGGTGGCCGCGGTGTTGGCGGCGCTCGCGTTGGCGCGGCCGGCGCGGGCCGAGTGGATTCAGCAGGCAGTGTCTGGCTCTGGGGGCGGTTCGGGTGCGGCAGCGGAGTCGTTCTGGGTCACGCCGTCGCCTCATGCCACAGTGAAGCCTGCGCGGACGGGAATGGCGGCGGCTGCGAAGCATGGGCCGGTTGCGGGCGCAAAGAAGCCCTCGGCGGCGATTGCGGCTCCGGCAGCCGCGTCTGCGCCAGTGGCCGGAAATTTTGGGCTGGACACGATTGTGAGCCAGTTGAATGGGGGGCAGAGCGTGCCCTGGTCGATCGTGATCGGACTGACGCTGCTGACTCTGCTTCCGGCGCTGTTGCTGTCGATGACGCCGATGGTCCGGTTGCTGGTGGTCTTCCACTTCCTGCGCCAGGCGCTGGGGACGCAGACGGCCCCGTCGAACCAGGTGTTGATGGGCCTGGGACTGATGATGACGTGGTTCCTGATGCAGCCGGTGATGGTGCAGGTCGAGCAGCAGGCGTTGGCCCCGTACCGCGCGGGAACGATCTCCGGAGAGCAGGCGCTGGAGCTGGGCGCGGCACCGGTGAAGACGTACATGCTGCGCTTTGCGCGGGAAAAAGACCTGGCGCTGTTTGCTTCGGCGGGGATGACCGCGCGACCGAAGACGGCCGGGGATCTGCCGATGCAGGTGGTGGTTCCGGCGTACATGCTGAGCGAGCTGAAGGCCGGGTTCCAGATTGGTGCGGTGCTGTTCCTGCCATTCCTGCTGGTGGACCTGGCGATCGCCAGCATTACCACCTCGGTCGGGATGATGCAGTTGCCGCCGGTGGTGATCTCGACGCCGGTAAAGATCCTGCTGTTTGTGATGGTGGACGGATGGAACCTGCTGGCTGGTTCGTTGCTAAAGAGTTTTTGAACAGGTTCGAGGTACGCGGTTCGAGGGACAGAAGGCGAGGGAATATGGGACCGGACATGGCGGCGGAGATGGCGCGGA
The DNA here is from genome assembly GCA_003142215.1 of Granulicella sp. Taxonomy (GTDB): domain Bacteria; phylum Acidobacteriota; class Terriglobia; order Terriglobales; family Acidobacteriaceae; genus Edaphobacter. The sequence goes on along the minus strand of PLOT01000174.1, from coordinate 11,030 downwards.
ACGTGTTAGTTCAGGCGATGATTTTATGCGCTCCGTTGCTGATTGTGGCGTGCGTGGTCAGCGTTGTGCTGAGTCTGATGCAGACGCTGACCAGCGTGCAGGAGCAGACGCTGACGATAGTGCCACGGCTGTTTGCGGTGTTTGCGGTGACTGTAGTGACGATGCCGTGGCTGGTGCGGCGTCTGGTGACCTACACGGTGGAGCTGTGGTCGGACTTTCACCGGTACCTGGGATAGGCGGGAAGACGCGTGCAGATACCAAATGCGGCAACGATGCTGACCGGGCACGAGATCGCGGACTGGCCACAGTTCCTGTCGGCCGGTGTGCTGGTGATGGTTCGGCTGAGCGGTCTGATGGTCTTTGCGCCGTTGTTCTCTTCGGCTGCGATTGCGCCGCGAATCAAGGCCGGGTTCGTGATTGCGATGACCGTGCTGCTGGCCCCAGTGGTGGGGACGTTGCCTCTTGCGCGCGTGGAACTGGACATGGCGGGGCTGCTGGGAGAACTGGCCGTTGGGTTGACGTTCGGGTTTGCGCTGAGCCTGATTCTGGAGACGCTGATGTTCGCTGGGCAGGTAGTGGGGATGGAGTTCAGCTTCTCGCTGGTGAATTTGATGGATCCGAATAGCAACATCGAGACGCCGGTGCTGGGGCAGATGCTGAACTGGATGGGGCTGCTGGTGCTGATCGGCGCAGGGCTGGACCGGTCGCTGCTGGCGGCGGTGATGCGCAGCTTTGCGGCGGTTCCGGTGGGCCAGGCGGTGATGAAAGCGTCGACTTGCGCGGCGCTGGCTTCGATGATGGGCGGGGTATTTCTGGCGGGGCTGCAACTTGCCGCACCTGTGATTGCCGCGGCGCTGACGGTGGAGATTGTGGTGGCGCTGGTGGGAAGGCTGTCTCCGCAGTTGCCGGTGATGATGGTGAGCATTCCGCTGAAGACGCTGGTCTCGTACGCGGTGCTGATCGGGTCGCTGGCGGTGTGGCCGGGGTGGATTGAGCGGCACTTCACGGCACTGCTGGATCAGGCGGCGAAGCTGGTGGCCTCATGAGCGAGAAGGGGACAGAAAAGGCAACCGAGCAGCGCAAGGAGAAGGCACGCAAAAAAGGCGACTTTGTGCATAGCCGCGAACTGCTGAGCGCGGTGTCGATGCTGGCGGGTGTTCTGGTGCTGGGTGTTTCGGCGAGACAGTTTCTCTCAGGCTGGGACGAGGTGTACGCGCGCAGTCTGATGCTGGGGCTTGGCGACATGGGGGCGGAGGATCTTGATCGCGCTGTAGTGAGGATTCTGGCACCGTCGCTTCTGCCAGTGGGGCTGGTGCTGGCGGCGAGCTTCAGTGCTGCGCTGATGGCGGGATTGGGACAGTCGGGCGGATTGAAGATCAACGGCGAGGCGTTGACGATCAAGCCGGAACGGTTGAACCCGGCGACCAACCTGGGAAATATCTTCAGTCTGCGGTCTATGACGCGGATGGCGAAGTCGCTGATTCCGGCGGCGGCGGTGGTGGCGCTGGGAGTGAAGGCGATGCAGGAGTCCATTCTGCCCATGCCGGTGATGAGCGTGGCGCGGCTGCCGGTGACGCTGAGTGCCTGCTTCGATCTCATGGAAAAGGCGGCGTGGGTGATGGTGGCCTGGGCCGCGCTGGACTACGCGGTGGAGCGGATGGCATGGAACAAGAAGTTGCGCATGACCAAACAGGAGATGCGCGACGAGGTGAAGGAGACAATGGGGAATCCGCAGGTGAAGGGGCGGATCCGGCGGATCCAGAATGCGATGCGGCGGCGCAAGGCGAAGGCGGACATCTCGCGCGCGAGTGTGGTGGTTACCAATCCGACGCACTATGCGGTGGCGCTGGAGTTCAGCTTCGAGTCGATGCTGGCTCCGACCGTGCTGGTGAAGGGACAGAACCTTCATGCGCTGAGAATCCGCGAAGAGGCTCGCTGGGCCGGGGTACCGATTGTGGAAAACCCGCCGCTGGCGCGCTCGCTGTACAGGGGCGTGGAGGAGGGGCAGGCGATTCCGTATGAGTTGTATGCGGCGGTGGCGGGGATTCTGGCGTTCCTCTACCGGCAGCAGGTGGAGAAGGCGGCGCGGGAGCGCAGGGCAGCGTCGAAGCAGGCGAAGAAGCCGGTTTCAACTGTGGCGCAGACCTCAACGACCAGGGAAAGTGTTAGCGGGGGAGGAATGTGACTACTCAGACGGTGGGAACCAATAGCGGATGGACCAAGGCGAAGCGCAACGCGCTGATGTTGCCAATCGCGGCGATCAGCATGGTCTTCGTGATGCTGATCCCGGTATCGAGCTTCATTCTGGACATCTTGCTGGTGGTGTCGATGACGGCCTCGATCATCGTCTTCCTGACCGCGATCCAGGTGCGCAAGGCGGTGGACTTCAGCGTGTTCCCGACGTTGCTGCTGTTGCTGACGCTCTTCCGGCTGTCGCTGAACATCGCATCCAGCCGGAGGATTCTGCTGCATGGGCACGAGGGAACGCACGCCGCGGGCAGCATGATCGAGTCGTTCGGTCAGTTTGTAGTGGGCGGCAATTACGTGGTCGGATTTGTGCTGTTTCTGGCGTTGATTGCGATTCAATTTCTGGTTGTCAGCCACGGCGCGGTGCGCACGGCGGAGGTGACGGCGCGGTTCACGCTGGATGCGCTGCCGGGCAAGCAGATGGCGATCGACGCGGACATGAACGCGGGTCTGATCGATGAGCATGGAGCGCGCAGGCGGCGGGAGGCGATTGCGCGCGAGGCGGAGTTCTACGGCGCGATGGACGGCGCGGCGAAGTTCAACCAGAGGGACTCGCTGGCGACGATCCTGATTACGGCGATCAATATTGTCGCGGGGCTGGCGATCGGCGTGCTGCAGCAGGGCACGGACCTGATGACGGCGGTGAAGACATACACCATCCTGACCGTGGGCGATGGGCTGGTGACGATGATTCCCAGCCTGCTGGTGACGGTGGCGGGCGCAATGGTGCTGACGCGGGCGTCGTCGGCGGGACAACTGGACACGGAACTGAAGACGCAACTGTTTGCGCGCCGAAACTCGTTGTGGATCGTGTGCGGGGTTCTGGTGGTGATGGCTGCGGTGCCGGGGATGCCGAAGGTGGCTTTCCTGTTGATGGCGGCCGCGATGGGGATGCTGGCGCGCCGGGTCCCCGAGGAGGCTGCGGTAACGGATGCGGCGGACGCACTGCCGGATGGCAGAAAGACGGCGGGGGGGGCGGCAACGGCGGGATTGGCCCCAAGCAACAACCTCGCCGGGTTGCTGAAGATGGACGATTTGACACTGGAGATCGGGTTCCAACTGATCTCGCTGGTGGACGAGAAGCAGGGCGGGCAGATGTTGACGCGGGTGCGCGGCCTGCGCCGGCAACTGGCGACGGAGCTGGGGTTCATTGTGCCGCCGGTGCATATTACGGACAATCTGCGTTTGAAGCCGAGGGAGTATGTGGTGTCGCTGCGCGGGACCGAGATCGGGCGCTGGCAGACCGAGCAGAACTGCGTACTGGCGGTGAACAGCGATCCCAAGGCGCGGCCGATTGCGGGAACAGCGACCCAGGAGCCGGCGTTCGGCGTTGCGGCGCGCTGGATTGCGCCAGGGCTGGAGGAGCAGGCGCTGGCGGCAGGCTACTCCGTGGTGGACCAGACTACGGTGATTGCGACCCACGTTGGCGAGTTGATACGAAGAAATGCCCAGGAGTTGTTGGGGCGGCAGGAGGTGAAGCGTCTGCTGGATGCGATGAACGAGAGTCATCCAAAACTGGTGGAGGAGCTGGTGCCCAAGCTGATGACGCTGGGCGAGGTGCAGAAGGTGTTGCAGCAACTGCTGCGGGAGCAGGTGTCGATCCGCGATCTGGGAGCGATCCTCGAAGTGCTGGTGGAGGCGGCGGCGCAATCGAAGAGCACGGTGTATCTGGTGGAGGCGGTGCGCCAGGCGATTGGGCGGTCACTGGTGCATCCGTTGCTGGATGCGGATGGCGGGCTGCGCGTGCTGGTGCTGGCGTCGGGGCTGGAGCAGGAGATCGTCGGGACATTCGATCCGGAGAGCGCGTCGCGGCTGCTGGGCGATGGCACGCGTCCGGCACCGGCGGCCTTTTTGCGGCGGATTGTGGAATCTGTGAAACAGCTTACCGGAGGGGGGCCGCTCTCGGCCCTTCCCGTGCTGTTAGTGCCAAGTCCGGCGCGGTATCACATGCGGCGATGGTTGGAGCCCTTTCTGCCCAAGGTTACGGTGCTTTCGCCGGCGGAGATTCCTCCCATGGTGCGGGTGCGGAGCGTTGGCACGATCGGGTAGGAACGAGGTTCGAGGTTCGAGGTACGAGGTTCGAGGAATTTACCACGGCTGAGTGTAAACAAGGATTTGGAGGAATGGGATGGAGAAGCATCTGGACCAGAGCGAGATCGACTCGATGTTCGCGTCGTCCCGGGAAAATACCGCGAAGGAAGAGGTGGCAGCGCTATCGGAGGAGGCGACGCCGGAGCGAAAACATGCGGCGTACAACTTCAATCGCGCGGGCCAGATCAACCAGGAACAGATGCAGGCGATCAGCACGGTGAACGATCTGTTTGCGCGCAACCTGACCCATAACATGGGTGCGTGGCTGCGTACGGAGTTCGGAACGACTCTGGTTTCGGCCGAACAACTGGTTTACTCGGAGTTCACGGAACGGATACCGGAGCTGGCCTATGTGTGTTCGGTGCGGCTGGACCCGCTGGATGCATTGGGTGTGCTGCAGATGGATCTGGCCATGGCGCCGCCGATGGTCGATCTGCTTTTGGGCGGGGTGGGCCGGTCCGCGCCGTTGCGCAAGTCGACGGACATCGAAGAAGACATCCTTCTATCGGTGATGGAGATCGTGGTGCGCGAGTTGAAGATCGCGTGGCAACCGGTGGGGTTGAAGTTCGCGCTTGAACGGAGAGAGCCGGAAGCGGAGGTGTCCCGGCTGATGCCGCTCAGTGAGAAGACGCTGTGCATGAGCTTTGAGATACGCATGCCGGAGGCGCAGGGGACGCTGAATCTTTGTCTGCCCGCGGTGGTGTTGAATACCACTCTTCGCAGGCTGATTGCAGAGCGGGACAGGCCGAGGCGACGGACGCCGGAGGCGCGCGCCAGGATGGCCAGCCTGATGGAGGAGGCACAGTTTGGCGCTATGCTCCAGTTTCCAACCATGCACTTGAACGCGCGGGTCTTGGCGGATATGGCGCCGGGCGCTGTGTTGCGGCTGCCGTTGCCGCGTCAAGCCATGGCAGAGCTCCGGGTGGGTGGCCTCGCCATCTTTCATGCGCAGCCGGTGCGTTCCGGAGAACATCGCGGCGCACAGGTGAAGGGACACACGGACGACGCGCAACGCCAGGGCATGGATTAGACAAGACATCGGCGGAAGGCCGCGCAAGAGCGGGCGAGATCTGACCCTGCGGCACGGATGAACTGACGGGAGGAACGGAAGATGGATGAACCGATTGCAGAACAGGCGGGAGAACAGGAGCCGGCAGCGGTTTCCGCGAGAGATCTTTTGCTGGAGATCGAGCTTGACGCAACGCTTCAGTTTGGCTCTCGCGAGATGCCGCTGAAGGAGGTACTGGCCTTTGGGCCGGGAGACGTGCTGGAACTCGACCGGCAGGTCGCAGAGCCGGTGGACCTGGTGGTTGGCGACAGGATTATGGCCCGCGGCGAGGTGGTGATCGTCAATGGCAACTTTGCCCTGTTGGTGACCGAAGTGGCGGAACCGCAGATGCGGCTGGAGAGCATACGGTGCCTGTTCTAGGAGGGTAGAGGCTGGGGCAGGCAGAGAGCGGCCGGCAGATGCGCAGGTGGCCGGTGGACCGGGATAGAGGTGTCGATGGCGAATCGGTTGGGTATGAAGATGGAGATCGGGAGGGATGTGTACCGGCCATCGGGCGCAGCGGGTGCGGCGCCTGAGCGTGACGTACATGGGGCTGCGGCATGGGGGAACGAGCGGGCTGGGTGCGGCAATCCGGCGTGTACCCGAGGCTGGCTGAGGTTGTTGAAGGATCGGCGGCGGCCAGTGTTTGAAGGGCACTGGGGATGCAGCGCCGAATGCGTGCAGACTTTGGTGGAGGCCGCGGTACGGCGGGAGCTGGGGGACAGTGCCGTTGCCGAAGAGGACCGGCAGCATCTGCATCGGGTCCCTCTTGGGCTGGTCCTGCTGGCGCAGGGACTGATCACCCAGCCGCAATTGCAACATGCGCTCGATGCGCAGCGGCGTGCAGGACGCGGCCGGATTGGAAGCTGGCTGGTGGCTGAGTGCGGGCTGAAGGAAGAACGTGTCACGCGCGCACTGGGTTTGCAGTGGAACTGCCCGGTGTTGCCGATGGAGGGATTCGATCCGGCGGCGATGGCCCTGCTTGCGCCCAGGGAACTGGTGAAGAGAGTGGGAATGCTGCCGCTTCGGATCGCGGGGGGACGCATCCTTTATCTGGCGTTTGAAGACCAGATGGATGCTTCGGCGGCATTCGCCATGGAGCGCATGAGCGGGCTGAAGGTGGAGAGCGGGCTGGTCGACGGAGGGCAGTTGAAGACAGCGTGGCGGCGTCTGCGCGAGTGCGACTTTGTGGATGCGGCGTTCGAACAGGTACCGGACATCGAGTCCATATCGGGCAAAATAACGCTGGCGCTGGGCAAGCTGAAGCCGAGGGCGTCGCGGCTGGTCCGGGTGCATCGGTTCTACTGGCTGCGAATGTGGCTGGAGATGGGCGCGATGAGCACCCGCGATGGAGGCGTTCCCGCGACGAAGGAAGATGTTGTGGACCGCATTTATACGGTGGGATACGAACAGTGAACTCATGCTTTCCTCTCACAGACGGCACACAGGCAGGGCAATCGGCGGCACTGGAAGCGCTTGGGCGCGGGTTCAGAGGGCGAAGCTGGGTTGGCCGGTGCGGTCCCGATTGCGCCAGTCATGGCGTGTACCCCCCGGTGGTAATAGCGTAAAGTATTCAAAACGTGCTGGTTAAGCTCGCGCTAAGCGCGTGAGACGTATAAAAGGCGAAGAGGCAGTGGTAAGGGGTCAGTGGTAAGGGGTCAGTAAAGGCGAAGAACCGGGTGGTTTTGTTTGCTTCGGTCATGCGGATTTTCCTTTGTGTGCGAAAAAATACTAAAGTCTTCAAAAAAGGCATGTTAAGTCTGGACTTGTCTGGACTTAGTCTGGTTTAAGTCTGGACTTAGTCTGGACTTCGTGGTCATGGTTGAGGGCCGCTGGCCACTGGTGCGTTAAATGCGAAGGCCCGGCGGTTGGCCGGGTCTTTCGGTGGTTTTGCTTACTGATTTAATTATACGCCGTGGAGGGAAACTAGTATGCCAACTATTTTTATTGGGTAAGTGGTTTGGTTGGTGTTAGTTAGGTGGAATTTGGGGCTTCGAGGGTCTTGACAAGGGGATTTGCTGGGGTTTTTGCGGGGGGTCGAATCCCACCCATCGCGATAAGACTGCGATGGATGGGGCACCCGGTAAGGCCCCACCTTAGCCGCGATGAGACTGCGGCGAAGATGGGGCACCCGGCGATTATTCCGGTTCGAGCTATGGGCTATGAGCTGTGTGGTATGAGGATGGAGCGGGCGGCGACCGGCAAGAGCAAGGGCAAGGGCCAATACGGAGATTCTGGCTGCGCCAGAATGACGGCTCGTGGGGGGAATGACGACTTCCGTGGGCTGCGCAGAATCAGACGAGCAGGGACTGGCAACAACGAAGAACAGGCAACGGCAACGACGAAATGCGGGGGTCCCTCCACTGCGGCGGCAAAGTACGCCGCCTCCGGTCGGGATGACGGATTCATATTCTTTCCGGTCGGGATGACGGGGTATAGGCTGCGCTGCGGAATGACAAACAAAATAGACAGGCAACGGCAACGGATCGAAAGTTGCGCACACGTTGCATCGTTCTAACCTGACAATCCATTCATTGGCACGCGACGTGCATTGAACCACGGCATGGACAGTGGGCTCTATGCCGCATACACCGGGTTGCTGGCGCGGACGCAGGCGCTGGATACGGCAGCCAACAATCTGGCGAACGCCGGGACGGTGGGATTTCGCGCGCAGCGGGACTACTTCCGCAGCGTTCTGGCGGGCAGTGAGAACGAGGAGTCTCCCTCGCAGGTGGGCGACGCGGTCAACGACTTCGGCGTGCTGGGCGGAAACCGGATCGATCTGGGACAGGGCACCGTGACGGCGACGGGCAATCCGCTGGACATGGCGCTGAACGGGCCGGGGTTTTTTGCGATTCAATCGGCCCAGGGCGTGCAATATACGCGGGATGGGGCGTTTCTGCGCTCCGATACGGGAGTGCTCCAGACGGCGGAGGGCGAGCCGGTGCTGGACGTCGGCGGTCAGGCGATCACGATTCCCAGCGGCACGATCAACGTGGGGCCGGACGGGAGCGTCTCGGTGACGAGCGCAGGGGTGAGCGCGATTGCCGGACAGGTTGGCGTTTTCGGATTTCCCGCCGGGACAGAGCTGATGGCGCAGGGGACAAACCGGTTCGCTGCGCCCGATGGAGTGCAGCCGGCGGTGGTGTCGGCGCCGGTGGAGCAGGGCGCGCTGGAGGGAGCGAACCTGGACGCGGTGCATGGGACGATGCAACTGATCCTGGTGCAGCGCCAGGGAGAGATGATGCAGAAGGCGTTGAGCGTGTTTTACAACGACTTCGACAAGACGGCGACGGAGGAACTTGGGCGGGTCTAGCGGAAAGACAGGGGTAAGGGGTAAGGGGTAAGGGGTCAGCGGGAAGCGGAGCAAGAGGGAGCGGGCGATGATACGAGCATTGTACACGGCGGCAAGCGGGATGAGCGCACAGCAGGCCAACCTGGATACGGTGGCCAACAATCTGGCGAACTCGGCGACATCGGGTTTTCGCAGTCGCAAGATGCAGTTCGAGGACATGATCTACCAGAACCTGGTGGCTCCAGGATCGGCGGCGAGCACGTCGACGACCGCTGCGGGACTGCAGATCGGACTTGGGACCAAATCGACCGCGAGCGAGGTGATTATGACTCAGGGCGACTTCACCCAGACGGGGAACCAACTGGACCTTGCGATCCAGGGGGCGGGGTTCTTCCAGGTGCAGTTGCCCAACGGGACGATCGCCTATACGCGCGATGGGAACTTCAACATGAACAACGCTGGGGTGGTGACGGATGCCAACGGGAATCAACTGCTGCCGGCGGTGACGATTCCATCGAATGCGACGAATGTGACGATCTCGGAGTACGGCGTCGTATCGGCGACGCTGCCGGGGCAGACGGTGTCGAGCCAGTTGGGGACGATCCAGTTGGCGACGTTCCCCAATCCGGGGGGGCTGAACTCGCTGGGGGGAAACCTGCTACAGCCGACCTCGTCGTCGGGCAACGCGATCACGGACGTGCCGGGAGGAAGCAGCGGAATGGGGATGCTGCAGCAGGGCTATCTGGAGAACTCGAACGTGGATGTGGTGGCCGAGTTCGTCAACATGATCCTGGCGCAGCGGGCGTACGAGAGCAACTCGAAGGTGGTGCATGTGGCCGACGACATGTACTCGCAGATCAACGGCATGGTGCGGTGATTGGAGGCTGGCGATGAGGCGAGGCGGGTTCAGTGCTGCGTTGCTGACGGGAATGTTGTTGACGGGAATGTTGCTGACAGGAATGTTACTGACGGGAATGTTGCAGGCGGGGTGCGCGGTCGCGTGGCCAGGGACGGCTGTCGCGCAGGCTCAGGCTGTCGCGGCGGTGCAGGCGGGATGCGGGGCGCAGGGTTATCGAGTGGTGGCCCGGCAGTGGGATGTGCTGCTTGGACGGGGTTGGGAGATGCGCCAGGCGTGCGCTCACCCGGAGTGGCCGGCGCGATCGGTTGCGGGGAGTGCGGCGGGAGCGGGCACGACGGCGCGGGATGGAGTGGCCGGGACGAAGGAGGTTGCGCTGACAGTGCAGCCATTGCTGGTCCATGCGGGAGATCGCGTAAGGCTTTGGTCGCAGGATGAGAGGGTGCGCATCGAGATGAGCGGCGTGGTGGAGCAATCGGCGCGCGGCGGGGAGCGCGTGGTGGTGCAGATCGCGCGGCAGAGCGAGGACTCGGGCATGACGGTGGAACGCATCGGTGGAATTGTGCGCGGAGCCGGGGACGTGGAGATGGAACGATGAAGATACGACTGAGGCCGATGACGATGGATGCCTACAACGCAGCACTGAAAGAGTGCGGCTCGGAGGAAGAGAGAGAGGAATTGCATCGGCTGTTCTTGCAGTCGCGGGCCGTCGAGCAGAATCGTCAGGTAAAGCTGCCAGCCCAGGAGAGCGCGGCCCCCGGACGGATGACGATGTCCCGGCCTGAATTGAAGCCAGATGGCATGGGGTCGGATGGATTGAGACCAGATGGATTGAGACCGGTTGGATTGGCGAGAGCCATGGTTGGATGGTTTGGCGTGCTGTTGGTGCTACTGATGACTTCGAGCGTCTGGGGGCAGACGTCCACAGCTCCCATCGTTCTCGTAGCGGCTACGGTGCCGGTAACAACCGCGCTGCCCGCGGCGACTGCGGAGCGCGCGGCGACTGCGGTGCCTGCGGCGACCGTGGTGCCTGCGGCGACGAAGGCCAAACCGAACGCGAAACCTCTGAGCGCGGGCAGCGATCCGGCAGCCTCGTCGCTGGAGGCTTATCTGACGCGCGTGCGGCTGGAGAACAAGGCCGCGCAGTCGACCTCGGGCGCGATCTGGACGGAATCGGGCCGGTTGACGCGGATGTCGACCGATGTGCGGGCGATGCGGCCGCACGATCTGATCTCGGTGGTGGTGTCGGAGAACCTGGCGGCATCGACCGATGGGACGGTGAAGAACTCGCGGGCGACGAGTGCGAACTCGGGGATCTCCGGGCTGATCGGGACACTGCACTCGGGCAACGCGCTGCAGAACCTGGTGAACCAGAACTCCGCGTCGGCGTTGAACGCGCAGGGCGCGAGCGCGAGCAACTCCAGCCTGACGACGACGCTGGGCGGGCAGGTGGTGGAGGTGCTGCCCAACGGGATGCTGGTGATCGAGGCGGC
>PLOT01000296.1 GCA_003142215.1 Granulicella sp. | reverse complement strand
AGCGGAGGAATCTGCTTTTGCCGTTGTCTGTTCTTGCCCTTTTTGTTTGTCATTCCGCAGCACAGCGGAGGAATCTGCTTTTGACTTACCGAACCTCTGTGCGGACGAGACCAGCGTTATGACTTGGATACGGAAAATCCCGCATGGGTAAGCACGCTGACACAAAGGCTGATGAACTGTTCTGGAGTCAGGTCATTCTTGGCATCATTTGTTCTCCATCCACAGATTCGGAAGCTGGATTCAGTCGCTCCAGAATCGATGTGGTCGACGGTAGGCAGTAACGCAAAGCCAGACTTATAGCCATGGCGGCCGGCCTTGGATGCCTCATTCCGATAGGTGCTTATGAGATGCCAATTCAGCGTTTCACCGGTGTAACAATCGAGACCGTCAGACTGTAATACAGCGGCATGGATGGCATCCTTGTACAGAGGACGCGTCGCTGGTCTGTCGCGATTCTTATCGCGTTTCAAGTGTACAGCAGTCTTACGTTCTAGCCATTTTTCATAGGCATCAGGAGATACGATCCCGTCAAGAAAATCCGGGGTGGAGTGTTTGCGCGGCATCTGTCAATTCTATTTCCATTGTTGGCCGGCTACCCATCCTTCCACCGTCTCATCGCGGAAGGGTGGGAGATGAAGCCCACCCCAAGCACTGAAAATAATTTTCTCAAAAACCCCAGCAAAATCGCGTGTCAAGCCCCAAAACAACCTAACCACCTCATACCAATAGAGATAAACTTGGCATAGTAGTTTCCTCAACCTGCTATAATTTAACTAGGATCGGAAAAGAGGAAAGGCCCAGGGAATCAGCCCCTGGGCCTTTCCTCTTTGTTTTCTTATCCATTCCTGCTAAGTCCTTTTGTTGTCTGGCTTTGCAGAGGAAATTGCGTATGTATTGATTGCAAAGTACTTAGGTCTAGACTTTTTTTAAGTTTTTTTATTATTGAGGAGAATCGATGAAACATGAACTTTGCTCTGCCATCAAGGCCGATGGAAATCCTTGTCATTCGCTCGTCTCCCCCGGCAAGCGACGCTGCCACTATCACTGGGACTTCGACCTGCGTGAACGGCGCCGCCAGCGGGCGCTGATGAGGCACAGGTGCCCCGCCATCCGTCTCGGCCCTCTCGCCGATCGCCCCTCCATCCTGCGCGCGCTCAATCGTGTCTTCCAGCCCCTGCTGAACGGCTCGCTGCCTTTGGATCGCGCCGACAGACTCCTCCAGCGCATCCGTGCCGCCTCCAACAGCCTTCCCCGCTGAGCGCCACGCCACCTCTGCGCAATCATGCTGCCTCAACCGAAAGGATTGAGATACATCTCACGTTGAGCGCGCATTGTGATGGCAGTCACCGCAAGGAAGGCCCGGCTCGCGTGTACTTGCAGCATGAAATCCGTGGGGAAGCTCCGCGCGCTGGCGATCGCCGTCCTCCTGCTCTCCTGGACATCGCTCGCCCGCGCCCAGCACAAACCGAAGGACGCCGAGTGTCTCGCCTGCCACGCAGACCCCACGCTCTCCACCACCGGCGCCGGCGGCAAGACGGTCAGCCTCACCGTCGATGCCGAAAAAATGAAGCAGTCCATCCACGGTGGAATGTTCTCCTGCGTCGATTGCCACAAGGACGTAAAGTCCTCGCCCCACGAAGCAACCCCGGCGAAGATAGCCTGCGCCCAGTGCCACGCCGACCAGCAGGCCGCGTACAAGCACAGCTTCCACGCCACCGCCAGGAAGCCCGACGGGTCGCCGGCCGCCACCTGCGTCGATTGCCACGGCGACGCGCACTCAATTCTGCCCGCCAGCGATCCAAAGTCGCCGGTCAGCCACTCCAACATCCCCGCCACCTGCGGCGCCTGTCACGGCCAGAAGGTCCTGATGGAGTCGAACGGAGGCAGCTCGCAGGTCTTCGTCGCCTACCAGGACAGCGTCCACGGTCGCGCGGTGAAGAACGGCTCGCAGACCGCCGCCGTCTGCACGGATTGCCACGGCTCGCATCAGATTCTTCCCGCCAACGACGCCCGCTCGCTGGTCAACAAGTTCAACGTTCCCACCACCTGCGGCCGCTGCCACGCCGATATTCAGAGCGTCTTTATGCAGAGCATTCACGGCCAGGCAATCGCGCGCGGCAACGGCTTGGCCCCGGTCTGCACCGACTGCCACGGAATCCACACCATCAAGGCGCCCTCCGATCCCAACTCGTCGGTCTCCGATCGGAATCTCTCCACCACCACCTGCGCGCGCTGTCACCAGGGTGTCCGTCTCACCCAGGAGTTTGGAGTGGCGGGAAGCCGCGTCTCCACTTACCTGGACAGCTACCACGGGCTCGCCTCGCAGGGCGGTTCGGTGGTAGTCGCCAACTGCGCCAGTTGTCACGGAGTACACAACATTCTGCCCTCCAGCGATCCGCGCTCCACCATCAACCCCGCCAACCTCGATGCCACCTGCGGCCAGTGCCACAAGGGAGTCACCGAGAACTTCACCCGCTACAAGGTGCATGTGGACGTGGTGGGCGGGCGGGCCATGGACAAGGGAACGCTCGCGGTCCGCTGGATCAGGTGGTTCTATCTTCCCCTAATCCTGCTGGTCATCGGTGGGATGTTCCTGCACAACGCGATCCTGTGGCGCGCCAAAGCAATGGCACGGCGCAGGGCGATGGGGCCCAGCGTGCTGCGCATGACGCCCAACCAGCGCTGGCAGCACCTGATTCTGCTCACCAGCTTCTTCGTCCTCGTCGTCACCGGCTTCGCGCTCAAGTATCCCGACTCCTGGTTCGCCGTGGTCCTCGGCCTGGGCGAGCGGTGGCGAAGCATCATCCATCGCACCGCCGGAGTACTGCTGATCGGCGACGGCATCTACCACATCTTCTATGCCGCATTCACCCGCGATGGTCGGCGTCTGGTTCGCGACCTGCTGCCCACGCCGAAGGACGCGCTCGGCGCATGGGGGACAATGCTCTTCTACCTCGGCCTGCGCAACCGAAAGCCGAAGTTCGGTCGCTTCAGCTACGCCGAGAAAGCCGAGTACTGGGCATTGGTATGGGGCACGGCGCTCATGGCCGTCACCGGAATCATGCTCTGGGCCAAGGTCTCGGTCGGCAATCTGCTGGCGCGCTGGTGGGTGGACGCGGCAACCGCGGTACACTTCTACGAGGCGGTCCTGGCGACGCTGGCGATCTTGGTCTGGCACTTCTATCAGGTCTTCTTCGATCCCGACGTCTATCCCATGAACTGGGCCTGGCGCGATGGCAAGATGTCCGTCGAGCACTACAAGGAAGAGCACGAATTGGACACGGAAACCCTGGCGGAGACCGATGCAGAGCCCGCTGTGGAACCCAACCCAGCCGCGGCGAACGTCGCCGGGGCCAAGCCTGAAAGCAGGCCGGAACACGAATAGAAACAGAACAACAAACGCAGCTTCAACATTTCAAGAAAGAGGTAGACCATGAAACTCCGCATTGCACCCGTACTTCTGGCCTCCGTCTCCATGCTGGCGTGGATGCAGGCCCCAGCGCAGGACGGCAGCACGCTCTTCAAGACCAAATGCGCCATGTGTCACGGCGATCAGGGACAGGGTAAGCCACCAATGGCTCCCAAGATCGCCGGCTCGACGAAAGTTGTGGAAGTACTCACCAAGGGCGGCCAGCCCAAGGCACCGCACATCAACCCCATGAGCGCGCTGACCCCCGCTCAGGTCTCTGCCCTTGCGGCGTTTGTAAAGGCACTGTAGTAGCCAACATTCATCCCCTCCATCGCGGCCCTGCGTCACTGCGCGCAGGCTGCGATGGACGTTGACCGCCGCAACCCGGTACCATGGTCTCAAGGAGATCCATGCCCTCAACTGAAAGCTATCAACTGCTGCTGGCAGCGGCAGCAGCCTGCGAAGACAAAAAAGCCGAGGACGTCCGCATCCTCGCCCTCGACCCCTCCGAGAGCGGCCTCACCGACTACTTCCTCATCTGCAACGGCACCAATGAACGCCAGAACGCCGCCATCACCGACGAGATCGAGCTGCGCCTCAAGCGCGAGTTCGGCACCTACCCCAACTCGGTCGAGGGCCGCCGCCAGGCCGAGTGGATACTGATGGACTATGTGGACTTCATCGTCCACGTCTTCTCCAGGGAGAAGCGCGCATTCTATGGACTGGAGCGCCTGCGCAAGTCCGCCACCACCATCAGCATCGCCACGCTCAACGCCGAGTTGAAGGCAAAGATCACCAGCGCCCGCACCAGGGAGAAGGTCAGCCGGAAGCCACCCGTCGTCTCCGCCAAGGCCCCTTCGCCAGCCCCACCGAAGGCGAGGAAGCCGAAGGCCGCGCCCAGAAAGATTGCTTCCGGCAAGACTGCTGCGAAAGCTGCGTCGGCTGTGGGCAAAGCCGCTCCGAAGGCCGTGGGAGTCAGGAAGGCCGCTCCCAAAAAATCTGCAAAGAAGTCAGCCCGCGTGACGAAGTCATAGCTCGCCGCCGGTCTGCTCCTTGTTGCTGATCGACTCCTTGCACTTCGGCGAAGAACACACCGCTTGTCACACCCAGTTAAACAGAACCGGCGCCCTTTCGGGCGCCGGTTCTGTTTTGGAGTACCAGTAAGTTAGAAGATCAACTTCGCCGAAAGCTGCATGGTGCGTCCGTTGGAGTTGAACGTGTACTGCGGCTGGCCGAAGAACTTGTTGTTCTCGCCCACGACCTGGAAGTTGGTCGAAAGCGTGTTGGTCGCGTTCGTGTTGATATTGTCCAACGAACCCGGGATGTACTGCGGGTGGTTGATTAGATTGAACGCCTGCGCCTGGAACTCAAACGCATAACGGTCCGTGAAGTTGATCCGCTTCACCGCCGACAGGTCGACGTTGTCGATGGGCCGAATCGGCAGTGTGTTCCGAGCTGAGTTGGGAAGCGTTCCTAAGCCAGCCTGGATGTAGTAGGCGTTCGGATTGTCAGCCACATAACTGAGGAGATTCTTAGGGCAGATGTACGTTCCACCGACTAGGGTGTTTGTTGATCCGTCCGGGTTTACTGCGGGGCAGGCCAGTGCAGCGTTGCTGCTATACACCCCCTGAACTTTGGAGCTCGTTCCCGGTACGCCGTACGGATTGATGATGGTGCGGTCAATGCCGCCGCCTTCACCGTTCAGGTTGGAGTTGACACCCGACAGCACGGTCGCATATTCAGGCGACTCATACACGTAGATGGGCGAAAACTCCCAGTTGCCTGCCACGTTCTTCATCACGTAGTTCGAGTGCTTGAAGTAGGGCAGATCGTAGACCACGGCAACACTCAGCCGTTGCGTGCGGTCCANNCCATTGTTGAACCGCCGGATCAGGCTGAGCGATAGGGCCCTGTAGCCCGACTGAGAGTACGGCTGGTAGGAGGTGATCTTGCTGTTGAAGCTGTAGGCACTATATGCCGGCAGTATGTTCGACAGACCTTGGAGATTCGCCAGGGTCTCCGCACTGGCCGAGCTGGATACAACCCGTGGTCCGGTCGCGGCCGCTCCACTGAAGCTCGTGCTGAGTTGATTGGCTGTGGTCACCCTGGGCTGGACGTTGATCTGGTCCTGGGTTGGCAGGTGAATGCCGCGCGTACCTGTAAAGCGGGCCTCAGCCGTGTAGTTGGAGCCGATCAGCCGCTGCACCCCGAAGGTAAAGGTCTCCGTGTAGGGAAGCACCTGGTTCGGAAGATAGGCCGAGGTTGCCGCACGCTGCGCCGCAAAAGAATTGAAGGTCTGAAGTGTTCCCGTACCGGCGGGCAGACCGCCGTTCTTCAGGAAGTTAGGATCGCCATAGTTCGGGGCCGAGCCCGTTCCTACGTCGGTCGTCGACGAGTACTGCGGTGGGTCGGAGAGCAGGCCCAAATTGTCGAACAGAACATCGTTCGCCATGCTGAAGCCGGTACGGATCTGCGTCTTGTCGTTGATCGAGTAGGAAACGCCGATGCGCGGTTCATAGTTCCGGTACTGCGGCCGAGGCGCGCTGAATGAGATGAGTCCGGGAATGCTTGCGCCAATGTTCAAGCTCTGAGCGCGCTCGCCAACCGGCACCGACGTGAACTCGTAGCGGATGCCATAGTTGATGGTCAGCTTTGGTGACGCGCGCCATGTGTCGTTGGCATAGCCGTACAGTGCCGTCTGGTCGCCGTAGTAGATGAAGTTGCCGGTCGAACGCTCGCCAGAGTAGGTCGGCGCCAGGTCGTGCAGGAACTCGGTCAGGTTGTCCCACTCATAGTCGCCACGCACGCGCTGCGTGAAGGTCTGCGGCGCAATATACTTGCGGCCATCAAACCCGATCTTGATGCTGTGCGCCTTGTGCGTGTAAATGATGTTATCCGTAACCTGGTACATGTTCTGGATCGTCGACTGCGGAGCATCAGAGTCCGGGCCATAGTTGAGTCCACCCTGGTCGTAGATGGTAATGTTCGGGAACATATCCAGACCCGGGTAGGTGAAGGAACCGGCGAGGTACGCGGTTTGATATCGGTTATATCCGAGACGAGCTTCATTGGTGAGGTTCGTCGTAAAAGTGTGGTATTCGCTCAGCGCGATCAGGTGGTATTTGAAAGGTGTCTGCAGGAAGAAGGTTCCAAGAGTAGCCAAGTCATCCGTCTGCGAGACGTTGTTGTAGATGTACCGCGCCCGGAAGCTGTCCTTCGGGGAGATCGTCCAGTCGCCGCTGGTGGTCAGGATGCTTTCATTGGTGAAGACCGGCGCGGAGACCAGGTAATTTCCCAGTGGGATGCTGGTCGGCGTTCCTGAGCCAAATACCGGTGCCCCAGTCTCTCCTGGAGGTGTATTGCCAACATTTGCAGTTCCAGGGTACATCAACAGTGACTGCGCGCCGGAGGGCTGGTTGCCGCAGGCAAAGTCGTTAGATGCGTCGATCCCGGTCGCCCCAGGAGCCACTGGCGTGTACAGGAGGTATTGCGCCAAGTTGGTTGCGCTCAGCCCAGGGACGGAACTCAGCAAGGTGATGCCGGCAGCCGTCGGCGTGCAGACGGGGTACTGAACATTCTGTCCCGTGGTCTGCCGTTCAAAGTTGCCGAAAAAGAACAGCTTGTTCGTCTTGATCGGGCCGCCAATCTGTCCGCCGTAGCGGTTGAAGTCGTAACGCGGCTTGGGTTGTTCCGCAGCAGTCACACCAGCCGGAACATTCATTGCGTTCAGGTTGCGGTTCTGGAAGAACTCGTACGCTGCCCCGTGGAAGCTGTTGGTTCCGCTCTTGATGTTGGTGTTGAACTGGCCGCCAGAGGAGTGTCCGAACTCCGGAGAGAACTGGCCGGCGATCAACGAGAAGTCACCGACCGCATCGCTGGGCACGTAAACCAGCGGCCCCGTAACGCCCTTGTCGTTGTTGTCGATGCCTTCAATCGTGAAGTTGTTGTTGCGCGGACGGTTGCCATCCACCGACGGGCCAGTTCCAATGCCGATGCCGCCGCTCGAAGCCACGTTCGGGCTTAGTAGGGAGACGTTCAAGACGCCCTGACCCACCGTAGCGCTGGGGAGAACCGACAATTGGTTCGGCAGAAAATTCTGCGTCAGGTTGGTCGTCGTCGTGTCCAGCGTTGAGCCGGCCTCTGCTGAAACCTCAACCGTGGCCGTCGCGCTGCCCACACTCAGGCGCACAGGCACACTCGACGTCTTGTTCAAGTCCACCATAACCCCTCGCAGGATGTAGGGCTGGAATCCCTTGGCCGCGACCGTCAAGTCGTAGGAGTCCGGAAGCAGGTTCTGAACCTGGAACTCGCCGGTCCCGTTCGTGGTCGCCGTAGCCGTAGCTCCGGTCACCTCGTTTATCACCGAGATGCTCGCGTTTGCGACGACCGCACCGGTGGCATCCTTGACGATGCCGGAGATGCCGCCACTCGTTACCTGACCCCATGCCACGCTGCTGCAAAACAGCAACAACGCTACCAGAACTCCACCTATTGACAGCTTCTTCATCGAGCTCTCCTTGAACAACATACGACCCGTCCGCCAAAGGCGGAGTTACAGCCTGTCCACCTACAACACACAGCTTCGGTTATGAATGTTTACCAGCAATTTGCCCTCCAAAGTGAGCAGAAATGAGACCACTCGGAATTGACTTTTTAACTCAATGTTTACAGTTATCTACATGCTGTTCGTCCGGTTTGGCAACAGACCTGCTTTATGGTTTACGGATTCATTATCCAATAAACCATATTCTCGGGGATGCATTTCTTTTACATCTTGCAGTACCCTCATAGAGTGAAGCTTGTCCTTGCGTCCATCTCCCCAAACCGCACGCGCGCCAAGTCCGATGCTGCCGCAACTCTTGCGGCGGATTTCCTTGCCCGCGCCTCGCGCTACGCCACCTGCGAGGCACAGGCCCACGGCTCTGAAGCCGCACTGCTGGCGTGGCTGGATCGCCAATCCGCCCGCACATCGCCGTTCCTCATCCTGCTGGACAGCCGCGGCAGGCAGCTCACGTCGCAGGAATTCGCCGCGCAGATCGGCAGGCATCGCGACAACGGAACGCAAACGCTGGTGCTGGCCATCGGGCCGGCTGACGGCTGGTCGGACGCTGCCCGTGCACGCGCCGGCCTGCTGCTCTCGTTTGGCGCCATCACGCTACCCCATGAGCTCGCACGCGTCGTGTTGGCCGAGCAGATCTACCGCGCGCTGACCATTCTCGCCGGACATCCCTACCACTCCGGCCACTGAGCGGGACCGGCCACTGAGCGCACGAAACTTTCCACCGCGCTTCCATCTATAACTAAATCTATGCCCGACTCCGCACCCACCTCCGAAGCTGTCCGCCGTGGCCTGATCCTGATCAACACCGGCCCCGGCAAGGGCAAGACCACCGCCGCGCTGGGAACCGCGATGCGCGCGGCTGGCAACGGCATGCGCGTCCTGATCCTGCAGTTCCTCAAAGGCTCATGGCACTACGGCGAGCTGGACGCGGCCGCCGCGCTGAACGCCGCTCTGGGCAGCTCGGAGAGTGAGGCAATCGGCTCCGAGCCCGCGCGGAACTTTGTCATCCGGCAGCTTGGCCGCGGCTTCGTCAAAGTCGGCGGCGCCCAGACCGACCCCGAAGACATCCGCCTGGTCGAGGCCGCGTGGGCGGAGGCTGCCGCCGCCATCCTCTCCGACGATTGGGACCTGGTTGTGCTGGACGAGATCAACTACGCCATCGGCTACAAGATGCTCGCGCCCGAGGCGGTCGCCGAAGTCCTCCGCCGCAAGCCGGAGATGGTCCACGTCATCCTCACCGGACGCAACGCGCATCCGCTGCTGGTCGAACTCGCGGACACTGTTACCGAGATGCGCGAGGTGAAACACGCCTACCAGCGCGGCATTCTGGCCCAGCGCGGCATCGAGTTCTAGAGGACCGATTCTCCTTTGTGGGGTACCCCCCCCACTTTACCGTGCCTCATAAGTTATTCAGAATCATCAACTTATGAGTTTTAACCTGCAGTGTACCTTAAATAAAGGAGTTGTAGGTAAGAATAAGAAAACAAATGTGAAAAGCCAGGTGGCGATTCCCCGAGCCTTTCTCTTTCTTATCCGACCTAGTTAAATTATAGCAGGTTGAGGAAACTAGTATGCCAAGTTTATCTCTATTGGTATGAGTCGGTTAGGTGGTTTTGGGGCTTGACACGCGATTTTGCTGGGTTTTTGAGGGGTTAAATCCTACCCATCCTCACCCC
>PLOT01000028.1 GCA_003142215.1 Granulicella sp. | reverse complement strand
AGCCACGCCGCCAACCCGGTCTCAGGCTCCCTCGCCTTTCCATCCCGAAGACCCTCACTCACTCTTTCCATCGTCGACTCCTTAAATGTCCGCAGCAAGACATCCAACCGCATCCTCAGCCTTTGCTAAGCCAACCTCGTCAGCCGCAGCGCCATGCGTTCGCCCACAACCTCAAACTCGCCCCAGCTTAGCTGTAGCGCGCCCGCCTTCAACGGCACTTCTTCCGTGGCCGCCCATGCGCTCTCAATGGTCTGTCCGCACCGTAGGTTGAGCAGATCACTCACCTTGAATCCGCTCAACGGTATCTTCACCTCCAGAATTACCGGCAGACGCGAGATCATTGGCCACGCGGGATGTGCTTCCATCGCCTGTGTCCCGGACGCCAGCCCAATCGACGGTACGGCAAGCTGGCCGCCCAGCACGCCCGCGTTGTGTTCCCGAAACTCAGAAGCCGGCGCCATGATGTACAGGACCTCTGCACGAAGAGTGCCAAAGGACCCGCCGGAAAATTAGCGACCCTTCACCCAAGGGCCAGCTGCGCAGCCATCGAAGACACCGCAGCGATTGCAGACCCGTTCACGCAGCCCACAACTACCGCTCACGATCACCGCCATCCTTGCGGATTCTCTGGATCTAGTGAATCATGTTGATCGTCTCTTGCGTCACCGTATCGAAGGTTGTCACCGTCTTCGAGTTTGCCTCAAACGCGCGTTGCGCCACGATCAGGTTTGCGAACTCCGTCGAGATGTCCACGTTCGATTGCTCCAGCGTGTCGTCCTCGATCGACCCGCGCCCGCCCGCTCCCGGAGCGCCAACGCTGGCCGCGCCCGATGCCGCCGTCGTCTGGTAGTTGTTTTCTCCCTCTACGGTTAGGCCCTCCTCATTGGTCACTGAAGCAACCGCGATCTGACCGATTGTCTCTGTCTGTCCGTTGGAAAAACCTGCCGAGATCACGCCCGCCGAATCCACCGAGAAACTCTTGTACGAGCCGCTGGCAAAGCCGTCCTGCGTGCTGGCCGTCGCCGTCGATGTTCCCACCGTCTGTCCAATCTGCGGCGCGCCAGCCGAGTTGTACAGGTCCCAGTTGAACGTCATGTCGTTCGCTCCGTCCGACAGGGTCGGAAACGAGATGCCCGTCACGTTCGCCGCGGGAGTCAGCAGCGCGCCGGATGAGTTGAACGTCAGCGTGCCTGTGTTGTTCACCGGAGTGCCCGTCGCATCGCCCGCCGGCAACGAGATCGCGTAGCTCCAGGTGTTGTCCGCCGTCTTGGTGAAGTTCACCGTCGCCGCATGGCTGGTGCCCAGCGAGTCATACATCGTGATGGTGGTGGAGAACGTCCCGCCCACGGCCGTCGCGGCATCCAGGTTCGCCGTGATCCCGAAGTTCTCGGTCGCCTGCGCGGCCTGGGTCGCGTCCACCGGAATCTGTAACGTGGTCAGAGGAGTGTTTGTATTCACCACGCCATTGGCCGCCGCATATCCCATGACTCCGGCCCCGGTGGTCGTCTGCAGGTTGCCGCTCTGGTCCAGTTGGAAGTTCCCGGAGCGCGTCAGTTGCTCCAGCCCGCCCTGGTCCACCACAAAGAAGCCGCTGCCGTTCAGCGCCATGTCGGTTGAATTCGTCGTCGTCGACAGCGATCCCTGCGAGAAATCGGTGTTTGTCCCTGAGACCTGCGTTCCAAGCCCCACCTGCAGCGCGTCTCCCGAACCTGTGCTCCCGATGTTCTGGTAGAACAGGTCCGAAAAGCTCGTGGTCTGGCCCTTGAACGCCGTCGTGTTCAGGTTCGCCAGGTTGTTGCCAATCGTGTCTAGCGCAACCGAATTCGCCTCAAGCCCTGTAAGTGCAATTGAAAAAGATGGCATTGCCGTTCTCCTTGTAGTTACTCAAAAGTAGTTGCTTGAATCGTTGCCGGACCGCGTGGCTGGCAGATCGCCGCGGCACAACGGCTGGACGCACACCTCCTCCGGCCGCCAGGAAGATGCCCGCTATGAGCCTGTCGTCGGAGACGCAGGCGTCACGCCCGCCGCCGTGTCCAGCGATGTGATGCCGGAGTTGATCCCGATCAGTTGCTGCAAACTGTTCACGTCCACCATCTGCGTAATGTATGCATTCGGGTCCGTCGGCTGGGTCGGGTCCTGGTTCTTCATCTCCGCCACCAGCAGCGTCAGAAAATCATTTGCCGTAATGGTCGAGCTGTCCGCGGCCGCCGTCGTCGCGGTTGTAGTCGCCGCCGCGCCGCTGCCCGTCGTCACCTTCGGCTTTGCCAGCGCACTCGCCACGCTGCTCGCTGAGCTCGACATCTGCGCCGCTCCCGTCACGATCTGCTGAATACTATTCATCGTTGTTCCTTTCCTTTCGAGCCTCTCCTCAATTTCGAACTCAAATCTCGAACCCTGTACCTCGACCTTCGAACCTCACCAAACCTATGCGCTTACGTTCAACCAGCTCCCGCTGCCGCCTTCCCAGTACCCCCCCGCCGTTGCAATCCAAGGCATGACTCCGGACAGGCCTCCAATCCAACCGCTGAAGCCGGATACACCGGCAGCCGATTCGTCCGTCGCAAAACTCACCCTGGCGGAGGCCGGACCGCTCCCATCTCCGTTCTCCAACGTCGAATTTCTTTGCGTTGCCCCAGCTCCATCCCGCGTCTCATGACGCCCCTGCGTGTCACCATCCTGCTGGCTTCCTCCCGGCGGCAAGCTCATCGAACTCGAGTTCTCCGCAATTCGATGTACCGCAATCTTGCTCACGGTCACCGCCTCCGACTCCAGATATCTCGCCATCTCCGGCACCGCCGCACGCAGCGCCTCGTGCGCCGACGCGCTGGCCGTCAGCGACGCATTCACAGCGCCGCCCGCACCTAGTTCCGCGTGAATCCTGAGCCAGCCATGTGTCCCGTCGAAGACCCCAACGTCCAACCGGCCGGGCCCGGCCGCCATCACCGGATGCCCCGCGCTCACGGCTCCCTCCGCGGACCCTGCCGCATCGGACCGCAGCGCCGCAGCCGCGGACGGCGCAGATGCATGGATCGAATTCATCGGTTGGACTGCAACGCCAGCCGTCCCGGTCGAGACCGGCTGCAACACAGTCGAAGCCTGTTGCAAACCATCCAGAGTCGCTCCTCTGACAGAATCACTCGCGCCCGACGCCGCAACCATATGCACCTTTCCGGGTTTTGCCTCAGGCTCCAGAGATGTCGCCCCTGTCTCTTTCCCCACCGTCGCCTCTCTTCGTGCCGTCGCGACTTTTCCAGCCACAGAAGGCCAATCCCGCTTTATCCCCGGCGATGCAATCTTTTCCGTCGAGCAACTCTTCCCGGCCGCATCCTCTGCCTGCACGTCCTGCGAATCCGCATGACCGCCAGATGCAGTGGCAATCGGCATTGCAACCGTCTGCCCCACTCCCATCTGCGCCATCAACTCCGGCGTCGCAAAGACCGTAGCCTCATTACCGAGAGTCGGCGCAGGTCCTTCATTCGTCCCGTGAATTGACCTCGCAACTGCGTTCTTCTCTTTCGTCCCAATCATCGAAGACAACTCCCACTTCATCCCCGGCGAAGCCGCCTTCGACGGCACGGACAGACCATCGGGCGCGACCGGGAGACTCCCTTCCCTCTTGACCTCCGGCCCCGCTTCCACTCCGGCCTCGCTGTCC
>PLOT01000324.1:1085-10835 GCA_003142215.1 Granulicella sp. | reverse complement strand
CCCGTCTTGCTGGCAATCCCCGAGCCCGTCTCCGTCGCATCCAGCTTCTCCAGGTACCGCGGAATCGTATCGCGATAGAACTGGTTGCGCAGCATCTTGATCGCCACGCCGCAGATCGCCGCATCCTTCTCCGAGATGGATGCAGCGCCAACCACGCCCGGCCCATCCAGTTCGCAAAGCCCGATCCGCTCCATCACCCGCGCCATCTCCCGCGGCGTCGACTTGCCCAGTCCGAACTTCGCCTGGTCTTCCGGCATTGGCCCCGTCGCCGGCTTTCCGATCTTCTTATAAAGATGCGTGTCCTTCAGCCCCATCCACGCGGCCCGCGCATTCACTGCATCCAGCCCAATCCTGTCGATCGCAAGGTTGGTCGCCGTGTTGTCGCTCATCACGATCATCAGCGTCAGCACGTCCTTCAGCGTCAGTGTCTGCGGCGCATCCATAAACAGCAGAATCCCCGAGCCGCTCACCGCATCCCCAGGTTGCAGCGTGATCTTGTCGTCCCAGTGCATCTTCCCCTCGCGCACCTGCTCCATCGCCTCGAACAGGATCGTCAGCTTGATCACCGACGCCGTCTGCACCACTGTGTCCGCGTCCAGCGCCGCCACTCTGCCCGTATTCAACTGCGTTGCATATAGCGCCACCCGCCCATGATGTTCCTTCGCAATCTCGCGCAGCCGAGCTTCCAGCGCAGTGTCCGCATCCTCCGTCGTCTTCGACGACACGACCGGCCCCGCCGCCGCCGCAGCTTCACGCGCCTGCTCTTGCGCCACTCCGCCCTCGGGCCCGCACAACGCCACAGCCAGCGCAACTCCCAGCACAACTCCAGGAACTCTCATCTTCTGCATGGTACATTCACCACCGTAGGACGCACTACCCCTCGTCTCGCATCTCCGCGCAGCCTCCTGCCCGGCCCAAAGCGCATTTGCCCCCGAAAATATCGTCTCCAATCCGCTTCGTCTGGGACATTTGGCCACGCTCCAACGTATACTAGGTAATGGAAGCTCCGGCGCATTTCGGTTCGCGTCTGGTACCCGGCCCCTAAGCATTCAACTTCACACCACGGCGGCAGTAACCTATGGCTACACTCACCATGATGGAACAAACGGACACGTCAAAACCTAACATGCACGTCGTGGACGGCCCCCACGACCTCACCACCGAAACCTCCAACATCGCGTCCGAGGGCTTCGACACCAAGTCTGCGATCGATATCGCCCGCATCATCAGCCACGAAGACGCCAAGGTCGCCTCCGCCGTCCGCAAGGCCCTCCCCGAGATCGCAGTAGTCATCGACATCGTCGCCCGCGCGCTGCGCGATGGTGGCCGCCTCATATACGTCGGCGCAGGCTCCAGCGGCCGTATTGCCGCGCTCGACGCATCGGAGTGTCCTTCCAGCTACTCCACCCTCCCCGCGCAGGTGCAGTACATCATGGCCGGCGGCCCCAAGGCCCTCGCCTCCGCATCCGACGTCAACGAAGACTCCCCCGAACTCGGCCAGCGCGACATCGCGCGCCGCCGTCCCACCCGCAAGGACATCATCCTCGGCGTCTCCGCCTCCGGCAGCACGCCCTACGTCGTCGGCGCGGTCGAGTACGGGCGCGCACGCGGTGCCATGACCGCCGCCATCACATGCAACCACAACACACCCCTCGCCGACGTCTCCGACACCACCATCGTCGTTGAAGTCGGCCCAGAGGTCGTCTCCGGTTCCACCCGCATGAAGGCCGGCACTGCGCAAAAGATGGTCTGCAACATGATCACCACCGGAGCCATGACCCGCCTTGGCTATGTCTACGACAACCTCATGGTCAACGTCCACATGAAGAACGCCAAGCTCGTGGAGCGCGGCATCCGAGTCCTCATGCACGTCTGCAATATCGACCGCGACTCCGCCATCCGCACCATCAAGTCCGCCGGCAAATCCATCCCCATCGCAGTCGTCATGCTCAAGGCAGGAGTCGACAAGATGGAAGCCGTCCGCCGCCTCGCCAAGTCCGACGGAAATGTCCGCCTCGCCATCGACGACTCCCGCCTCGAACTCTAGCCTCCTTCTACACAGATTATTTCCGGCGTCTGCCGCCATCTGGATTTATCATTAAGCCATGAAACGACCTGTCCTCATTACGACGCCAATTCCCTCCGCGGACGAGGTTGCGGAAAGTCTTGGAATCAGCAAATCGCGAATGAGAACGCTTCACGAAATAGTGGATGGACGTCTTCGGGAGAAACGCGGCGACACTCAAGTGGGCACTCTGCGCCGAACCTACGGTGACAAGTTTCTGACGGATTGGCCAGGGAATGTATCTCTCGATACCATTCGCAGAAAGACCGGCAAGAGTCTCATCCAACTGATTCGGGAGCACAAATCTAGAAAAAATGGTAGCCTCGTCGGCCAACCCAATGGCAAGGCAGGAAGCCATGCAGAGGCAGCACGTTGAACCAGATTCCGTCTTCCTGAATATCCCTTACGACGCTCGATTCCAAGCTCTCTACCTCGCATACATAGTAGGGCTGACTGAACTCGGTCTTAAGCCCAGGGCAACCCTCGCCATCCCGGGCGGGGCACGGCGACTTGATCGAATATTCGAACTGCTCCAAACATGTAGCTATTCAGTTCATGACCTCTCGCGCGTCGAGCTCGACAGAACACCGCCGCCTACGCCTCGATTCAATATGCCCCTCGAGTTGGGCCTCGCGGTAGCCTGGGCCAAGCTGAATCCAGAAGCGCACACCTGGTTCGTCTGCGAATCCGTAGACCGCCGGGCCCAAAAATCCCTGAGCGATCTGAACGGCACTGACTTCTATATCCACAACGGAACTCCCGAAGGAGTTATGCGCGAACTCAGCAACGCGTTCGTTCGACCCGTCTACCGCCCTACAGTCCCCCGAATGATGCAGTCATATAAAACACTCGGTCGACTCCTCCACACTCTCAAATCAAATTCAGGTTCAGCCACTGTCTTTACTGCAAGGATGTTTGCAGACCTCATCGCAGCGGCAGCGGCCTTGCGAGATAAAGCACGGTGACCGCAGCTCCGGCAACGAGACTCCGCGACAGCCTCACCATAGCCTTCCTCTTCCTTGCCACCGGCGCCTTCACCCTCTACCAGAACGCCCGCGTCACCGTCCTCTGGGATCTCAGCTACCTCCTCGACACCAGCTTCCGCATCTCGCTCCACCAGCTTCCCTACCGCGACTTCCCCTTCGCCCACGCGCCGCTCACCTTCCTCCTCCACGCCGCCATCATCCGCATCTTCGGCCGCGTCTATCTCCCACACATCCTCTTCGCCGCCCTCGAAGCGGGCCTCGCCACACTCCTCACCTGGCGCATCCTCCTCCGCCTGCTACAACGGGAAAAAATCGTCCCGCAACAAGAAGACGCCGTCCTGCAACAAGAAGACGCCGTCCAAAAAGAAGTGGTCGTCCAAAAAGAAGACGCGGTCCAAAAAGATGAGGTCGTCATTCTGGCGAAGCCAGAATCTCCGTATTTGCTTTCAGCACAGCCCACGAACCGCGCATTCCTCCTCGCCACGCTCCTCGCCGCCCCGCTCATCTTTCTCGGCATCTACGGCGTCTACCCTCACCCCATCTACGACAGCGACTGCATCCTCGCCGTCCTCCTTGCCCTCGCCCTCCTCCAGCGCGCCAACTACTCCGCGCCCCGCAACCTCCTCGCCGGCGTCTTCTGCGTCCTCCCGCTCTTCTTTAAGCAGAACATCGGACTTCCCTTCCTTCTCATCACGCTTGCCACCGTCGCAATCCTCGCTCTCGCACGCCGCCTGCAACGCGCCAGCCTCGCTCCGCAGCTCTGGTTCTTCGCCGGCGCAACCATCGCGCTCGCCGCCGCCCTGCTCCTCATCCACGCAACCTTCGGCCTGCACAACTACCTCACCTGGACCATCCTCTTCGCCGCTCAGCGCCGTCTTCCCGGCATCCCCCTCATCCTCGACATCTACCGCCAGACCTCGCTCCTTTGGACCATCCCCGCCGCCCTCATCGCTCTTATTCTCCTCCGCCAACAAGGTTCGGGTGCCCCATCCATGGCGCAGTCTCACCGCGACATGCCGGGGTCCCCGCCAGCTTCGCTGGTGGGGTGGATGGGCGGGATGCGACGCCGCCGGGTGCCCCATCCATTCCGCGTTCTCAGCGGAATGGGTGGGAGTCAAGCCGCATCGATCATCGCCTTCTTTCTCCTCGCCGCTCCCTTCCTCTGCACCGTCGTCTCCCTCGCTCTCGCCACCGACCCCTCCGACCGCGCTGCCCAGCTTCTCTCTCTCTGGCCTCATCTCCTCATCCTCGCCACCGTCCTCGCCGTCTACAATCTCCGCCCCAGCCTTTTGACCTCGAAACCGGGCCTCACCCCGTTCCTTCCCCTCATCCTTCTCGCCACCATCCACGGCGCCTTCCTCTCCCAGCAGCTCTGGGGATCGACCTACGCTCTCTGGCCTCTTCTCATGCTTCTCATCGCCGCCCTTCTCATGCAGGTCCCCACCCTCGCCCGCCCGCTCGCCATCGTCATCGCCGCAACATTTCTTCTCTGCGGCAGCCTCTACGCCACCAGCCACGAGCGCCTCGGCTACATCCAACTCGACGGCCCTCTCGCCCGCGCCACTCTCCCCAAACTCCGCGGCCTCACCACTCCCGGCCCCTGGCTCCCCGCCTTTGAAGAACTCATCCGCACCACCAACACCGAAATCCCTCCCAACGACGCAATTCTCCTCATCCCCGGCGAAAATCCCTTCTACTTCGCCACGGGCCGTACTCCGCAATTCCCCGTCCTGCTCTTCGACCCGGCCACCAACCCCTACACCCCCGCGCAAGTCCTCGCCCAATCCCGCGCCCGCAACGTCCGCTGGCTCATCGTAAGCCGCAACCTCCAGCTCACCGCCCCGCCCTCGCCCGATCTGCCAGACATCCTCCGCGCCCTCCAGCCCGGCTTCACCCTCGTTCGCGCCCTCCCCAACTACGACATCTACCGCCGCAATTAACCGCGAAATACTCAGTACTCCAAAGGTAAAACCTGCTATCTTTACCATAAGGCAAGGAGGTAAAGATGGCTTCTTCCAGCACAATCAGCAGCAAGGGGCAGATCACCGTCCCCATTGAGATCCGGCGTCGCCTCGGTGTCAAGCAGGGCGACCGTGTCGAGTTCGTCATCGACAATGGCCGCGCCATCCTGCGTCCCGCCCAGCCTCCAGCCAATCCCTTCGACGAGTTCGCCGGCTGTCTGCCCGCCTTCGACAGCATCGACGAGATCAACGCCTGGGTACGCGACATGCGAGGCCACGACCCGGAACAGCCATGAGAACTGCAATCGACACCAACATCCTCTCAGCATTACTGTCCCGTGAGGCACAGACTACAGCCGCCCTGCAACAGTTGGGCCGCTGTAGAGAGGAGGGAGCCATCCTTATCTCTCCCATCGTCTTCGCGGAGTTGCACGCCTACCCGGGTATGACTGCGAAATTCTTGAATCGCTTTCTGCACAAAACTCAAATTGAAGTTCACTTCCACCTCGATGAGTCCGTCTGGAGCGAAGCTGGCCAACGATTCGCTCGCTACGCAAGTCGCCGTCGCAGTGATCCCAGGGGGCAAAACCCAAGGCGTCTATTGGCAGACTTCGTCGTCGGAGCCCATGCTCTGATCCACGCAGACCGCCTGCTGACCTTCGACATCGGAGTCTTCAAGAGAAACTTTCCCGAACTCCGTCTCTATTCAGACCTGACTCAGTAAATTCGCCCGCACCAATCCAGCCACTCATCTCCCCGCCCTCCATTCCCGTAAACTATCCTCATGGACAAGTTCGTCGTTCGCGGAGGCAATCCCCTCCTCGGCACCATTAAAGTCTCCGGCGCAAAGAACTCCGCCCTCCCCTGCATGGCCGCCGCCATCCTCACCGAGGACGAGGTCATCCTCGAAAACATCCCCCAGGTCCGCGACATCGAAACCGAGCGACGTCTGCTCGCCGCCATGGGTGCCGAGGTCGATCTCGGCTATGGCCGCGCCCAGCATCGCACCAGCATCCGCTGCGCCACCCTCTCAGACCCCGTTGCCAAGTACGAGATCGTCAAGACCATGCGTGCCAGCTCACTCGTCCTCGGTCCGCTCATTGCGCGCACCGGCATCGCCCGCGTCGCCATGCCGGGAGGTTGCGCCATCGGTGGCCGTCCCATCGACCTGCACATCAAGGGCCTCGAAGCCATGGGTGCCACCATCACCCAGGACCACGGCTACCTCGAAGCCCGCACGCCCAACAATGGCAACTCCCAGCTCAAGGGCGCGCACATTGTCTTCGACAAGATCACCGTCACTGGCACCGAAGACCTCCTCATGGCCGCGACCCTCGCCGATGGTGAGACCATCTTCGAGAATTGCGCCCGCGAGCCCGAAGTCTCCGACCTCGCCGCCCTGCTCACCGCCATGGGCGCAAAGATTAAAGGCGCGGGCACCTCCACTATCCAGGTCCACGGCGTCGCCAAACTCCACGGCGCGCGCCACCGCATCAACCCCGACCGCATCGAGGCCGGCACATTCCTCCTCGCCGGAGCCATCACCGGCGGCGACCTCGACGTCGACTGCTGCAACCCTGCCCACCTCGGCGCGCTCATCGCCAAGCTCGAATCCTGCGGCATCCGTCTCGATGTCGGCACCGACCACATCCGCGTCCGCTCCGGCGGCTCGCTCAAATCCACCAACATCTCCACCGAGGAGTATCCCGGCTTCCCCACCGACATGCAGGCCCAGTTCATGGCCCTCGCCACTCAGTCCGAAGGCACCACCACCATCACCGAGAACATCTTCGAGAACCGATTCATGCACGTCCAGGAACTCAACCGCATGGGCGCAAACATCACCGTCGAGGGCCGCACCGCAACCGTCCGCGGCCCCAGCAAACTCGAATCTGCCGCCGTCATGTGCTCCGACCTCCGCGCCAGCGCCTCGCTCGTCCTCGCCGCCCTCGTTGCCGACGGTGAAACCATCCTCGACCGTGTCTACCACCTCGACCGCGGCTACGAGCACTTCGAAGAAAAACTCCGCAACGTCGGCGCCCAAATCCGCCGCATGGGCGACGTCTTCACCAAAAAATAACTGATCTGCTTGGATTTCAGCGCCAGTACGCTCTATGCCAGCTTCATCGCCAGGGACTCTTCAAGAATCTCCTGAACCGTGAGCGGGACGATGATGCAGTGCTCGCGGCGGAAGAATGCGTCGATCTCGCGCAACGCGTCCGAGGAAAACTCAAACGAGACAAAGAATCCCTTGGTGCGTTTTTCGCGCAGTATTGCGGCCTCGAACGAGTCAATATCCGGTCTGCCTACCTTGTCCTTTTGCTTGACCTGAATCGGATACCAGACATCCATGAAGTCGAGTTCGCCCGCAGTCTTTCCGCTCCGAGTCGGCATGGACGAGACCGGATAAATCCGCCCGTCGATACCCATGTCGCCCACCTGCGCCTTGTTGGGAATGCCGCCCAGCGCGATGACCGCCCAGTTCTCAAATTCAAACGGTGGAATCTTGCGTAGTTGCTTCTCAGACCACGGCAGATCGCGCACCACAAAGCCGCGACCGGCGCGCCAAAGTTTTTCATCTTCGGGTAGTTTGGATACGTCTCGCAGCCGCTTGGCCATCACTCGGCAAGCGGTCGGAGAAATATCGATCCCAATCCACAGCCGACCAAGATTCTGTGCCGCGACCAACGCCGTCCCGCAGCCGCAGAAGGCATCCAACACAATATCGTTGGGATTTGAAGAAGCCTTAATAATTCGTTCCAAAAGTGCAAGCGGCTTCTGCGTTGGATAGCCGAGACGCTCCTTGGAAGTGGAATTGATGACGCCGATATCCCATACATCCGTCATGGCGACACCCGACCGAAGATACACTTTGGCCCGGTATTTGTTCCCCTCCGCGTCTCTTCGAGTTGTGAGCCTGTACCGGCCTTCCTCATCCTCATGCTTATAGCGAGTGTCGCGCTCCTCCAGCGACCCTTCCGAATACTCCTGAAGTAGAGTATTAAATTGAAAGTTTTTAGATTTAGAGTAGAAAAAAATGACATCATGCTTTCGCTGAAAATGTGTTTCATTCTGTGTAGCTTTAGGTCCGTAATACCAGATTACTTCATTCTGAAACTGCTTCTCTCCGAAGATCTGATCCAGCATGATTTTCACATAATGGCTAGCGTGCCAGTCGCAGTGAAGATAAAAACTGCCCGTCTCCTGTAGCACCCGCGCCAGCTCCACGCAGCGTGGACGCATAAACTCGATATAGGATCGCGTGGATTCGTGCCGATCCTCGAAGGAACGCTTCTCCTTCGACTCGCCCCAGAAGACCTCATAGGTGCGGTTGGAGTTGAACGGCGGATCGATATAGATCAGGTCGATGCAGGCATCTGGTAGCTTCTTGAGTTGATCGAGGTTGTCCCCACAGAAGATCGTGCGGGTGTCGAGCAGTGACGACGATTTTCGGGACGTAGCACACATTGAAAAAGTATCTCACGCCGGGTGCCTCCCTCATCGCGGTCGTATCGCAATGGGTGAGATAAACAGCTACCGCCAGCTAACCGCCAGATGCCACCTCAGCCCGGCCTTCACCGTCCGCTCCAGCACGCACGCGTACTCCAGCAATTCAGCAAGCACCTGCGGCCCCTCCGTCCCAAGCTGCTGCGGATCGCCCTGCAACTCCGCCACCAGAGCCCGCACCGTGGCCAGTCCATCGTCCGCGAAGTACCACTGTGGAGGAGGCAGCCGCCGCATCAACTCGGGATTTCCCCCGCCCTCTTCGATCAACAGCGCCATCGAGTTCTCGTCCGCCGAAAAAAACTCAATCAGCGGCTTCACTCCCAGCTTCAGCGCCAGCCGCTCCAGCGCATCCTCATGCCGCGCCAGCGCCCGCCCGTTGACGAAGATGTCGAACCCTGGGTCTTCGCCCTCCACCACGATATACATCGAAGCTGCCATTTGGAAAAGTGTACGTCTCCCACCCCGCAATCCGCGAATAATAAACGCGCCGCGCACCAGCCTGTGTTCCTCACGCGCCACAAACAAACCGGCGAAGCCTGTAATCCATCAGGCTTCGCCGTTGTTGGTTCCTGCATCGCATCCATCACAATCGAATCGTGACGGCTATGTGTTAGCGATTTCCGCCGCCGCCCTGAGGCGCACCACCCGGCCCACCGGGACGCCGTCCGCCTCTCCGCCGCCGTCCGCCGGGACGACGATCGCCACCCGCACCGCCCGCTCCACCGGGCCCGCGCCCTCCGCCAGGCGCGCCTGGCCCACGTCCGCCTGCATTGCCCGCGGGCGTCGCAACGCCATCGGCGCGATTGAAGTTCGGCTCGTCGTCCGGCGCATCGTCGCCGTCCTCGTCCTCGCCGTCCTCGACAGGAAACTCCTCGCCGCCCTCAACCAGGACCTCGCTGTCGTCATCATTCTCGTCGACAGGAGCAACGTAAGCCGCCGCAGCAACGCTGCTCGGTCTATCACCGTGTCCGCCGCCATGACCGCCTTCCTCGCCAACCTCGGGAAGTCCCAGCTTGGCCCGCTGCTCGCGCAGCACAGCCTTGCGTGAGAGCTTGATCCGGTTGCCCTCGATCGAGAGCACCTTCACCAGAATCTGGTCGCCCTCGCGAAGCTCGTCCTTCACCTCTTTGACGCGATGCTCCGCAATCTCCGAGACGTGCAGCAGTCCGTCGGTTCCCGGGAATATCTCCACGAATGCGCCAAACTCCGCGATCCGCACCACCTTGCCCAG
>PLOT01000324.1:0-1056 GCA_003142215.1 Granulicella sp. | reverse complement strand
CCGGTCGCGTCGATGATCCCGCGGATCACCTTGCCGCCCGGCCCGATCAGGTCGCGAATCTTGTCCGTCGGAATCTGAATAGTGTGAATCCGCGGCGCAAACTGCGACTTCTCCTCATTCGCCTTGCCGATCGTCGCATCCATGATGTCCAGCAGATGCAGCCGTCCGACCCGTGCCTGTTCCAGGGCCTCGCGCATGATCTGCGCCGTGATGCCCATGATCTTGATGTCCATCTGCAGCGCGGTAATGCCCTTGCGCGTTCCCGTCACCTTGAAGTCCATGTCGCCGTAGTGGTCTTCCGCGCCCGCGATGTCGGAGAGCACCGCATACTTCTCGCCCTCCTTCACCAGCCCCATCGCAACGCCCGCAACCGCGCTCTTGATCGGAATTCCAGCCTGCATCAGCGCCAGAGACGCTCCGCAGACCGTCGCCATCGACGACGATCCGTTCGACTCCAGAATGTCGGAGACCACGCGCAGCACGTATGGCGATTCGTCTTCGCCCGGCAGCACAGCCTCGAT
Organism: Granulicella sp.; assembly: GCA_003142215.1. Classification (GTDB taxonomy): domain Bacteria; phylum Acidobacteriota; class Terriglobia; order Terriglobales; family Acidobacteriaceae; genus Edaphobacter. The sequence continues at coordinate 535 of PLOT01000324.1, read as the reverse complement.
CGCCCTCCATGCCAGCGCGCCGTGTCCAATCTCGCGCCTTCCCACGCCGCCCATGCGTCCCACCTCGCCCACCGAGAACGGCGGAAAGTTGTAGTGCAGCATGAAGCGCCGCTTCTGCTCGCCCTCGTAGCTCTCCATGCGCTGTGCGTCGTCGGTCGTTCCCAATGTCGCCGATACCATTGCCTGCGTCTCGCCGCGCGTGAACAACGCCGATCCATGCACCCGCGGCAGAACGCCAACCTCAATCGAGATCGGCCGAATCTCGTCAAACGCGCGGTGGTCTGGGCGAATGCGCTCGTTCAGCACCTGGTCGCGGAAGATCTGCTCGCGCAGCAGCTCGTAGTACTTGCTCAGCTTCTTGGCCGCCACGGCGTCGCCCTCGGGCAACTCCTTCTTCAGCGCGTCCTTGATCTCCTTCACCAGCGCGTAGCTCTCGAACTTCGGATGCTTCTGTGTGTCCAGCGCATCCTTCAACTGCGTCCCGATCTTCGCCGAAAGGCCGTCCAGATATGCCTGGTCGATCTCCACCGCCGCC
>PLOT01000270.1 GCA_003142215.1 Granulicella sp. | reverse complement strand
CCCATCACGCCCACCGGCCCGCCCGTCTGCGTTGCAAACCACTTCACCGACTCGCCGATCGCCTCCACCGAGTCCTCACTGACGTGGTAGTCCTTGATGCCGGGCAACTCCGGCGTCAGCACGCGGATGCCGCAGCCCGCCATCGCCGCTGCAAAGCCCATCAAGCGCGGTTCGTCGATGCCCAGGTGATGCACGCCGTGGAAGATCACCATCGCCGGCTCGTGCGACATATTCTGCGCTGTCCATCCTTTCGGGATGTAGACCCGCGCGCGCACCTGCTGCTGGCCGCTTGCCGTCGCGATGGGGAGACTTATGTCCTGGGTTGTCACCGGCACCGTCAGATCGCGTGCAATCCACGGCACGGGCTGCTCCGCCACCGCGCGCAACACTGCGACCGCTTGCAGATGTGTCTTCGCCAACGGCCAGGCTGCCAGACAGAGCAGCACAGTCCCCATCGCAACCATCGCGGTACGAGTCTTGCGCGTCACCTAAGCCTGCGGCCCTAGCGCTTGGTCCTTGGCATCGTTCAGAGTCACCTTGAAGTCCATCTTCTTGCGCCCGCGAAATACCGTGACGGTGACTGTGTCGCCGGCGTGTTTTGCGTTCATCGCCGCCGCCAGGTCCTCCGGGCTGGTGATCTCCTTGCCGTCGAAGCCCACGATCAGATCGCCGCCCAGCATCACCTGCATGGTGCCCTCGTACGCGCGCTGGGTCCCGCCGTGCAGGCCGGCCTTCTCTGCCGCGCCGCCCGGAAGCACGCGCTCCACCAGCACCCCGTAGTCGGAGGCCAGCCCGATCTGCTCCGCGATCTCCGGGAAGATGCGCAGGCTCACAATGTCCAGCGTAGGCCGTCGCACGCGCCCGTATTTGGCATAGTCGTCGATCATGGTCTTGGCCGTGTCGATCGGAATCGCGAATCCAATGCCCGCGGACTGGTCCACCCCTGGGTTGCCGGCGATCATCGTCGTAATCCCGATGACTTCGCCGCGCGAGTTCAGCAATGGCCCACCGGAGTTGCCCGGGTTCACCGACGCGTCGGTCTGGATTGCGCCATCGATGTCGTTGTTGTCCGGGCCGCGCACCGTGCGGATCGCCGAGATGATGCCGCGCGTCATCGTCCCATCCAGTCCGAATGGGTTGCCGATGGCATAGACGCGCTGCCCTACCATCAGTCCAGTGCTTGTCTCGGCCAGAGTCGCCGGAACCAGGTTGGGCGCATTGATCTTCAGCAGCGCCAGGTCGTGGCTCTTGTCCACCGTCACCACCGTAGCCGGGTACTTGTGCTTATCGAAGAGCCTTACCTCGACATTGCCTGGTTGTGCGTTGCCGATCACATGGTTGTTGGTCAGGATCAGCCCGTCTTTCGTGAGAATGAAACCCGATCCCTGCCCCGCCATCGGCACCGGCAAGTTGAAGAAGTTGTACCCCACCTCGGTTGTGGTGATGTTGACCACGCTGGGTAGCGCCTTCTTGTAGACCTCGATGTTCTGCTGCTCTTCGGCGTCGAAGGACGGCGCCGCGGAGGCCACATTCATGTCGAAGGCGCCATTCGCACCGCGCAGCGGTTCCACGCTGGCCGCGGAACTGACCGACGCACGCATCGCGGCCAGCCAGGGGGCCAGCGCGCCGGTCGACGCCAGATGCGTCGTCACGAGATAAAACCCGGTAAGCAGCAAAACCACAAGCAGAACAGGACGGTATTTCATAGCAGAAAACACCTGAAACGTCGGTATTGGCGGAGACTTCTCCGTACATTGTAATTGTAGTCATTCCATTTCAACGGGGCTTACGAAGGACGTGCGAATTAGCCTGTCCGCTGCATGGAAGCGGCCTTCAGCACAGGCCACAGCGCGTCCACCTGAGCCTGCATCTGCTCAATTGAGCCATCGTTCGTCAGTACATAATCGCAGTTCACTGCGTTCCGTTCTGTTTCAGGCTGCCGTGCAATGCGCCGTCGCGCTTCTGCCTCCAGCGCTCGCCGAGCCTCTTCGCTCAGCGTCTTCCCGCCGGCCGCGCGCGCGACAAAACGAGCGATCTTCAGCCCCTCCGAGGCCTTCACAAAGATGAGCCTGTCGAAGCGCTTGTGACAGCCGCCCACGCCTGCGTACTTCGTCTCAAAGATCAGTGCGGATTCGACAATCGCCACGGCATCCGCATCGCGGGCGGCGGCCTCTTCGATCAATTCCGCCTGACGCGCGATCACTGCCGGATGCACGATCGCGTTCAGCTCCTCCAATCGCCCGGCGTCCTTGCCTCCGTTGCCGAATGCAATCCGCGCCAGTGCGCCGCGGTCGAGCGATCCATCCGCCGCCACAGCCATCTCGCCAAAATGCGCCACAATCGCCGCGTACACTGGCTCGCCCGGCTGCATCATCGCGCGCCCAATCTCGTCTGCGGAGAAGACAACCGCGCCCAACTCCGCGAACCGCCGCGCCGCGGTCGATTTGCCGCTGCCCAGTCCGCCGGTAAGGCCCACGCGCAGCATCGCGCTACGCCTTCGCCGCAGCAACTGCGCTACGCCCCGCCGCCGCGCCGCGCCGCGCCTTCGCCGCCGCCACCGTGTTCTTCATCAGCATCGCAATGGTCAACGCGCCCACGCCTCCAGGCACCGGCGTGTACGCTCCGGC
>PLOT01000156.1 GCA_003142215.1 Granulicella sp. | reverse complement strand
GTGGCGCGGACGTCGAGGGGGAAGGTGGCGGCCAGGGGGTGTTCGGTGGTCTGGCTGAGGACGAAGGCGAGAGCTTCGGCGAGCCATCCGGTGTTTCCCTTGGCGGGGACGAGCTGGGCTTGATTGAAGCGCTGGCGGAGATCGGCGGTGAGTTCGGCGTCGTCGCGGCCGAAGGCGATGGCGCAGATTCCGGCATCGGTGGCGGCGGCCAGCATCCGGCCCAGCGGGCTGGGGGCCGTGGCGTAACGGATGAGGAGACCTGCGCCGCCGGCGCGGAGAGTGCGGGGAGTCATTCCGAGGGAGTCGCGGCTGGACTCGTAGAGGCGGCTGGAGGAGCCGAAGCCGGACTGGTAGATGGCGTCTGTGATGCGCGGGGGAGTGGGCAGAGGTTTGCCGGTACGGGCGGCGGCCTTGTTGAGTGGCTTAGGTAAAGACGCGACGGGAGGCTTGGCGGGGCGGAGGGAATCTTTGAAGTGGGCGACGCGCTGGGCGCGGGCGAACTCGCCGGGCGAGACGCCAAGGACGCGGCGGAAGCCGCGCAGGAGAGTGAGGCGGCCAACGCCGAGGGTGCGTGCGAGGTCGGCGAGGCGGGTGCGTTCAGTGGCGTGCTGGGTGAGGTGGTCCGCGGCACGGGCGATGAGTGCGGCCTGGGGGTCGGGGCGCGGCGTGGCGAGGCTGGGCTGGCAACGCTTGCAGGCACGGAATCCGGCGAGTTCGGCGGCAGCGGCGGTGGGGAAGAAGCTGACGTTGTGGCGCGCGGGGCGGCGGCTGGGACAGCTTGGGCGGCAATAAATTTTGGTAGACTGGACGGCATAGAAGAACTCGCCGTCGGCGCGGGAATCGCGCGCGAGAACCTGTTGCCATTGGCGGCCGGGAAAGAGACTGGGCGTGGCGTGGGGCGGAGCGGCTTCGATGGATGGGCGTGGATGAGGCATTTGGGCTGCTCTCCTGTTGCGGAGGTTCGGTTGCGATCGGCTAGTGCTATCTTCTCGCATTGCGAGGGAGCGTGACACTCCGCAATGTTCAGAGAAGTTTCGGGCTGGGCGCGGATTGAAGGATTGCGGTGTCTGTCCGTTGATACTATAGGTCGAACGGAAAAAAGGGAGAGGATGAACGACCGAGCCACAGGACGCGCGCATTGGCAGGACTTGACCGCGGAGCGCGGGCCGAGTGCGGAGCTGGGCGCGCAGGCGGTGGGGGAGCGGCGGTTCTGGCGCTGGACGGCGGTGGGGCTGGGCGCGATTGCGTTTGGCAAAGGGATTCGCGAGCCGAACGCGTGGTCGTACACGCAGGCGCAACTGGACTATAGCGTTGGATTCATGCGCAGGGGACTCTTCGGGGCCGCGCTGCGGCATCCTCTGGGGCTGAACCTGTACGGACACTTTGCGGTGGTTTCGACGGCGCTGCTTCTGTTGCTGTTTGCAGTACTGGCGCTGTTGGCGTGCAGGTCGAAGCTGGCGGAACGGACCCCTCCGGGGGAGCTGCTGGCGGTATATGCGTCGAGCTACAGCGTGACGTACCTGGCACACCTGAACGGGTATCTGGACATTCCGCTGGCACTGCTGTGCATTGGGCCACTGTTTGTGCGCTCGACCGGCTGGCGGCTGGGGGCGGCAGCGGTGGCGACGGTTGTGGGGATACTGATCCACGAGCAGTTTTTCTTTGCGTTTCTGCCCGTGCTGGTGGTGAGCGTTGCATTTGGGGCGGCCACGGGGAAGACTGCGCCGGAGCGGAAGCTGGCGTGGACCGGAGCGGTCCTGCTGGCGGTGCTGGGAGTGGGGATGACGTGGACCATGGGGCGTCATGCGGCGATCTCGGAGGCGCAGACGGCGCAGTTGGCGCGGACGATTGCGCGCACGGCAGACCGGCCGTTGAATGCGGAGGTACTGAAGGTGCTTCCCCGGAGCTTGCACGAGAACCTGGAGATCATGCAGACGGTATGGAGGCGGCGGACGTTTATACCTGCACAGGTTGAGAGCCTGCTGATGTTCTTGCCGACGGCAGGAGTGCTCTCGTGGGCGACTCTGCTTCTGCTGCGGCGATGGATGCCGGGCAAGCACCGCTGGCTATATGCGGGGGTTGTATTGGCGACCCTGGCGCCGCTGAGCCTGCACCTGATGGGCTGGGACAAGAACCGCTGGAACGAGCTGCTATGCCTGAACGCGTTCCTGATGCTGCTGTCGGTCTCGCGGCTGCTGGGCGGCGAGGCGGTACAGCTTCCCGTGCGGCTGCGGCGGGCGTGTGTTGTGGCGATGCTGTTGAATATGGCGACGGGCGGAGGAATGCTGGACGGCCGGCAGATTCGGCCGTTTCCGTTTATGCGCAGTCCGGATGCGGCAAGTGGCTTGATTTCGCAGCGAATGGTTCCTTAGATGACGAGTGAAAGCGAGCAGCTTATGCCGAGCAAGACCGCGCACCACGATGGGCGCCGCCCGGGCCTGGCGGAGTTTGGGAATGTCTTTGGGCGGATTCGCGCGGTCTTCGGGAATGAACGCTCGTTCTGGCGCTTCTGCGCCGTTACTTTCGGTTTCATTTCGATAATGAAAGGTCTGCGTTTTCCAAACGCCTGGGCACTGACCCAAGCTCAGTTGGGTTACAGTCACGGATTTGTCAAGCGCGGACTTCTGGGCGAACTGAATGGGGTGCTGGGGATCCGGCATCGCGTTGCCATCAACGGCGTCTCGCTGCTGGAATTTCTGATCTTCGTTGCCGTTCTAGCATGGCTCACATACAGGTCTGGGCTGGAGGAGCGGGTTGGAAATCTTGCGATTGCGACACTGTTTACGAGCAGCTACGTTCTGACATTCATGGCGCACCTGGCGGGATACACGGACATTGTGCTGGCCACACTCGCGATACTTCTGCTACTTGTTCGCAGCACCAGCCGGCGTTTCTATGCAGGTCTGGTTGTTGTCCCGGCAGCCATTCTGATCCATGAGAGTTTTCTTCTCATGTATTTCCCGGTGGTACTTTTCAGTTTTGTGCTGGACGGGGCGTTGGAAGCGGATTGCATTCGACGGCGCAAAGTTGCCGTTTATGCGCTGGCACTTACGATGGCTGGCGTTTGCATGACTCTATTTACGGCCCTTGCCGGCAGGATGTCGTCCGCGCAAGTGGATCAATTTCACGATGAGGTTTTATCGCGGGTCGATTTCACGCCCCAGGAAGAGTTCTTCACTGTTCTGAAGGCTTCCTTTTGGGACAATCTCGGCATGGGCAGCCACAGGATTCGTACGCTGAGGTGGTACGGCGTACTGCTGCTGGCGGGTTGCCTGCTGGGCCCTGTGCTGATAAGTATCTTGAATTATGGCCGCAGGTTACTATTGCAGCGGATGCCGGCCACGGCGGGAGCCTGGCGGCGCTATGTGCCAGTGGCCGCATTGTTTGCGATTTTTGCTCCGGAGTTCATGCACCTGCTTGGAATCGACGCCCTGCGATGGCACGTCTGTTCGGTGTTGGTGGCCTATCTTTGTCTAGCGACACTGAGCATGCGGTTACCGCAGGGCGCAATACGATTCAGCAACGCAGACCTGCGGTGGATTGTGTTCGTCGTGGCACTGAACCTGTCCAGCGGGTTTGGCCTTTACAATCAGATGCAGATCAGACCGTATCCTTTCTTTCCAATTCTGTTTCATTGAGCGGATTTCCTGAAGGTGTAGAGGAGCTACAAACAAAATACTGAGATTCTGGCTGCGCCAGAATGACGACTCGTTTGGCTGCGCCAGTATCGATGCCAGAGGCAACCTTGCATATGAAGATGCGCCCATTGCACGTCACGCTGTTTCTGCTTGCAGCGATCCTCATAGGACGGGCCGCCATCCTACAGAACAACACCCCGAGCCGTATGGACGAGTACATCCATGGCCATGTGCGGATGCCCTTTCAAGGGCGCTACCTGATGGTTCCGGTGCTTCGCTGGGCTGAGAGCAGCACTCTTCTGCAACGTGGTTCCGAGTTGCTGAAGCAGAGTTCGCGCGGCCCGGTGGACCTGATGATGCAGCTTGTGGATGTTCTCTGCTTGATTGCGATGGGCTTTGTCGCGGTCCGGCTGCGAAACGATCTATCGCCGCCCATGGTATTTCCATGGCTGGCACCGTGGCTTCTGCTTTGGATCGTGCTGTGCGGATATGTCGCGCGGTACGAGTCGCGCTTCTATCAGCCCTATGATTTTGTTGCGGCACTGATCTTCGCGATTGGAATTCTTGCGTGTGTCGAGTGCCGTCCGCTTCTGCTGATCGGGATGGTCCTGATCGGGAGTTACAACCGCGAGACCGCGATCTGCCTGCTGCCGATCTGGCTGGCGTGCAACTTCGACAAGAGCCGCTGGAGGGTATTGTCTTGCGCGGCGATTACGCTTGCAGCGTGGATTGCCGTGAGGATGCAAATTCACAGGTGGATTCCTGGGCCTTTGCTGGGCTTCGATCAGCCCTGGATGACGAATTTACGCATGATGCTGCCGCACCATCTGCCACAGGTGCTGAGCGTGGGCGGATTTCTGGTGATTCCGCTGTGGCTTGGGCGAAGGATGATCCACGACAAATTGCTGGTCAGGGTCTGGGTTGGCAGCCTTCCTTTTGTCATGGCCACTCTTGTCTTCGGCTGGTGGAACGAAACGCGCATCTTTGGCGAGCTGAACGTGCTGTTCGCCGTCACGGCGGCGATCCAATTTGAACAATATTTGAGGGAGAATCCGGATCGAGCGCGTCTGCCGGGAAGCGGAGCATAGAGGCTTCTGGGGGGCTGCGATTTGCAGCCTGGGAAAGATGTATCCGCAAGAAAGCCACCTCCCCAGGCGGGGCTGTGCGGCGGACGCGGGTGCTTCTTAGCAGCCCGTGGTGCAAGT
>PLOT01000083.1 GCA_003142215.1 Granulicella sp. | reverse complement strand
AGGTCTCAATCAGCCGCACGTTCTCCATGCCGATCCGCCGCAACTCAGCGGCCACAAACTCCGCCGCGCGGCGCACGTCCGCTACGCGTTCCGGATCGGTGGAGACCGACGGAATGCGCAGCAGCGCCTTCAACTCATCGACAAAGCGCTCCCCATTCTCCTTCGCAAACGTCACCGCCACCTCACTAATCTTCATCTCTCATTCTCCACGTCGTCCCCAACCTTACGCGCTGAACGCATGCCCAGTAACCGTTCAGCAAACGACTCTCCAGTATAGGGTTTCTTCACCGTCAAGCGCTTGCCTCGCCCATCTATCTGGCATAAGGCACCCATGAGCGTCCATCCATCATCTACTGAATAACAGTTTCGTTTGTTGAATAAGCCTATGAAAGAATCGTCGTCGTTGGTTCGATGCTTCGCGATAATAATTGGCTTTCTATACTCCCTGAACGTCGTGCGCGCTCAGCAAGCGATCTCGGCTAGCCTGCCCGACGCGCCCGCTCCGCAACCCTATGGCACAAGGGCTACAGGGGCGGAATTATCGCTCCCGCCCGCCAACCAGCAGACCAAACGCATCCTCGGTATCTTTCCCAACTTCCGTGCCGTCAGCACAGATACCCACCTGCCTCCGCAGACGGTCAAGGAGAAGTTTGTAACCGCTTCCCAGGACAGCTTCGATTACTCTGCCTTCGTGCTTCCGGCCCTGCTCGCAGGCGAGCAGCAGGCAACCAATTCAACCCCGGAGTTCTACCAGGAGGAGGCTGGCTACGGCCGCTACTTCTGGCACACTTACGTCGACCAGACCAGTGAGAACTACTGGGTGGAGTTCATCGGCCCCGTGCTCACCCGTGAGGACACGCGCTACTACACGCTGGGCCCGGACAAGGGCGGCGCGCTAGAGCGCATGGGCTATGCCTTGAGCCGCGCGGTGGTCACGCGCAACGACGCGGGCGCGAACACCTTCAATATCAGCGAGGTGGTCGGTGCGGGCGCCGCGGCCGGTCTATCCAACCTCTATTACCCAGTCTCCGACCGAAACTTCTCCAATACCGCCGACCGCTGGGGCATCAATGTGGGGGTGGACGCAATCACCTTCATCGTGCGCGAGTTCTGGCCTGACATCAACCATGCGCTCTTCCATGGCCCTACCGCACAGCCGACGGCAAACCCTTAAGTGCTGCTGCCTGCCATTTGCGCTTGGTTCTCTCCCTAGAAGACGCCGTTATCGTGGAGAAACTGCATCCACAGGATGGTGCCCTTCTGGTTTTCGGCGGGAGAGAAGTTGCCATGGCCGCCGCCGACGACGATGTCCTCCTCGTTGGGCACATGAGCAGCGTCCAGCGCGGCCTTGAGCTTGTATGACTGAGTGGGATTGTAGGTGGTGTCGTGGTCGCCGTTGATGATGAACGTGGGCGGCAGGCCAGGATGAATATATGAAAGCGGCGATACCGCGCGCGCGCTGGCGAGAACGGCCTCGGTGGGATCAGGCCATCGCGGGGCCTGCGGGCGTACGCGTGGCATCCCGTCGGGGTTGCCGGAACCGCTTGCGGCGGTAGCCGGCGCCGAGCCGGGAGTGCCCGGGGGAGATGCGGCGGCGGGTGCGGCGGTAGACGCGGCGGCAGGTGCGGCGGTAGACGTAGCGGCAGACGCGGCAACGGGCGGGAGAGGGAGATCGAGCCCGATCCACTGGTGGGTAAAGTCCATGCTGCCGTGGAAAGTCAGGGACTCGGCGACGTCGCTGGCGCCGTACATGTCGATGACGGCGACGACCTTGGGCTGGTCGGTGCAGCCCGGTGGATCCATGGAGGCGGGCGCATACCCGGCCATCAGTGCGAGGTGGCCGCCTGCGGAGCCGCCCCAGGTAACGACCTTGTTGGGGTCAAAGTTGTACTTGGCGGCGTTCTTTTTGACCCAGGACATGGCGCAGAGGACGTCCTGGACGGCTGCCGGAGCAGGGGCGTCGATGGCGTTGCGATACTGGACGGCGACAACGCTCATACCGGCGGCAAAGAATGGTCCAAAGCTGCCGGAGCCGCTGGGGCGGTCACCGCGAATCCATCCGCCGCCATGGATCTGGATAACCACGGGCGTGGGTTTGTCGGAGGGAACCTGGTAAACGTCCAGGTGCATGTCCATGCTGCCCGGAGGTCCGCTATTGGGCAGCGGCGGACGGATGCCACCCGGCGTGCCCGGGTTCGCAGACGCCTCCGCGCTGGGGTTGGGGATGTGAGGCACGGTAGCGTAAACGATGTCGTCCGTTACGACGGGCTTGACGGTGCGCCAGTTGGCGGGATCGGCCCATGCGGGTCCTGAGGCAGCAGGGGCGGCGGCAGTTGAAGCGGCAGCGGCGGCTGGTACCTGGGCGAGTGCGGTGGCCCACCCAAAGATGGACGTAGTTGCCATAAGTGTGGCGGCGAGTAGTTTGTGCAAGACTTCCTCCTCGGATTCCTCAAGGCGACCATCCTACTAGCCCGGAGAGACAAATTTCAAAAGGGTGCGCATGGTGCTACACTTTCCGCCATGTCCGCTGCTCTCTCAAATACACGTGTATTTCGCATCGTCTCCACTTTTGTTCTGGCTGCCGCTACGGCTGCATGGGCCCAAGCGCCGGTGGCCGGGACGCCCCAAGCACCGGTTGCCGGGACGCCTGGACTAGCCCTGCCCGTGCCCGATCAGGCCAACGTGCGCCATGATCTCCCGCTGGATCCGAACCTTCCGACGATCTTTATCGTCGGTGATTCGACCGCCCGCAACGGCGCTGACCTGGGATGGGGCGATCATTTCGCCCATTACTTCGACACCACCAAGGTGAATGTCGCTAACCGCGCGATTGCGGGGCGCAGTGCGCGCTCCTACATCAACGAAGGCTCCTGGGATAAGGTATTGGCGGAGTTGAAGCAGGGCGACTATGTGTTGCTGCAGATGGGACACAACGATGGCGGCGGACCGCTGACGCCCACCTTTAACGCGAGAGGCGAGGGCAAGGGCATTGGCGACGAGTCGGTCGACATTCCCATCGCCAGGCCTTTCACGACCGGGCCGCTCGCGGGAAAAACAGTTGAGACAGTCCACACCTATGGCTGGTACAACCGCAAGTTCATCGCCGACGCGCGGGCCAGGGGCGCAACGCCGGTCCTGCTGACGGTGACCATCCGGAACATCTGGCCGATGGGGCCGGATGGTAAGCCGCACATCGAGCGCGATATGGGCTACCGGGACGATGATATGCAGATTGCCGCGGCGGAACACGTTCCGCTGGTCGACATGGCGACTGTAGCCGCAGACAAATTCGAGATGCTGGGGGTGCAGACGACTGCGCTTCTGTTTCCCATCGACCACACGCACACCAGTGCTGTGGGGGCGGAGATGAACGCGGCCTCTGTGGTAACTGCGCTGAAGAATGCTAACTCAGCGCTGGTGCAGTATCTGGCGCCCGTTATCGGGCCAACAAAATAATTCAGTTATTGATTCATCAACCAGGAGATGTCCCCACTATGTTTCGTTCCCTGCACCGCATTATGCCCGCCTTTCTTCTCGCTTTCTCCACCGCTCTGGTGGCGCAGACGCCTCCCGCGGCGCCCGCCGTGCCGCCCCCGCCACCCCAGACGAACCTTCCGCAACGCGCTCCGCTCAATCCGAGCCTGCCGACGATCTTCGTCGTGGGAGATTCCACCGCAAGCAACGGAGCCAATCTGGGTTGGGGCTCCCATCTGGGGGACTACTTCGACCTGATGAAGGTCAATGTGGCAAACCGCGCGATCGCGGGACGCAGCAGCCGCAGCTATATCGACGAGGGCCACTGGGACAGCACGCTGGCCGAGATCAAGCCCGGAGACTATGTGCTGCTGCAATGGGGACAGAACGACGGCGGCGATCTGGGCGGCGCGGGAAGCAGGAATGCGCGCGGTGACCTGAAGGGCGACGGCGATGCGACGCAGGACGTGATGCAGACGACAGGACCGAAGTCGGGCCAGGTCGAAACCATCCACACCTACGGCTGGTACAACCGCAAGTACGTTGCCGACACCCAGGCCAAGGGCGCGACGCCAATGTTTCTCTCCATGACCATTCGCAACGTCTGGAAGGAGGACGCCAACGGAGTGCAGCGCATCGAGCGCGAGACCAACTTCAACACCATCATGAAGAAGATTGCAGACCAGGACCACCTCGCCTTCATCGACATGGCGTCCGTCGAAGCCGACCGTCTGGAGGCCACCGGCCCAGAGAAGACCGCGCTTCTCTTCCCCATCGACCACACCCACACCAGCGCGGTGGGCGCCGATCTGAACGCGCAGTCCGTAGTCATCGCTCTCGAACAAGCCCATTCGCCTCTGGTGGCTTTTCTGAAAGAGAAAATCCCTTTGCCTGCGCCAGTCTCCGAAACGGCAAAGTAAGTCCGCAATCCATGCAGGGCAAAAAAATAATTCGCCAAAGTAAACCGGCCTGGCCGTCCCCTCACGCGGAGACCTCCAGGCCGTTTCAGTATTGCGCCGTCAGAGTGAACCAATGCGATGCAACAACCGCACTTCGTCATTCGAGTAGATACAACTTACTCCAACCCGCATCCTGATCGGCGACGACTTATTTCGCCTTGACAAACTTTGGCGGGAACTTCCCGAATAACAGGTTGACGGCCTTGTCCATCTTCTGGTCGTTCTTGTCCTCGCTCGTGGCCGCAGTTTCGGTCACCGTGCCCCGCCACAGGAGCTTGTGGGTCTTGGTGTCATACATATCGATGATCAGCGTGTCGACCGGAACGTCGTTCAGAGTGGCCTGAGAATCGAGGAAACCCGCGCTGCCCCAACCACGCTGCCAGGCAAAATCGCCGAGGGAGTTGTAGAAAGTGGTGAACTCCTGCTTGTCCTGGGTCGCCTCGACAGCGATGATGCTGACGTCGCCGCCCTTGGGCACCTCAGTCATATATCTGCCACCCATGTCGCGGTTCAGGGCAATCGTGATGCGGTCTTCGACGGTGGGGTCGGTGGCGTGGAGTTTTGCCCAAGTGTAGGTTTTGAACTTGAGGAAATTGACCGTGTGGTCATAGTCGATGGTGACGGTCTGCGCCAGGACCGGCGCGGCTACCATGGCCGTGCCCACAAGGGCGGTGGCCAATACTCTTGCGAAAACTTTCATAAGAACCTCCAAAGCGTTGGAGGAATCAAGCTCGGCCCGGATTTCCGTGCAGCTCCAATTCAATTCCAACTCCTAACCAAGGAAACGTATCGAAGACCGACAAAGACGCACCGAGGTTGCGATTTGCATGTAAAAGATTGTCATCGCGTGTAACGAAAGCGTCAGCTTCCGCCCTCTAGCGCAAACATCGCGTAAACTTGTACTTGGGCAAATTGGATGCCAAAGGACTTCATGAAGGATTCCCAGCTTGTTTAACAAACTGCTTGCCAAGGTCTTTGGAACCAGCAACGAGCGCGCGGTGAAGCGCATGCTTCCGGCGGTCGAGCAAATCAGCGCGCTGGAGCCGGCGGTCAAGGCGCTGACGGACGAGGAGTTGCGCGCGAAGACTGCCGAGTTTCGGCAGCGGGTTGCGGATTCGGTGGCCGCCGAGAAGATCGACCCTACTGATCCAGACGCTGCCGATGCGATCCGGGCTGCAGAGAAGAGGGCGCTCGAGGAGATTCTTCCCGAGGCGTTCGCGGTAGTGCGCGAGGCGGGCGTGCGCACGGTCGGCATGCGGCATTTCGACGTGCAACTGATCGGCGGAATAGTGCTGCACTCGGGCAAGATCGCCGAGATGAAGACGGGCGAAGGCAAGACGCTGGTGGC
>PLOT01000008.1 GCA_003142215.1 Granulicella sp. | reverse complement strand
GGAGGGGGGAGGGGGGAGGGGGGCAGGGGGGGACGAACAAACAACAAACAAATGGCGAACAATTCGTTCGATTGCCCAGTTGCCGTTCCCTGTTCTTCGCCAATCGCTTCGTCAAACAGTAGACTAGTCAGCATTCAAGCTAAATATTCGAGGATTCCCTAATGAAAGTTCTGGTTATCGGCGGAGGCGGACGTGAGCACGCCATCGTCTGGGCGTTGGCCAAATCCGCACGCGTCTCCGAGATCGTCTGCGCCCCAGGCAATGCAGGCATCGCGCAGGTTCGCCTCCAGAATGGCTCGAAGGCTGTGCGCTCGGTCCCGGTCAACACTGCGGACCTCGCCGCCATGCGCCGCGTAGTCGAAGCCGAGAGCCCAGCCCTCACCGTAGTCGGTCCCGAACTCCCGCTCTCCCTCGGCCTTGTCGATGAGCTGCAACGCCTCGGCCTGCGCGTCTTCGGCCCCACCCAGGCCGCCACCCGCCTGGAGTCCAGCAAGTCCTTCGCCAAGGACTTCATGCAGCGCCACAAGATTCCCACCGCCGCCTACGCCGTCTGCCGCTCGCTCGAAGACCTCCGTCGCGAACTCCCGCGCTTCAGTGCATCGGTCGTCGTCAAGGCTGACGGACTCGCCGCTGGCAAGGGCGTAGTCCTCTGCAACTCCCACGCCGAGGCCGAAAAATCCGCCGCAGAGATATTTTCCGGCGAGCTGCTCGGCACAGCCGAAAAGGAGCTTGTCCTCGAAGAGTTCCTCGACGGCGAGGAACTCTCCTTCTTCGCCCTCTGCGACGGCAAGCACGCGGTCGCACTGGCCGCCGCGCAGGACCACAANNACACCGGCGGCATGGGCGCTTACACCGCGGATGGCCTGATGAGCGCCGACCTCGAGCAGTGGCTACTCAAGAACGTAGCCCAGCGAGTCGTAGACGAGATGGCACGCGAAGGCACGCCCTTCCATGGCATCCTCTTCTGCGGCATGATGATGACGCCACAGTCCAACGGCTCGACCAAGCCCATGGTCCTCGAGTTCAATACCCGCTTCGGCGACCCCGAGACGGAGGCGATTCTGGTGCGGCTGGAGAGCGACATCGTCGACCTCTTCGACGCCGCCATCGACGGCACCGCCGACCGCCTCGCAATCAAGATGAAGCCCGGCGCCAGCGTCTGCGTCATCGCCGCCAGCGCAGGCTATCCCGGAAAGTATCCTTCTGGCCTGCCCATCTCCGGCCTCGACTCCGTGCTCAACCCCGACACCGTAGTCTTCCACGCCGGAACCGCCTCCAAAGACGGTGCCGTCGTCACCGCCGGTGGCCGGGTCCTCGCCGTCACCGCCGTCTCCGGCGGGCCGTCGTCCGCATCCACCACGCCGCTCGAATCCGCCCTCGCCAAGGCCTACGCCACCCTCGAAAAAATCTCCTTCAACAATATGCAGTTCCGCCGCGACATCGCCTGGCGAGCCCTCCGCAAAGGCCTGTGAGTCAATCGGCTCCTACGCCCCGCGTGCATCCACGCGCACTCTGTAGCATCAGATATTCAGGGTGAAACACAATGGTAACCATACGACCGGCCGCTGAGCGCGGCCATGCCAACCACGGTTGGCTTGACTCAAACTTCAGTTTTTCGTTTGACCAGTACTACGATCCAGCGCACATGGGCTTCCGCGCACTGCGCGTCATCAACGAGGACCGCGTCGCGCCCGCAACGGGCTTTGGCAAGCATCCGCACCGCGACATGGAGATCCTCACCTATGTTCTGGAAGGCGCGGTCAAGCACGAGGACAGCACCGGCGCAAGCGAAACCCTGGTTCCCGGAGAGTTGCAGCACATGTCAGCCGGAACCGGCGTGCGCCACAGCGAGATGAATCCCTCCGACAGCGAAACGTTGCATCTGCTCCAGATATGGCTCCTGCCGAACCAACTGGGCATCCCGCCGAAGTACGAGCAGAAGCGTTTCTCCGTGCAGGACGAGCCGAACCAGCTGCATTTGCTCGCCTCAACTGACGCGCGCGATGGCTCCTTCAAGATTTTTTCCGATGCGGAACTCCTCGCCGCAAAGCTCGACCCCGGCGGCTCCGTCAGCCACACCTTCAAGCTCGGCAATGGCTGGCTGCAAGTCGCACGCGGCGCAGTCTCCGTCGCCGGAACAATGCTGCAAGCAGGCGACGGCCTCGAGATCGAAGCCGAATCCTCCATCACCATCGCCAGCAAATCCGGCGCAGAGTTCCTGTTGTTCGATCTTGCGTAAGTCGGCGCTCGAGCTTTAGTCGATCACCCTGCGAAGAAATCCCCGAATCCCGAACCAGGTCAGCACCGCGAACGAGCACAGTAGCATCGCCAGAATGAGCCACGGATTCATGTGGTGCAGCCCCGGCGTAAGCGCCGCGCGTAGCCCCTCGCTCATGTACACAATCGGGTTGATCAGTACGCCATATTGCAACCACGGGATCGCCTTCAGCGCGGCCCACGGATAGTACACGCAACCCAGAAACGTAATCGGCATCACCACCACGCCGAAGATCAGCCCGATCTGCTGCGGCCGTACGCTGGTGCCAATCACCAGGCC
>PLOT01000160.1 GCA_003142215.1 Granulicella sp. | reverse complement strand
TCCTTCAGCGAGCGCACCACCTGCCGCCGGTCCTTGATCGACTGCGCATGAGCAATCGCAACCTCCACCGTCAACTTAGCAATCGCCATCGCATCCTCTTCTGCGATGCTATTCCCACGCTGCCGTCTCATGCCTCGCACGCTGCAAAAAATGGGAGATTACTGCTTCACAACAGTGCTGACGGCGGCTCCATCGATCGCCATCGTCCGCACCTTCTGGTCCGCCGTGAGCAGAATAAGCCGGTCTGCGTGCCCCTGCCCGCTGTTTGTGAACGACGCGAAACGGATGGCGCTGCCCATGTTGAAGTGCGCCAGATCCTTCCCCGTCGCGTCGTAGACAATGGCCTCGTCGCTGCGGTTGACGGTACAGACGCGTCCGCTCCCGGCATCCACCGCAACCACAAAGCCGAAAACCTGCCGGGTCTGCGCTCCGGTCGTCACGGAGTACACCATGGTGCGGTTGTCTGCGCTGGTCAGGTACAGCGAGTCCCCAACCACGTTGATGCCGTCGAGTCCCTCGTAGTTGACCGGGACTTCCAGCACCAGCTCATGCAGGATGTTGCCGGTGTGGTCGTCGATTACCTGGATTACGCCGGCGGAGTCCTTGTCCTTGACGCCGTCCGCTTCGGCCACCAGCGCGGCATTGGCCTTCAGCCGTGCCTTGGCGGAGTCAGATTTCAGCCGGAAGGCGAGGATGCTCTCTCCCGGCACATAGTTGTAGGTGTGGCCCGGTTCGCCGTCGTCGAAGGTGCGCCTCCACAGGATCGAGTTGTCCTTCACGTCGTGCACGATCAGTTCGGCTCCCTTTTTGTTCGCTGGCTTCCACTCCTGCAACATGCCCTGGGTAAACCGCATGGTGTCCTCCATCTTGTAGGAGAGAGGCGTGGCGGAGAACGGCGCAAAGGAGAAGTGGACCATGGCCCGCTCCTGCTTGCCCACCTTGGGAAAATCGATGTAGACCGAGTTGTCCGGCGCGAAGGCCGCGGAGTAGAAGTGGTTGGAGAGAAGCACCCGCTCGCCAGTGTTAAGATCCCACACCCCGCCGCGCGTGCGCGTGTTGAGGGCCAGAAGCCGGCCATCGGCCGAGAGGTAGCCATGCAGCGACGGCCCCAGCGGGCTCAGGTTCAGTGTCGTCGTCTTATCGGTATTGCTGTCGCCGCCCAGCTTGTGCAGCACCACGCTGCCGTCCGCGTTCTCGTTCAGCACCACGCTGTCATAGACGTCCATCGACGGCGCCTTCGAAGCCAGGATAAACTTGGCCGCCGACAGATCGGCGAGGCCAACCGCATACTCGTTGACGTCATAACTCAGTACATAGTTCCCGCTGCTGACTGACTCAAGTGCGTTGGCCACAAATGAGATGGTTTGCAGTTGTTTGCCGTCGGGAAAGCTGAAGACGCCGGTGCCGTGGTTCGTAAATGTGTTTACGCCGAAAACCTTGTTGTTGCCCAGAAACGCGTAGGCACCGTTGATGCCGCCCTTCAACCCTCCACCCAGTGGAATCTGCTCCCGGGTGCGCAGATCGAAGGCCACCTTGTCGCTGTAATCGCTGAGGATAACAATGTTGCCGTCAGCGGAGAAGCTAGACGGGACAATGTTCACCGGGAGCGAGTACCGCTCTGCCAGCAACAGCTCGTATAGATTATTTCGGGACAGCGTATATACGCCCTTCTTCGCGAGTACGGACTGGCCCGTGGAGGCATCGAGCAGGTCCACGTCCAGCACCAGATCTTCGTCTTGCTGGCGGATGGAGAAGCAGAACAGCGTCCGCCCGTCGGGCGAGATCTTCGTCTGCACGCAGTCCTTGCGCGCAATGGGCTCGTGCGCGGCAACCAGCTTCTGGTCCTTCACGTTCCACTCTTCGGTGTGCAGCCCAGGCGTGTGGAAGACAATGCGTTGAGAGTCGGGGCTGAACTCCGCTGGCAGCGCCTTCTCCGCGTCGAACCGAAATATCTGGTGGAACGGTTCGCGTGTGAGCACAGAGATGGAGCTCTCGTCCTGCGCCAGAATGTACCTCCCGTCGCGGCTGTAGCGCAGACGCTCCAGCTCCATCCGTAGCGGAGGGTTGAGTGCGACCTCCGCCACCGGCTTCACGTTGGTCGCCACCGTTACGGTCTGATTGGCCACCACCTGCGAGTGCCAGCGCTCGAACTCCGCGCTGTCGCTCACCGCAGTCGCGCCGCATCCAGAAGGCAGTGCGTTGATCAGCATCAGAATCGCGCGCAGGCGTTTCTGTTCCGGTTTGGTGCTGCCGAAAAAGTCCGAGAGCTTCCCGCCCACCTTGCCATCGACGAAGAACATCCGGTCCCAAAACTCGCCGTATGCCTGCGGACGATAGCCCGCCGCTGCCGTTGCATAGACAGAAACCGTGTCCGCCTCGTTCTGTTTTTCATCGCTGTCGCCGCCCGGCCCCGGGTGCTTGTCCTTCATCCGCGCATCCACCAACTGTTGGAATTTCGCGTAGATGTCGGCCTTGTCGCCGACGCTGGTGACGCCCAGCAGCCGCTTCATGTCCGCCGTCGTCTCGATGGCGAACTGGTGCGACAGGATGTGCCCCATCTCGTGCCCGATCACAGACGCCACCTCGTCCTCGTTCTTCGCATTCGCCACCAGCTTGCGCGTCAGGTAGACGCGTCCCCCGGCCAGCGAAAAACCATTCACCTCGGGCGAATCCACCAGCAGGACCTTGAACTGGATGGTCGTCGGCGGCAGAGCGGCCAGAAGCCGCTTCACGATGCGGTCGAGGTACTCGTTCTCCGCCGGGTCCTGCACCGGCTTGTAGTAGCGCTCGATCTGGTCCGCCATCGCGTCGCCCAGCCACTGCTCCTGCTGCTCGCTGAAGATGTTGGGCTGGGTCAACTTGAGCACCGCGGGAGGCGCGGGGCACCCGTTGGGGGCGGCCTGCGCCATAGCGGAAGTCGTCTGAGCCACAGCGGGAGCAGCCTGCGCCATGGCGGCATCCAATGTTGTGCAAGTGAGAAATGCAGCGGAAGAGAGGAATGCAGCGAAGGCGAAGCAAGATACTCTGCGAGTCATAGGGGCCCTGATTTCCGAATGGCGAAAGCATATCACCCGGCGCTGCCCCGGATGACAAATATTCCACCCGCACAAGTGGGGCTGCGAAGACGGGGTGCGAAGATGGGGGTGTAGACGATGGAGACTGCATGATCTCGCAGGCGAACTGTACCCCGGCAACGCCGATGGGCGCGACGCTCCTCTCCGGCCAGGGACTTCCCGGCCCCGGCGCGACCTTCCGTGTCTGGGCCCCGCGCGCCTCCGCGGTCTATCTCAACGGTGTCTTCAACGGCACGCCCCGCACCGGGCAGACGCCCGACCTCCTGTTCGCCAAAGACACCAACGGCTACTGGTCGGGATTCCTCCCCGATGCCGCCGAAGGTGACACCTACCTCTTTTACGTCGTCGGCCCCGGTTCCAGCGGCACCAAGCGCGATCCCTATGCCCGCGAACTGGCCAACGATCCGGCTACTCCGTTTCCCATCTGCCCAGCAATTATCCGCTCGGCCAACGCCTACCCCTGGCACGACGCAGCCTTCCGCACGCCAGACTTCGCCGACATGGTCGTCTATCAGCTCCACATCGGCACCTACGCGCCGTCCGCGCCGGGCCGCGCCTCGACCTTTCTCGATGTGCTGGAGAATATCCCGTATCTAGCCGCCCTCGGCGTCAACGTAGTCCAGCCGCTCCCCGTCTACGAGGAGGAGGACTCGCCCTCGCAGGGCTATCCCGGCCTCGGCTACCAGGGCGCGGACCTCTACTCGCCGGAGTTCGACTACACGGTCTACGACGCGGCCGCCCTCGCGGGCTATCTCACCACCATCAACCGCCTGCTCGCCGCCAAGGGCTTCGCGCCCATGACGCTCGCCGACATCACGCCCGCAGTGGCGCAGATGAGAGCGATGGTGGACCTGCTGCACGTCTACGGCATCGCGGTCTGCTTCGACGTGGTTTACAACCACGCGGGTGGATGGTCGCAAACCTATGACGTACCCACCTCCGTCGCACCCTCCGGCGTCATCCACGGCGATGATGAGAGCCTCTACTTCTGGGACCGCGCCATCGCAACAAATTCAAGCGGCGCCTACGACAACAATCAGAGCCTCTACTTCACGGATCAGGGCTTCGTCGGCGGCCTCTCGTTTGCGCTGTGGAATGCAGACGTGCGCGGATTTCTGAGCAACAATGCGCTTGGCCACCTTCAGGAGTTGCACGCCGACGGCTTCCGCTACGACGAGATCAGCATGTTGCTGTCGATGAACAACGCCAGCGGATGGGAGTTCTGCAAGGGCCTGACCGAGGCGGTGCGCGCCGTCAATCCCCGCGCCTTGCAGAACGCCGAGTACTGGCCAGCGGAGTTCGGCGCGCCCACCGAGCTGATGGTTTCTCCGGTGAATTCTGGCGGCCTCGGCTTCGACGCGGTGCAGCACGACGGCCTGCGCGAGGCCATCCGCTCCGCCATCGGCCAGGCCGCGCAGGGCGCTGGTGCATCCGTCGAGATGAGCGGCATCGCCCGCTCCCTCTGGCCCACCGGCATCGCCCACTCCTGGCAGACCATCCCCTGCGTGGAGAACCACGACATCGTCAAGCTCGGCGAGCAGCCACGCGTCCCGGCGCTCGCCGACGGCTCCAACGCGCGCAGTTGGTACGCCCGCAGCCGCACCCGCGTGGCCATGGCGTTGCTGCTGGCCGCGCCGGGAATTCCGCAGCTCTTCATGGGCCAGGAGTTCCTCGAAGACAAGCAGTGGTGCCCGGACCCGCGTTCCCCCGCCCACCTCATCTGGTGGGGAGGACTCGCTCCAGCCGCCAACGGGCGCGCCACCGATCCCGCCATGGCCGACCACCTCCACTTCACTCAGGCCGCCATCGCCCTGCGCAACTCGCAGCCCGCCCTCCGCGCCGAGGGCCTCAACGTCTTCTACACCTCCGACGCCGACCGCGTCATAGCCTTCCAGCGCTGGGTCCCCGGCATTGGCCGCGACGTAGTCGTCGTCGCCACCTTGAGCGAATCCACCTGGGGCAGCTATCAGCTCGGCTTCCCCTCCGCTGGCCGCTGGGTCGAAGTCTTCAACAGCGACGCCTACGAC
>PLOT01000113.1:351-5810 GCA_003142215.1 Granulicella sp. | reverse complement strand
CTGATCATCTTCATGGTCATTACACCCATGCTGAACAACAAGGTCAACGTCGATCTGCCGATCGCCACGGCTGCGGTCATCATGGAGAACGCAAACAAGGAAGACGCGGTCACCGTTGCGGTCACGCGCGATGGCAGAACCTACCTCGGCGGAGATCTGATCAGCGTCGACGATCTGGGAGCGAAGATCGCCTCCAAGCTGGAGAACAAGACCGACAAAGAGGTCTTCCTGAGGGCCGATGTCCGCGCCAACTACGGCAAGGTGATGGACGCAGTCGACCAGATCCGGACAGCCGGTGTGAGCGAGCTTGGTCTGCTCACCGAGAAGCGCGACAACGACGAGCCAGTGCAGAAGTAAGCAGCAGCAACGCAGGCCGTTCGAGGGCCGGGCGACCGGCACACAACGGCCGATCGCAACAGATGGACTAAGGAGATTGTTATGGGAATGGGCGGTGGTGGTGGTACAGGCCATGCGATGTCGGAGATCAACGTTACGCCGCTGATCGACGTTCTGCTGGTGCTACTGATTATCTTCATGGTGATCGTCCCGGTGACGCCGAAGGGGCTGAGCACGCTGATTCCCCAGCCGCCCAAGGACAATTCCGCGCCGCCGCCGGCCCAGACGATCGTCGTGCAGGTGATCGCCAACGGCGCAGGCGAGCCTTCCTACAAGATCAACGATACCGCCTTCAACAAGACCGAGATCGAACCCAAGCTGGCGGAGATCTTCGCCACCCGCCAGGAAAAGGTCATGTTTGTCAAAGGCGATGCGTCGCTCGACTTCCGCAAGGTCGCCGAAGTGATCGACTTCGGCCACCAGGCCGATGTGGACAACATCGGACTGATTACGCCGCGGGTCGAAGCCGGCCAGTAAACTCTGCCGGTTGCGATGGGATACGAATTTATCGAGGGGGGAAGGCCATGCGGCCTTCCCCTTTTGCGTTACTCCAGGGCGAAGAGTATCGGGATTCCAGCGCGTCGTTCACGTCGCGCACCAGGTTGCGCAGGTAGCTGCGCCGGTTGAGCAGGGCGACCATCGCATCGCGCGCCGCATTCTTTGCGGGCTCGTCACTGGCATCCAGGGCCGCGTCCCACCTCGCCCACAGCGTCTCCAACTCCGCCTGCGTGGTGGCCATCTTGACGTCGAAGCCGGCCTTGGCGGCGAGCAGGTCCTTGCGCAACTGCGGATCGTCCTCGCCCATTTTTTTCGCGGCTCGCATCTCTTCCATCTGCATGTTCAGCTCGAACGCCTCTTCCAGCAAATCAGCCGGAACGATCTGCTTCTTGGCTGTGCCGGTCGCGCGCGCGGCCTCGGTCGCCGACTTCGACTGCTCCTCCAACTCCACGCCTTCCAGCTTCAGCAGATACTCGGTGCGGGCGATGGGGTCCTTCAGCGTGCGGTAGGCGTCGTTGAGGTGCGAGCTTTCGCCCAGCGCCGCGGCCTGCTCCTCTGCGGACCTCGCTGCGAAGCGATCTGGATGCAACTTGCGGCTCAGCGCATAAAAGCTCGTCTCCAGCGCAGCAAGGTCGATGACCAGGTGGGGAGGGAGGGAGAAGATGGAGAAGTAGGTGGTGATCGCGTCAGGCACTGCGGCGTCGCTCCCGCCTTTTGCGCAAGAATCTGCTGAACCCAAAGGAAAAGAGTGCGAGGAATAGCCAGCACCCAAGCGTTGAAGCAAGAGTGATCCGAGCGATGCGATTGTGGATCAGGCTTTCATACAAGATTGTCCCGGCGACATAAGCTACCGCGCTCAGGATGAGTGTGGCGATCCATTTTTTTCCGCTCATCATGAGGCCTCTTCGACTAGGTGGAGAAGCTCGATCCGCAGCCGCAGCTTTTGGTGGAGTGGGGGTTGATGAAGTTGAAGGCCTGGCGCATCAGCGTCTCCTCGTAGTCCAGCGTCATGCCGCTCAGGTAGAGGAAGCTCTTGGGATCGACAAAGATGCGCAGCGGCGGCTCGTCGGCGGCCGCCGGGTCCCCGTCTTTCGTATTCAGATGCGTCTGGCTGAATGCGTAGATGCGGTCCCGCTCACGCGGCTGCGAGTCGAACTTGATGTTATAGCTCAGCCCCGAGCAGCCGCCGCCGGTGATGCCCACGCGCAGGCCGCCCGCCGCGGGCGAGATCTTCTCCTTCGCCATGGCCACGCGGATGCGCTTCAGCGCGCGCGCCGTCACCTGGATACCCTTGGCTCCGGCCGGCTCGCCGTCGGCTGCAATCGCGGGCGGAGTTGGCGCGGGTGCAGCGCGTGGTGGCGCCATCGCGCCCGTGGGTGTCGTGGTTTGCAGCCCTACCATTGCCATCTTTCCACCCTCCAGTCCTTAGCTCGCCACTGCAACTTCCGCATGGGCCTCGTCGGCCACGCCGTTCTTTTTCTTCCAGTCGCCAATCGCCGCGCGAATCGCGTCTTCGGCCAGCACCGAGCAGTGGATCTTCACCGGAGGCAGCGCCAGTTCCTTCACAATGTCGGTGTTGGAGATGGTCAGCGCCTGGTTGATCGTCCGTCCCTTCACCCACTCGGTGGCCAGCGACGAGCTGGCGATTGCCGAGCCGCATCCAAAGGTCTTGAACTTCGCGTCCTCGATCACCTGTGTCTGCGGGTTCACGCGGATCTGCAGCCGCATCACGTCGCCGCACTCCGGCGCGCCCACCAGCCCCGTGCCCACCGCTCCGGACGACTTGTCCAGCGTGCCTACGTTGCGTGGATTCTCGTAGTGGTCTACTACCTTGTCGCTGTATGCCATGATGTTTCTCCTTGAGTCTCTGGTGTGTGGCCGCAGGCAGGAGGGCCCGTCCTGTGCTTGCGGCGCATGGGCCGCTACTACGCGGCGCGATTTGTCCCATACTTAGTCGCGAAAAAGTCGATTGCCCCATAGATCGCCGAATAGACGCCCAGCGACAACAGCAGGTTGCAGGCGAAGCGGGCGATCTGACTCGCGCTGTGCGGATTGCGGCTGACCGCGAGCGACACAATCGAAAACAATGCGATCGCAAGTGCGCCGGAAAGCCACGATAGTCTCATCTTCATATGTTCCTCCTGGCCGGTGGTTCCGGCCCCATCTGAATCCCTGCCCGGCCCAACTTCGCTTACAATTCGATGCTCTCGTCCAACGAACGATTCTTAGTGCGCGGCCCATTCAATCTTGGTCAAATCGATGCCTTCCTGCACCATCTCGTAGAGCGGGCTCAGCTCGCGCAGCTTGCGCACTACATCGATGATCTTGTCGGCCACATAGTCCACTTCGGCCTTCGTGTTGAAGCGGCCCAGCCCGAAGCGGATCGAGCTGTGGGCAATCTCGTCGCCCAGTCCCAGAGCTTTCAGCACATAGCTCGGTTCCAGCGTCGCCGAGGTGCAGGCCGAGCCGCTGCTGACGGCGATGTCGTTGATCCCCATCAGCAGGCTCTCGCCCTCCACATACACGAAGCTCATGTTCAGGTTGCCGGGCAGATGATGCTCCATGTTGCCGTTCACCTGAACGTAGTCCAGCGCATTCTCGAACTTCGCGCGCAGGCGGTCGCGCAGTTCCTGCTCGCGCTCGCCTTCTGCTTCCATCTCATTCCTGCATATCTCGCACGCCGCGCCCAGCCCAACGATGCCCGGCACATTCAGCGTGCCGCTGCGCATTCCGCGCTCGTGCCCGCCGCCGTTGATCTGCTCGGTGATCTGCACCCGCGGATTGCGCCGCCGCACATACAGCGCGCCCACGCCCTTCGGCCCATACAGCTTGTGCGCCGAGATGCTCAACATGTCGATGCTCATCGCCTGCACATCCACCGGCACCTTGCCCACGGCCTGCACCGCGTCGGTGTGGAAGAGGACGCCTTTCTCGTGACAAATCTTGCCGATCTCCGCGATCGGCTGGATGACGCCAATCTCGTTATTCGCAAACATGATCGAGACCAGAATCGTCTTGTCAGGCCCTTCCGTGACGATGGCGCGCTTCAGGTCGTCGAGGTCGATCAGCCCGTCGGCCATCACCGGCAGATACGTTACGCGGAAACCCTGCTTCTCCAGCTTCTTGCATGTGTCCAGGATGGCCTTGTGCTCGGTCACCTGGGTGATGATATGGTTGCCCCGCTCGCGGTACATCTCGGCGACGCCCTTCAGCGCCAGGTTGTCGCTCTCCGTCGCACCCGATGTGAAGATGATCTCCTTGGCCGTCGCGCCGATCAGTTTGGCGATCTGCTCGCGCGCCGTCTCAACCGCCTTCTCCGCCTCCCAGCCGAACTGGTGGTTGCGGCTGGCCGCGTTGCCAAACTTGCCGGTGAAGTACGGCATCATCGCCTCCAGCACGCGCGGATCGAGCGGCGTGGTGGCGTGGTTGTCCATGTACAGCGGCAG
This sequence comes from Granulicella sp., assembly GCA_003142215.1. Taxonomy (GTDB): domain Bacteria; phylum Acidobacteriota; class Terriglobia; order Terriglobales; family Acidobacteriaceae; genus Edaphobacter. The sequence goes on along the minus strand of PLOT01000113.1, from coordinate 1,470 downwards.
ATGCACGCCCGCAGGCAGTGGCGTCGCGGAGTTGGTGATGACAATTCCGGTGCTGTTGGTTCCAGCAACCGCGCCGTTATGGCCGTTCCCGTTCCCATTGTGGCCAATCGCATTCTGATTCTGAAGACTCATTGCGTCACTCCTCCGTACTTCCAATCCCTCGAACCTTGAACCTTGAACCTCGAACCGCGAACCTACTTCAGAATGCTCATCGGCCCTCTGGCCACCGCGACGCCTTCGTCGCCCAGTGCAGCCTCTGGCGTCTCGATCAGGTCGCTGATAAAGATGTTGCTCAGCAGCTCCTTGATGCTGTCGTTTACCTTGCGCAGCGGCTCCTTGATGGTGCAATGCCCGGCCAGGTCGCACGATCCGTGGATCGTGATGCAGCTGGTGATGAACAGCGGCCCGTCGATGGCCCGGATCACCTCGAACGCCGAGATCGTCCTGGCGGGCCGCGCCAGCGCGTACCCTCCATTGGTTCCCGCGTGCGACACCAGCAGCCCGGCGCGCGCCAGCGTCTGTAGGATCTTGGCCAGTAGCGGCGGCGGAATGTGGTACGCCTGAGCGATGTCCTTGGCGCTTTGGGCACCAGCGCTCTGCGTGGCGGGACTCTCGGCGCACGCGCCCGGCTGCTCGGCCAGATACTTGAGCGCCATCAGGCCATAATCCGCTTTTTTGGTCAGACGAAGCATCTTGGGTCCCTCTCTCGCCGGATTCCGCGATTCAGGTCAAAACGGATAGGTTTTGTCCGTCAGGACTAATCCGACCGTATTGGTCGTATTTAGTGTACGGCGGAAGCCGGCAGGTTGCAAGTCCTCTTTGCAGGCAGGCGCGCAGCCCACACGCTCCGTCATCCCGACCGAAGTCCCCAAAAAACCGTCATCCCGACCGAAGGCGTACTCAACACCACCGTCATCCCGACCGGAGGCGGCGCACTTTGCCGCCGCAGTGGAGGGACCCCCGCATTTCGCCTTTGCCGTTGTCTGTTCTCCTCCGCACCCTTCCACCCACTTCGTCATCCCGACCGGAGCGAAGCGGAGTGGAGGGACCCCCGCATTTCGCCTTTGCCCTTGCCGTTGTCTGTTCTCGTCCGCAGCCACCCACCCACTTCGTCATCCC
>PLOT01000113.1:0-328 GCA_003142215.1 Granulicella sp. | reverse complement strand
GGGCAGCTTTGATCGTGCGGAAATAGACTCCCGCCGCCCGCTTGCACCGTTCTTTCTCAACCGAATAAGCCACACCGAATCAATCTTTTACCAGCAACTCGCAGCGAATCAATCTTTTGCCGGAACCACCCCGCGCAAAATCCTCTTTTTCACCAATAACCCTTATGTCCTGAATATTTTATCCGCAACCCCCATGCAATCAATCTTTTAGCCAACAACATCCAGCGCAACCGATTGATTCCAAATAACTTGCTCCTAAATGTTTCATTGTCTATATTTTTCCTGTGGCCACCACATAACAATCAACTTACGCACCAATCCACCGCCA
>PLOT01000250.1:23094-23248 GCA_003142215.1 Granulicella sp. | reverse complement strand
TAGCCAATCTCCAGTATATCGCCAAGCCCCGTACAAGCTCATAGCTCACAGCCCAAAGCTCATCGCTGAAACACAAACTGCTAGCGTTCCAGCCGAGATACACTACCCCCATGCACCAGGTCGCGACCAACTCGCGCAGGATGCAGCGTGTCCT
>PLOT01000250.1:0-23068 GCA_003142215.1 Granulicella sp. | reverse complement strand
TTCGGCTACCAGCGCGCCGGCGTCCTTGCCGCCTTCGTCAACGCGCTCACCCTCCTCGTCCTCGCCGCATGGATCGCCCTCGCCGCCATCCATCGCATCGTCGCTCCGGTCGCCGTCCAGCCGCGCATCATGATGGCCGTTGCCGCCGCCGGTGTCCTGATGAACGGAGCCATCGCCGCGCTCCTCTGGCGCTCCTCCGGCGACGTCAACATCCGCACCGTCTTCCTCCACATGCTCGGCGACACGCTCTCCACCGCCGCCGTCATCGCGGGCGGCGCAGGAATCCTCGCCACTGGCGCATTCTGGCTCGACCCAGCCCTCTCACTCCTCATCGCCGCCATGATCGCGTGGTCCTCCGCATCCATCGTCCGCGAGACGCTCAACATCCTGCTCGAAGGCACGCCCCGCGCCCTCTCGCTGGCCGATATCCGCGCCGCCGTCAACGCCGTCCCCGGCGTCCTCGACGTACACGACCTGCACGTCTGGTCGCTCGGCTCGGCCTCGCACGCCCTCGCCAGCCACGTCACCATCGGCGAGATGCCCATCTCCGGCTCTGGAACTATTCTCGACGCCATCAACTGCGCACTGCGCGACCGCTTCCACATCACCCACACCACCATCCAGTTCGAGATCATCGGCTGCGAGACCACCCACGGCTGCTCCGCCCCGCCCGAAGCCGAAGCCGCCCACGCCCACCACTCCCACTCCCACGCCCACTGATCGCAGCCCAATAGTAGCCGTCATTCTGGCCAAGCACCGCTAGCGTAGCCCTTCTGGCGAAGCACTCCTGAAGCCGTCATTCTGGCCAAGCCAGAATCTCCGTATTTCGCACTTGCAGTTGTTCGTCCTCGCCCCCACAAAAAAGAAACGCCCGCCAACTCGGCGGGCGTCCCTTCAGCAAAATCGCACCTCACAGCAGCGTCGCATCCAGCGTAATCTCCGCCGCAGCCAGCAGCCGAGAGATCGGGCAGCCCGCCTTTGCGCCGCCGGCAATCTCATCGAACTTCGCCTTGTCGATCCCCGGCACCTTCGCCTTCGTCGTCAGGTGAATCTTCGTCACCGTCGGCTTGTCATGCAGATCCAGCGTCACCACGGCCGATGTCTCAATCGACTCCGGCGTAAAGGCCGCCTTGCCCAGCTCCGCGCTCAGCGCCATCGTGAAGCAGCCCGCGTGCGCCGCCGCGATCAACTCCTCGGGGTTCGTCCCGACGCCGCTCTCGAACCGCCCCGCAAAGCTGTATTGCATCTCCTTCAAGGCGCCGCTCTGGCTGGAAATCGTGCCTTTGCCTTCCTTCAAACTGCCATTCCAAACTGCACTTGCGCTGCGATCCATAGTCTTCTCTCCTTATTTCTCTTCCACTTGGTCTCAACATCTAAATCACTAGCATTGTCCCATACAGACGCCACGCACATACGATGCATTCGCTGCGCTCCCGGTTGTGAGCAATACAGCACAGCCGCAGCCCATGGATAAGAAGAGAATTTCTTGGGGATCGTTCGCTGAGGCAATCGCGCTTCACTCCTCTCCCCAGACTGCGACAGATCCTCTACGGCGCACAACGGACGGTGGCACAAAATTGATAGCAGAGCTCTACCAGAGCGAGCAGGCAAAAGAGGTCCTGCTTAAAGCGGGCGCGCTGCAACACGCCATCCTGAACAGCGCCAACTTCTCCAGTATTGCCACGGACGCACGCGGCGTCATTCAAATCTTCAACGTCGGTGCCGAGCGAATGCTGGGCTATACCGCCGACGAGGTGATGAACAAGATCACCCCCGCCGACCTCTCCGATCATCAGGAACTGATCGCCCGCGCCGCCGCCCTGAGCCTCGAACTGGGAACCCCCATCACTCCAGGCTTTGAGGCCCTCGTCTTCAAAGCATCTCGCGGCATCGAGGACATCTACGAACTCACCTACTGCCGCAAGGATGGCACCCGCTTCCCCGCCATCGTCTCCGTCACCGCACTGCGCGACGCCAACGAAGCCATCATCGGCTACCTGCTGATCGGTACCGACAACACCGCGCGCAAGCAGGCGGAAGAAGCCCTGCTCAAAGATGGCGCGCTGCAGCGCGCCATCTTCAACAGCGCCAACTTCTCCAGCATCGCCACCGACGCCCGCGGCGTCATTCAGATCTTCAACGTCGGGGCCGAGCGCATGCTGGGCTACACCGCAGACGAGGTGATGAATCAGCTCACCCCCGCCGATCTCTCCGACCATTCAGAGCTGATCGCCCGCGCCGCCGCCCTCAGCCTCGAGCTTGGCACTCCCATCCCCCCCGGTTTCGAGGCGCTCGTCTTCAAGGCCTCGCGCGGCATCGAGGACATCTATGAGCTAACCTACATCCGCAAGGATGGAAGCCGCTTCCCCGCCATCGTCTCCGTCACCGCCCTGCGCGATGCCAACGAAGACATCATCGGCTACCTCCTCATCGGCACCGACAACACCGCCCGCAAGCAGGCCGAAGAAGCCCTCCTGCGTAGCGAGATGCTGGCCAGCGCCGGACGCCTCGCCGCCAGCATCGCGCACGAGATCAACAACCCTCTCGAAGCCATCATGAACACCCTCTACCTCGCGCGAACCACCCCAGGCGTCCCCGCCGGCGCCCACCAGTACATGGACATCGCAGACGGCGAGCTGATGCGCATCGCCCACATCACCCGCCAGACCCTCGGCTTCTACCGCGAGTTCTCCGCCGCCACCAGCAACTACGTCACCGCCCTGTTCGACTCCGTCATCAACCTTCTTCAGGCAAAGATCCGATCCACCGGCGCGCAGGTCGAGACGCAGTGCGACAACGATCTCCGCGTCATGGGAATCGCCGGCGAGCTGCGTCAAATCCTCGCCAACCTGCTCGCCAACAGCCTCGACGCCATCGACCAGAACAGCCGAATCGTCCTGCGTGCCACTGTCTCCATCGATCCTCACGACGCCAGCCACCGCGTCCGCATCACCATCGCCGACAGTGGCTGCGGCATGTCGCAAGTCACCATCAAACGCATCTTCGAGCCCTTCTTCACCACCAAAGGCACGGTCGGAACCGGCCTCGGCCTATGGGTCTGCAAACAACTCGTCGAGAAAAATATCGGCTCCATCAAGGTCCGCTCCCACCTTCACGCCCCCCATCAGGGAACCACCTTCTCCGTCCTCCTGCCCCGCCACATCGCACGCCCTGAATGAATCGCCACGGTTAGCCCGCCACCGTCTCCGCCTTCAGCTTCTCCGCCGTGGCGTGCGCAATCAGCGCGTCGATCGTCGGCTGCAACTGCCCCTCCATCACCTGCGCAAGCTGGTGATTGGTCAGCCCGATGCGGTGGTCCGTCATCCGGTTCTGCGGAAAGTTATACGTCCGGATCTTCTCGCTCCGGTCGCCCGACCCGATCTGCTGCTTGCGGTCCTTCGCCTGAATCTGGTGTATCCGCTCCTTCTCCACCTCGTACAGCCGTGCCCGCAACACGCGCATTCCCTTCTCGCGATTCTTGATCTGCGACTTCTCATCCTGGCAACTCACCACGGTATTCGTCGGCAAGTGCGTAATCCGCACCGCCGAATAAGTCGTATTCACACTCTGTCCACCCGGCCCCGACGAGCAGAACGTATCGATCCGCAAGTCCTTCGCCTCGATCCTGACGTCCACCTCCTCCGCCTCCGGCAGCACCGCCACCGTAATCGCCGACGTATGCACTCGCCCCTGCGTCTCCGTCGCCGGCACGCGCTGCACTCGATGCACCCCCGACTCATACTTCAGTTGCGAATAGACGTTATGCCCCTCGATGATCGCCGTCACGTCCTTCAGCCCGTTGCCAATCCCCGACTCGCTCTCGGAGAGCACCTCCACCTTCCATTTGTGCTGCTCGGCAAACCGCATATACATCCGAAAAACCTCGGCCACAAACAGTGCCGCCTCGTCTCCGCCCGTCCCCGCGCGCAGCTCCAGAATCACGTTCTTCTCGTCGTTCGGGTCCTTGGGCAGAAGCATCCCCTTCAGCTCCTCCTCCACCGGCGCCAACTGCGGCTCCAGCGTGGCGATCTCTTCCTCAGCCATCGCCTTCACATCCGGGTCGGCGTCGGCCAGCATCCCTTTCGCCTCGGCGATCCCGTCCCTGATCTTGCGATACTCGCGAAACTTCTCCACCGTAGGCTCCATATCGCGATGCGCCTTCGCCACCTTGCGAAAGTTCTCCTGGTCGTTCACCAGCGTCGGGTCGGACATCTGCCGGCCAAGCTCTTCGTACCGTGCTTCCAGTTGTTCCAGCCGGTCGAACATGGGTCTTCTCCTCCTGCATATCGCCGCAGGGCGTCAAAGTTTGTTGCTTCTATTTAAGTTTGTCATCCTGACCCTGAGCCTGCGAAGGGGAAGGATCCCCGCATTTCGTTCGGGGTGCAACGGCTCTCACCAGCGGCAAGGCATTCACCGAATTGAGCGCAGCTAGAGCTGGTCGCGGCGCGAGCGCGTCACGCGGGAAAGATTCACCGGGGCTGCAAATGCATTTGGCACAATACTTTGATGTTACTCCGTTCGCCGCGGATGCGGGAAGCCATCTTTCGACCGTGTCGGGATTGAAGCCCATGATGAGCAGTGTGAAACCCGCCGATAAAATATTTTTACGCCCCGCGCTCATCGCAAGATGAGAAGATGGGATGCGTTCAATTCTCCACAATCCGTGGACCGCAACACCAAGGGGCCGGAACCGAGATGAAGCAAGACAAAGCTGTCCTGACGCTGGCATTGCTGCTGGCACCGTTCTTCCTGTCGAGCGTTGCGGCGGCGCAGTCGGCCAAGCCCACCGCGCTCCAGCAGATTGGGCTATCGGTCTTCGGCGGGGCCTCGGGCGACTATACCGGCCTCGCCGGCGGCAGGAACCTCAGCATCACCGTCGGTGCCGACCTCGCTCTCGCCCCCTGGCACGGCACGCGCCCCACCCTGGAACTGCGCGGCACCTACCCCATCGATAAGGGCACAATCGTCGCCCAGAAAGATGTCCTCGGTGGCTTCAGGCTGGACTTTCTCCTGGGCCGTCGCGTTCACCCCTACGGCGACTTCCTCTTCGGGCGCGGAGAGATGAATTATGGGTCAACTTGTCCCACGAGTAACGGACCGGTCAGTGGATACAGCTTCGACAGCACCTGTTACAGTGTGACCACCACCTACGTCTACTCCCCCGGCGCAGGCTTCGATTACGACCTCACCAACCATCTTGCGATCAAGGTCGATGGCCAATATCAGCAATGGGGGGGCGTGCCAACCGCCTCGGGAAAGCTCCATTCCACCCTCGGCACCATCGGCCTCGTCTATCGCTTCGGCAAGTTCGGAATGCCCTAGTCCGCGTCCGCAACCCACGCGTCGTCATTCTGCCCTGAGCGCAGTCGAAGGGCAGAATCTCTGTATTTGCCCTTGCATGTCTTCTTGAACCCACACTTGACCCGCGCCGTCCAACTTACAGGTTGAACAGCTCGCGCAGCCGCTTGGTCTGCGCCCGGCTCACCGGGATCTCCGTCTTCTTCGCGTCGTCCATGCGCAACTGGTAGCTGGACTTGAACCACGGCACAACCTCGCGGATGTGCTGGATGTTCACGATGAACGAGCGGTGCGCCCGCCAGAACGCCTCCGGGTCGAGCTGCTCCATCAGCTCCTCCAGCGTGCGGCAATTCGACTGGCCCTCCACCGCGCGCGTCATCACGCTGATCGCTCCGCCTTCGATCGACACAAAGCATATCTCCCTCTGGTCCACCAGCAGCAGCCGCCCCTGCGCGCGCACAATCACTTTTCCCGTCTGGGGTTTTACCGGCTGCGTGCGCTCCTCCACCAACCGCAGCAGCGCATCCAGCCGCGCGTCGGTGCTGGGTGCCTCGACCGCCGCATCCGCCTGGCCCGCTTGAATTGCGTGGCCCGCCTGGCCCGCGATCCTCGCCCGCACCTTCTCGATCGTCTTCAGCACCCGCTTGCGGTCGAACGGCTTCAGCAGATAATCGACCGCATTCACCTCGAACGCGCGCACCGCGTACTGGTCGAACGCCGTCGCAAAAACGACCTGCGGCAATCCCATCTTCTTGTCGATCAGTTTCTTGAGCACCGCAAACCCGTCCAGCCCCGGCATCTGCACGTCCAGGAAGACCACGTCCGGCTTGTGCATGCGCACCAACTCCACGGCCTCGATGCCGTTCGAACCCTGCGCCACCACCTCCACCCCCTCCGCCGACTGCAGCAGATACAGCAACTCCTGCCGGGCCAGCGGTTCGTCGTCGATGATGAGTGCGGTCAGGGGCATAGTGACAGGGGTAAGGGGTCAGGGATAAGGGGTCGGATAGAAAGCCAGGGCGCAGTTTCTCTTACACCTGACCCCTTACACCTTACACCTGTCCTGCTAGTTGTCGCTGTAGGCGTGCAGCCGCGCCGGGCCGCCGTCCTCGGAGACGTTGTGCCCGCATCGTGGACAATACGCGTCGGTGATCTGCACTCCGCGGAAACACTGCCCGCACACCGGCGCTACCTGGAACCGGCACTGCGGGCAGAAGTGGACGCCCGCGGTCAGTTCCGTCGTACAGCTCGGACAGCGAATCGAGATCGGCTGGCGAAGCAGAAAGTACACAACCGCTCCGATGAAGCAGGGTATCACCACCACAATCAGCATCCATATTGCAGCCGACATCTTGCGCCGCTTCACGTCGCGGCTCACATAGCCGATCATCAACGCATAGCTCGCCAATGTCGTGCCGGTGATATAGCTCGCGATCACATGCATCGGCAGCGATCCCGGCCTGCGATGCATCGGCACCGGTCCGTGATTGAACCACCACATCGACAACGCAAACACCGCGATGGCCAGTAGGATCGACCACAGCGGGATCATCTTCAGGCTGTCGCCCTCGCCAAACTCCTGCGGCTGCGAAGAGTCGGTGTCCTTGCTGTTCCTGGGCATTGTCATCGTGGCATCTCGCGTTCGGTGCCGTGGCTCCGGCGGCGATACAGGATAGTCGCCAGAAGCGCCAGGGAGACGGGCACGAACCAGAGCAGCACCACCAGAAATTGATTGTTGGCATCGTTTGTGGCCAGCGCAGTCACATCCGCCTGGACCGCCCCAGCCGCTTCGGCAGCCTGATACTGATAGAGTCCGCTCCACAGTGCAACGGCGCCCAGGATCAGAAATGCGGAGCAGATGGCCAGGGGAACCATCAGGCTGCGCACGCGGCTGCGCCGCGCCTGCATCGCCGTGGCCCGCTCGCGCACCACGCGGTGAGTGCGGTTCACCACACACGACCGCGCGCCTAATGCAATGCCGTCCTGCGCACTGTATGCAAGGGCGGCCGAATCGACCGGCAGAGAATTGAATTGGGAATCAAATGGTGCTTCAAAGGAGGCCTTCATCCAGTCGCCTCCATCCCGCGTGTGCCGCGCAGGTGCTCGATCTCCGGCTTCAGCGCGGCCAGCCCGCGATACAGCCGCGACTTCACCGTGGACAGCGGTGCCCGTGTCACGCTGGCTATCTCTTCCAGCGACATCTCCTCGTGGAAGCGCAGCGTCAGCACCTCGCGGTAGTTTGGCTCCAGCTTCAGCAGCACCGCGGCAACCTCGGCGCGGTCCTCGCTCCCCTCGAACTGTTCCAGCGGCGAAGGCCCCTCGGCCGCGATCTCGAACGCGCGTCCGTCGTCGCTCGGCTCGCTCATCTCATCCAGCGACGCCATGGTTCGCTTGCGCGAGAGGTCGATCACCAGATTCCGCGCAATCGTGAACAGCCATGTGTCGAAGCGCGCCTTCCCGTTGTACTGGGCGCCGCGCAGCAGAACCCGCATCCACGTCTCCTGGAACAGGTCTTCCGCCACCTCGCGCTTGCCCGTCAGAAACATCAGGTAGCGCAACAGCCGGTGCTGGTACAGCTCAATCAGATGGTCGAGCAGTTCCGTGTCCTGGTTCTTCAGGCCGTGCGCAATGGCCGCGTTCTCACGCTGGCTCTGCTCCGCCTGTTCCATCGAGATCGCGATCGCCGCGCTGCCCATACAGGTAGAGACGCCACTTCGCAGGGAAAAGTCTCGGTCGCCTCCGCTCTTTTCCTTGCGAGTGAGTAAACGCATCGATTAGATACCTTCCGGGACGGACGCCGCTGGCGAAAATGCTGCGAAAATAGCTCTCCATGAATTCTAAGACCAGAGCCCCGGTTTTGGCGAGAGCATTTTTACAAGTAAACTGATTCCATGGAAGTTCTTTACGGCCTGCACCCGGTCGAGGAGGCGGTCCGCTCCGGCGCGCGCCGGCTGGACTGCGTACTGCTGGCCCGTGAGCGCGGCGACGCCCGCCTGGAGCGCCTCGCCCAGCTCTGCCGCGACGCCAACGTCCGTCTCACCCTCGAATCCCGAGACCAGCTCACCCGCCTCGCACACACCGACGCCCACCAGGGCGCCGTCGCCCTCGTCCGCGAGCGGGCCTTCCTCACCATCGAAGACCTGCTCGCGCCTCAGCCCGCAACCAAAGCCATAACGAAAAACGAAGCCAGGTTCAGCGAAGAGTTCCACCCCGCGCACCGCTTCTTCCTCGCCCTCGACGGCATCGAGGACCCGCACAATCTCGGTGCTCTTCTGCGCACCGCCGATGGCGCTGGAATCGACGGCGTCATCCTGCCCGAACGCCGGGCTGCACCGGTGTCGGCGATCGTCGCCAAGACCTCAGCCGGGGCCTCCGAGCACGTCCGCATCGCCCGCGTCACCAACCTCGTCCGCGCCCTCGAGCAGATGAAGCAGGCCAACGTCTGGGTCCTCGGTCTCGACGAACGCGGCACGCCGGACTACACCGATTTCGACTTCCGCACCGACTGCGTCCTCGTCCTCGGCCGCGAGGGAGCCGGCCTGCACGATCTGGTCAAGAAAACCTGCGACCACCTCCTGCGCATCCCCATGGCCGGAATGGTCTCCTCGCTCAACGTCTCGGTCGCCGGTGCAGTCGTCATGTACGAAGCCATGCGCCAGCGATCCCAGCCCGCGCAGCCAATCCCGAATCCCAAGCTCGCCGCATCCGCCAAGCCCCGCAAAGGTCTCGGCTCATGACCCGCCTCGTTCTTCCCTCGGCGAACCGGCTCTCGAAGCTCATCACCGCACTCCTGACTCTGGGGGCCGGACTCGCATTCGCGCAACAGTCGCCCGCGCCGCAGACCACTCCGCCGAAGTCCGCACAAACCGCCGTGCCTGCACCAACCGCCGCGCCCGACCAGCCGTCCCAACCTGCACCGCCGCCCGGAAAGGTTCTCTTCTCCCGCGATCTTGACGCGCCAGCCGAGCCTCAGCCCGCCGTCTCTCCAAATTCATCCGCGCCCACGCAATCCGACTCGCTCGCCGTAACCGACGCCGAGCGCAGCGCCCTCACCTTCACCGCCTACGATCTCGACGTCCACGTCACTCCAGCCTCCGCCGCAATCTCCATCCGCGCCGGCCTCACCCTCCGCAACGACAGCCCCGCCCCCCTCACTCGCCTCATCCTCCAGATCAGTTCTTCGCTGCACTGGGACGCCTTTTCGACCCGCAGCCTCACCAGCGGCTCGACCACTCCGCTCCCATTCGCCGCCCGTCTCATCGACACCGACGCCGATCACACCGGAGCGATGACCGAAGCCGTCGTCCCGCTCCCGCAGCCGCTCGCCCCCGGCGCGTCCGTCTCGCTCACCGCGCTCTACTCCGGCTCGATCCCGCCCTCGACCGAACGCCTCACCCGCATCGGCGCGCCCGACGGCCAGGCCCTCCAATCCGACTGGGACTCCATCTCGCCCTCGCTCACAGCCCTGCGCGGATTCGGCAATGTCCTCTGGCTCCCCGCCTCCGCGCCGCCCGTCTTCCTCGGCGACGGCGCACGTCTCTTCCAATCCGTAGGCAGCGCCCGCCTCCGCCAGTCCACCGCCACCATCCGCCTCCGCCTCGCCGTCGAGTACACGGGCGATCCGCCCGACGCAGCCTTCTTCTGCGGCCTCCGCCAGCCGCTCACCGCCATCAGCGACAACGCCAACCTGCCCGCGGCCGAGTCTCCCGGCATCGCCACCGCCCTCTTCGATTCGCAGCCGCTCGGCTTCCGTTCGCCCAGCCTCTTCATCACCGGCCGCCCTGCCAGCCAGACCGGAACTTCCGCCAACCCGGCCCTCATCGCCGCCGTCACCGATCACTACGACGCCCTTCCCGCCTACGCCGCCGCCGCTGCGCTGGTCGAGCCGCTCCTCACCGACTGGCTCGGCGCTCAGCCGCTCTCCACGCTCACCATCCTCGACCACCCCGGCCAGCCCTTCGAGGATGACGCCCTCCTTGTCCTCCCCATGCGCGCCGCCGGGCCCGCAACCCTCGCCCCCGCGCTCGCCCACTCGCTCACTCACGCCTGGATTCACTCCACCCATCCCTGGATCGACGAGGGACTCGCCCAGTTCCTCACCCTGCTCTGGACCGAGCGCACCGCGGGCCGCGCCGCCGCGCTCACCGAACTTCAGGACGCCGCCCGCTCCCTCGCCCTCATCGAGCCGGAACTTCCAGACTCTACCGTCAGCCCCGCCGGCACCAGCCTCGCCGCCGCCAACACCGACATCTTCTACCGCACCAAGGCCGCCGCCGTCTGGTGGATGCTCCGCTCCATCGTCGGCGACGACGCGCTCAAGCAAGCCCTCCAGACCTACCGCCTCGACCCCAGCCTCGACCGCGACCCCATTGGCCTCCAACTCACGCTGGAAAAAGCCTCCCATAAAGACCTCCGCTGGTTCTTCGACGACTGGGTCTATCGCGACCGCGGCCTTCCCGACCTCTCCATCGTCAGCGTCACGCCCAGCCAGCTCACCTCGCGCGCCGGCCTGCCCGCCGGATGGCTGGTCGCCGTCGAGGTTCGCAACGACGGCTTCGCCACGGCCGATGTCCCCGTCACCGTCCGCTCAGGCAATGCAGCCGAGACGCAACGCCTGCGCATTCCCGGACGCTCCAGCGCATCCACCCGCATCGTCTTCGCCGGCACGCCCACCGAGGTCGAGGTCAACGACGGCGGCGTCCCCGAGACCCAGTCCTCCATCCACACCCGCCAGCTCCTCNNAGGCGGCGTACTTTGCCGCCGCAGTGGAGGCCCCCCCCGCATTTCGTCTTTGCCGTTGTCTGTTCTCTTCCGCTTCACCCACCCACTCCGTCATCCCGACCGAAGCGAAGCGCAGTGGAGGGAACCCCGTATTTTGCCGGGTGCCGGGTGCCTCATCCTTCGCAGTCTCATCGCGAAGGGTGGGATGGTAAACGCCCAGCGACAAACTGCATTGACTCGCGCGTCCATGCTAGCCTTTTCGCATGGATGTACCGTTGCGCCGCCCCTCCTTCCGTCTCCTCATCGCCGCAGCCGTACTCTGCCTGCATCTGGCAGCCTCCGCGCAGGTCGCGCAGCCAACTCCAACCTCGACCGCCAACACAGCCGATCCGCGCCTCGCCGCGCTGCTCGACTCTCTGGACCGCGTCCGCACGCCAACCTCGGCCGCCATCTCGCCCGACGGCAACACCGTAGCCTGGACGTTCCACACAGAGCGCGGCACAGAGCTACACCTCACCCCCATCGCGCCCACCGGATCAACCCAGCCCGCCGCGCCCGACCGCATCCTCTCGCCCGACACCGTAGGCGAATCTACCCGCAGCACTGCGGGCGCATGCACCGCCTTGCATCCCGCATGGTCGCCCGACGGCTCGCAGCTCGCCTTCCTCTCCGACTGCTCCGACAGTAGCCAAAATGCCAGCAACGGCAAGTTGCAGCCCTCCGCGCAGCTGAACATCTTCGTCTGGACTCTGACCACCAACGCGATGAAGCAGGTGAGCCATCTGCATGGAGAGGTCAGCTCGCTCCAGTGGTCGCCCGACGGCCGATCCATCGCCTTCCTCTACGTCGAGAACGCCTCGCGCGAAGCCGGCGCGCTGGCCGCCATGAAGCCCTGGTCTGGCGTCATCGGCGAGGACAACATCGAGGTACAGCGTGTCGCCGCAATCGGAGTCAATCACTATGAGAATCCTATGGGTGGAGGGATGCCAATCATTCCTCCGTTCTTCTATTTCACGCCATTGAAACTGCATGTCTATGAGTTCAATTGGTCACCGGGCTCGTTCAGCATCGTATACATCGCGGCGAATCCGCCCGGCGAGAACAACTGGTGGACCGCCAAGCTCTACACCCAGGTCATCGGTGGTCGATCCTCACCCCAGCCCACATTCGCGGGCGAGTTCGCGCCTCACGTCGTCTTTGACCCATCCACAACCTCCTCTGCACTCCACGGCCTCCAGCTCGCCGTCCCACGTTTCTCCCCCGACGGCAAGCAGATCGCCTTCATCGGTGGCCTCATGAGCGATCAGGGCTCAACCGGCGGCGACATCTATCTCATCCCCACCACCGGCGGCGACCCCAAAGACGTTACCCCCAACCGTCCCGCCTCGCCCGCCTACATCGCATGGCTGGACGACCACACCCTCGGCATCTCCGAGCACTTTGGCGGCAGCAGCCGCATCGCCGCGCTCGACCTCGCCACCGGCAAGGACGTTCCCGGCCTCGACTTCACCTTTCCCGAGACAATCTACGCCGACGACGATTCGATGAGCGTCTCACTCGCCGCCCACTCCACCAACATCGCCCTCATCCGCCAGTCGTTCGCGCACCCGCCCGAGGTCTGGGCCGGCCCCTCCGACAACCTGCGGCAGATCACCCATCTCAACGACGCCATCCAGCCTGCATGGGGCAACGCCCAATCCATCGACTACACCAGCGACGGCCTTCCCATCCAGGGCTGGCTGCTCTATCCCGCGAATTTCGATCCAACAAAAAAATATCCCCTTATCGTCAGCGTCCACGGCGGCCCATCCAGCGCGATGACGCCGCGCTGGCCCGGTGCCACCTACAGCGCCGCGCCGCTCTCCGCGCTCGGCTACTTCGTCTTCTATCCCAATCCGCGCGGCAGCTTCGGCCAGGGCGAGCGCTTCACCCAGGCCAACGTCAAGGACTTCGGCTACGGCGATCTGCGCGACATCCTCGCCGGAGTAGACCTGCTCGAGAAGCGCTTCCCCATCGACAAGTCGCGCGAAGGCATCACCGGCTGGAGCTATGGTGGCTTCATGACCATGTTCGCCGTCACCCAGACCACGCGCTTCCGCGCCGCGGTCGCCGGTGCCGGCCTCTCCAACTGGCAGAGCTACTACGGAGAGAACTCCATCGACCAGTGGATGCTCCCCTTCTTCGGCGCATCCGTCTACGACGATCCGGCGGTCTACGCCAGAAGCTCCCCCATCAACTTCATCAAAAACGTCAAGACGCCAACCCTGCTGCTGGTGGGCGACCGCGACGGCGAATGTCCCGCTCCGCAGAGCTTCGAGTTCTGGCACGCGCTGCGCGCCGTGGGGGTCCCCGCGCAGCTTGTGGTCTATCCCGGCGAGGGCCACCACTTCGTCGACCCGCAGCACCAGCGCGACCTGCTGCGCCGCACCATCGGCTGGTTCCAGGCCCAGATGCCGCCCAGGTAGCGGAGCGCTGGAGCATTTTCCCTGTTGCTATAGAGGAATAATGTTTTCACTCTGACCCTGAGCTTGCCGAAGGGGAAGAATCCCCGCATTTTTTCCCTGTCGCGAGACTGTACAACATTGGTGAAACTGCTCTGCAACCTGCTCTCCATCGCTTCCCCGGCGCGTCGAAATCGCGACGCTTATTTGCGTCCCGTCTGCGCAGCTTCTACACTGACAATTGTGGTTCTAGCGTCTGCGGTGTGACCGTTCAGCTCTGGTTCCGGTTGGACGGGGAGGTTTAATGCGTCGGTTTGTCACGTTGTCTGTTCTGCTTCTGTCTTCGATTCCATTCGGTGTCTCGATCTCGGGCTGCTCGCACAATCTCGCGGCCGCCTTCTGCAATCGCGGCGACTCCGGCATGACCACGACCCAGGCAGCCACCATCACCTTGCAGCCCATCACCTATGGCGTCTCGCTGAACTTCGCGGAGATCGGACAACTCCAGGGGCCTACAACCACAGACTGCAACGGCTCGAGCGTCTCGGTGGGCGCATACACCTACGGCACCACGGACATGACCATCGCAGACATCCAGCCAAACACCGGCCGGCTCTGCGCGGGATCGTGGAACCGCAACTCCGGCGGCGGCATTCCCGACTTCACCTACTGCACCGCGACCAATAAGCCGGGCATCGCCTATGTCTCGGCAAGCGCCGACGGCGTCACCAGCAATCCGCTGCCTGTCTTCGTGCATCCCGTGGTCACCAGCATTGTGCTGGGAGGTCCGTCGTCCAACTGCACGACCGATCCCACCACCGCGTGCTGCCCGCTGGCCGCGATAGGCGCGGTCACCGCCCAGCCCTATCTGGCCACCTCCTGCCTCTCGCAGGGATCGACCGCACAGCTTGTCGCGCGGGTCTACGCCGGAACCGGCGCCAACCAGACCAACATCAGTTGCCTGGCGGGGCATCTGCAACTAAGCGCGCAGGGTGCCTCGTCCACCACGGAAATCTCGACCGTCGTCAGCATCGACCAGAACGGCGTGGCCACGGCGAACCAACCCGGATCGGTGCTGATCTCGGCGAATGTGTCCGACGCAGCCAGTTCGGCGGGCTTCTTCTCCACCTGTCCGCCCGCGTCGATCACCCTCACAACACCCGGCTCAACCGCCAATCCCGTGGTGGTCAACCAGAACAACCCGCAGCCACTGGTGGCCTCTGCCATCGACACCAAGGGCCTACCCCTGACCGGGCTGTCGCTGGAGTTCGTCTCCACCGCGCCCACCACAATTCCAGCCAGCCAGGGTGGAACGTTGACCCCGCCCCTGGCCGGTGACGCCTCCATCTCCGCGGTCTGCCAGCCGCCCAATTGCAATATGTCGTCGTACAACCAGATCGGCCTCTTCGGCAATGGCAAACCTGTCACATCGAATTCGGTCAATATCACCGCTCCCGGCACCAACAGCACCGTCCTCTATATGGCCAGCACGCAGTCCCAGTACATGGTGCAGATCGACTTCACCACCTCCGTGCTGGGGCAGCCCTACCTGTTGCCCTATGTGCCCAACTCCATGGTCATCAGCAATGACGGCACCACCATCTACATGGGCAGTTCGACCGCGCTGATGGTGGTCAATGCCGTCAACACGCTGAGCATCACGCGCACGGACTCTTCTTCGCCGGGCAACGTGCTCGCCATTTCGCCCAACGGGGACATCCTCGTCCTCAGCGATCCGGTGCGGCAGATCATCTCGCTCGAGAGCGCGGGCTGCAGCCCAGGGACCAGCTGCGTTCTCTCCACCTACGGCGGTGTGGCAACGCACGCCGAGTTCGCCCCAGACAGCCAGACCGTCTACATCACCGCCGGCAATCAGTTGCTGGTGTACTCGACCAATTCCGGCTGGACCAGCATCGTTCCCGCAACATCGGCCGGAACGCCGGTGACCGACGTAGCCGTCACAGTGCCCGCCGTTGGTGCGTACTTTGCCGGCCCAACCACCACGGCGCGCAGCTACTGCGCGGTCAGCTCCCCAACCACGCCGACCAACGAGGCCAATGTCTTCTATCCGCCGGCCGACAGCTCCCCGGCTATCACCGACCGCCTCGCCGCAACCAACGACGGAATGCATGTGATCGGCGCCAGCGTGACGCCAACGCCCACCCTGAGCGATCTGCGGATCAGTATCCCTGCCGGCAACATGAATGGCACCACCGTCAGCGTTGCCTGCCCCTTGACTGGCACGCTGAGCTTCTCCGACACGCTCACCACCACCTCTCTGAGTCCGCTCACGGCGACTGCCATCACCGGGGTCTGGCCAACCCCGGACTCGACGTTCGCCTTCATCACATACACCGGCTCCGGCGGCGTCCTTCCGGCATACGCTCCGGCGGCAAGCGGACCGGGACAGACCACCTACATCAAGCTCTCAGGCGCGGCAACCGCTCCCATCGCTGGCGTCGTCAGCGCGGACAACTCCACCTTTTACGCCGCCACCTCGGGTGACAACCTGGTCCACATCATCAAACCGGGTACGACTCCCGGTCAGTGGATCGACAGCTCGACCCTGGCACCCAATCTGACCACACCCGCCGGAGCCATTGTGCCAGTCAATCTGATGGCGCAGAAGCCGCGCAAGACAACCTAGCGCAGCTTCGGTTTTGCTATAGACCCATTTTGTTTGTCATTCCCCCCGCGAGTCGTCATTCTGGCGAAGCCAGAATCTCCGTATTGGCCGTTGCTTTTGCTCTTGCCGTTGCCTGTTCTCTGTTTGTCATTCCGCAGCCCCCTTTGTTTGTCATTCCGTACCCTGAGCGAAGTCGAAGGGGGAGGAATCTGCTTTTGCGTGCTCCACAATGGTCTGCACCATTACCGAAAATGCAATAGTCCCTGGACCAAAGTCACTCGCGTGGTTTTCCCTCAACCGGGGTCCCCGGCAACAGGTCTGCACGGGACGGATGCGGAAGGGGCATCCCCTCCACCACCAAAGTTGTAAAACACAATCTTGCAATGCTCCTAAACTGTACCTGTTCCATCTTCCGCAGGATGCTGAAGACCCCGCATCCGGGGCTTCAGTTCCGAAGAAGGGAGGCGCAGGGCAGTATCATCCAATCAGGCTCCCATCCGGACGGGTTTCCAGTTGAACGGAACTCTTCTTGGTTCGGGACAACATTAAGTTGTTTAAAGAAAAGTACAATCCTTCGCAGTCCGTCTATTATGTTCTGCAAGGAAGTGGCCATCTCAACGTGATCGATTACGGAACCTTTTTCTTCACTAATATCGTCTCGGTGACCGTCTTTACGGTCTGCCTCTGCCTGCTTGCGTGGCGTAACCGCAGCGTGATCGGGCTGAGGTGGTTTGCCGGTGGAATGGTCGTCGGGCTGGTCAAACTGGTTCTGCAGGGCCTGGAAGGGAATATCTCCCCAATCATCGGCGACATGGTGACCAACGAGCTTTACCTGATCTCCTTCGTGATGCAGTTGCTGGGCCTGCGCTGGTTTGTGCTGCGCAAGCCAATTCGGCAGTGGTGGCCCTTTGCCGCCACCGGGCTTGCTTTGGTGGTCTATACCATCCTGTTTCTCGACAAAGTCCCGTACATCAGCAATGTCATCAACATTCCCAATATTTTGGTCTGCGGTGCAGCCGCGTGGATACTCTTGAAGCACGGGCGTGGACCGTTTGCCGCGGTAGCGCGTGTCACGGCGGTGATCCTCGGCGCGGATGCGGTCATCATGACATTCCGCGCCATCCTGACGAATCTGTTTTATAAACAGGCTGACCTGACCGATCGTGCCCATACCGATCCCAAATGGGTCTATTCGCTGGCCGGAATGGCCTTTCTTGCCACCTGCATGGTCATGTGCGTCCTCTGGTTCCTGGTCACCGAGCTAAGCAAGGAACTGGCCGAGCAGGCACGCACCGATCCCCTTACCGGAGCGCTCAACCGCCGCGCCATGGAGGAAACAGCCCTGCGCGAGACCACCCGAAGCATCCGCTATGGCCACCTGCCCTGCATGATCGTGCTGGATATCGACCACTTCAAGCACCTCAACGACACGCGCGGACACGCCGCCGGAGACGCCGCGCTACAGGCCCTGGTGCATCAGATCAAACCGATGATGCGCGCCAACGATGTGCTCGCCCGTACCGGTGGCGAAGAGTTCACCATCCTGCTGCCCAACACCACTGCCTCCGCGGGCATCATGGCAGCCGAGCGCGTACGCCAGACCGTGGAAGCTCTCGAAATCCCCTTCGAGGACGAGCCAATCCGCTTTACCGTTAGCGCCGGCGTCGCCCAGCTTGACCCCGCCCAGGGTGGTTGGGAAGGTATGATGCGCCGCGCCGATGCCGCCATGTATGAGGCCAAGGAAAATGGCCGCAACTCGGTCCGTCCAATCGCAAAATTCAGTGAAGCGGCAGCCGCCAGAGTCGCATCTCCCCTCATGTAGAGGCATTTTCACGGCTATCGTAATGCAACTATGTATTGTCATTCTGACCCTGAGCTTGCCGAAGGGGAAGAATCCCCGCATTTTGCTCGCTGCGCGATACATTTCACTATCGCTGAAAGCGCGCTAGGCCCCGGCACACACGGAACCGCGGACAGCTGCCTTCCCCCAGCGGGAGGCCAGAGTTGTTTTGTGGCGCTGCCGTCCTCCGTCCGCCTCAGCCGAGCCGCTGTTTCAGCACGCTGCGCGCAATGGCGTCCAGCACTCCGTTCAGGAACTGCACCGACTCCGGCGCTGCGTAACGCCGCGCTATCTCCAGCGACTCGTTGATCACGATGGCGGCCGGCGTCTTCGGGTAGCCCAGCAGCTCGGCAACGGAGGCGCGCAGCAGGTTGCGGTCCACCACCGCCATCCGCTCCAGCCGCCAGTTCTCGGCATGAGACTCGATCAGCGCGTCGATCTCCGCCTGTCGCTCGGTGGCCACGCGATAAATATCTTCGGCAAATCCGCGCGTCTCCGCGTCCACGTCGTCGCGCGAGGGCCAGAACAGCCCGCGCACCTCCTCCGGCGTCTGCTTGCCCAGGTCGCCCTGGAACAGCATCTGCATCGCCAGCTCGCGTGACTTGCGGCGTGTTCCCATCTAATTCTTCCCCGCTAGTTTCTTTTGAATCGAAGCCATCTCAATCGCCGCCATGGCCGCCTCGAATCCCTTGTTTCCCGCCTTCACCCCGGCGCGTTCCAGCGCCTGTTCCAGCGTCTCGCAGGTCAGCACGCCAAACGAGTGCGGCACGCCCGTCTCCTGCTGCGACTGCCCGATGCCGCGCGCAACCTCCGTGTAGATCGCCTCGTAGTGCGCCGTCTCGCCGCGCAGCAGGCAGCCCAGCGTGACGATTGCATCGCAGCTCTTCGACTCCGCCAGCGTCCGCGCCGCCGATGGAATCTCCCACGCGCCCGGTACGCGCACAATCTCGATCTCCGCGCGCGCCGCGCCGCTGCGCAGCAGCCCGTCCAGCGCGCCCTGCAGCAGCCGCTCGGTGATGACCGCGTTCCAGCGCGCAACCACAATCGCAAACCGCATTCCCGCCGCCGACAGATCGCCCTCGACGGCGATGGGCCTGCCGTCCAGCGCCTCCTCCGACTCCCAGAAGCCCAGCAGCAACGATGGATCGAGCGCAACCGTAAACAGCCGCGACTTCCAGTGCGTCGGCGCAACCTCGGAGAGCAGCTCGGCAACCTCTTCGGCGCTGAAGTTGGCCTCCATCCACTGCGCAACAACCGCGCGAACCTGGTCGAGCTGCGTCACCTCGATGAGCACAGGAGGCACAGCCGGAGCGCGCCCCGCCACCAGCTCCAGGTTGCCCAGCGGCGCCAGAAATGCTGCGCCCCGCCCGCTTCCATCCTCCCAGCCCTTGCCCGCCTCGAAGCCGAGCGCGCCGAATAAGCCAGCAAGCCTCTCCTGCGCAGCCTCCGAAGCCACCTGCGTCACCAGCGTAATTCCCTTGACCATCCTTCGATTGTATCGTCTGCGAATTACAGGCCATATATTGCAGGTTGTTCGTTGCCGCGGAAGCGCGTCGTGGGTCAGTTTAAACTCCGGGGCGAACCAAGTTACCTATAACCCCGTTTTTCGGGAACTTCGCCACGCGAGAGAATCTGTAGCTGCGAATTCACTTGTAGCCAAAGGAATTGAGGCGGATACTTGGGGCGGAGTTGATAGGAGCGAAGTATGCGCGGCCGGGTTCTGGCGGGGGTAGTGTGTGCAGTTTTGACGGCGGTATCAGCCGCGGCCCAGACAGAGCCTCCATGCCAACTCGTCAGCATGACAGGCGGGACGTCGTATGCTCTGGTTCCGAAGAGTGGCGCTCCCTTTACGGCGACCCTGATGTCGACGCACGAGCAGAAGCTTGCGGATGGTAATACGATTCGCGCCGCGTCTACCGCTCGGCAGGCGCGTGATTCGGCAGGGCGCACGATGAAGGAGACGACCGTGGGCTGTCTTATCGGTCGCGATGGTCAACTTCGGCCGCAGCTTCGCATCGAGGTTCGCGATCCCATAGCTGGAACTATATCCTCGTGGACCGTGGGTGAACGGGCTGAGAAATTCATTCACGTCACGCATTTCGTTGCACCTCCATACAACGAGGCGCTGGAACAACAGCGAGCATTGCAGAGGGAACAGGCAGCCCAGGAACTCGGTTCGCGCCCCGGTTTCCGGGTCGAGAATCTTGGAACCAGGACGATCATGGGCGTGACGGCGGAAGGAAGCCGAACCGTAAGAACCATCGCCGCTCATAGCGCCGGAAACGATCTGTCTATGGAAACGCTCGACGAAGTGTGGACCGCGAAGGAGCTTAGCCTGGTGGTTTTGAGCATTAGTACCGACCCGAAGATTGGAAATAACAGGACCGAGGTTGTTGAATTGGAGCAGGGAGAGCCAGATCCTTCACTGTTCGTACCGCCCGCCGACTATACGATGAACGCTCCGGCTATAAACTCCGTCAACCCGCCTGCGGCCTGGTGAAAACGCGGCGATGCAGGAGCCGCCTGATGCGCGATTGCTTCATGACGCGACCACGCGGACTGCCCGTAATGTCTGGTTATCGAAAACTTCGGCCATTCACTTCAAACTGACCCGCCACTGCGGAAGCGCGCCCCCTGGAAACCGCATCCAACCTCTTGGTATGCTTAAAGACGTGCGTATGACTGTTCCTCCTCTTTCGTCCTCTGGCCGCATCGTCTCCACGCGGTCTTCTTCTTCCCGAGCAAGACTGCCGCTGGCGCTGGCTTCGGCCCTCTGCCTGGTTGCATCTCCAATGCTCTTTACGGGCTGCAAGAGCGCCTCGGCGGGAACCACCATCCCAACCGCCAGTCCGCAGGCGGTCGACTCAGCGCGGCAGCAACTGGACCTGATCCCGCCGCCCTCCAAGAGCCGCTACATGACCATCCCCAGCCTCGCCGAATGGGAGAACCCCTACCTGACCGTGCAGGAGAACATGGTCACGTTGCATGTCACCCAGGCCGACGGCAACACCAGCGAACTAGGCGAGGGCGGAATGCTGCGTCCCGTCGCCGCGCGCCGCCAGGACCTTACCGTGAGCGTCAGCGACCTGCCCGCCGCCCTCGACGCCGTGCCGCAGGACTCCTGGCCCTATGGCCGCGTGGTTGCCATCGAGGAGGCGCACGACACGCCAACCTCGGCCCGTCCCACTGTTCGCCGCAACGTCGAAGCCGCCATCAAAACCCTCGGCGACATGGGCGTCGTCGTCTACGAGTGGCCCGAAGCCGGCGGCCTGCGCTGAGCAACAAGAGTCCGAGGGTACAGTCATGAGCGAAACAAAAGTAGCGGCGGTGAAAAAGCACAAGTCGCTGGCCAAGGGACTGATCGCCGGCTTGATCGCCGGACTGGCCGCAACCGCCGCCAAGACCCTTGCCGAGCGCATCTTTCCCCCGCAGCCGAAACACCCAACGGAGCCGCAGGATCCAGCCGCCGAGTGCGTCTTCGCGGAAGCCCCGTCGTCCGTCGCAAAGGAGAAGCAGAACGAGGCCCTCCGCTGGGGACTCGGTGCGGTGACCGGCGCTGCATACGGAGCGGTCGCCGAGTTCTACCCCGAGGCCACCGCGAAGCACGGCGTCAGCTTTGGCCTGGCGCTGGATGCGCTGAGCCACGAAGCCGCACTCCCCGCGCTTGGCCTCGCGGTCGAACCCGAGAACGAGACCCAGATCGCGCGCCAGCGCGGCAGCCAGATCACCTCCTTCGTGGTCTACGGCCTCACCGCCGAACTTGTCCGCAGGCTGGTGCGCCGGTGGCTCTAGCCATAGCTCCGAACCACTCCGAGTCCGGGGACCGCACGGCCCACGCGGCGCTGCGCAG
This sequence comes from Granulicella sp., assembly GCA_003142215.1. Lineage (GTDB taxonomy): Bacteria > Acidobacteriota > Terriglobia > Terriglobales > Acidobacteriaceae > Edaphobacter. The sequence goes on along the minus strand of PLOT01000250.1, from coordinate 1,292 downwards.
CTATCGCCTTGGCGACTGGCAGGCAATGTACGCGCTCGACCTCGTCTGTTTCGAACCGGTCTTCCAGTTCAGCCGCGGGGCCATGCGCGGCTTTGCCGAGGCCACCGGAGCGGTCACCCTGCTGGCCGAAGCAGAGAACCGTGGGGCGCAAGGTGAGCTGGCAGGCTTCTGTCTCACGCAGTTGGACGAGCGCACCGGCTATGTGGTCACGCTGGATGTGGCTCCCTCATCTCGCCGTCGCGGGCTGGCGCGGCGTCTCATGGCGGAGGTCGAGACCAGACTCCAGCAAGCCGGTGCCGTAGAAATGGAGCTGCACGTCTTCACCGGCAACGCAGGAGCAATCCGTTTCTACGAAGCGATCGGCTACACGCAGGCAGCCACAGCAAAAGACTTCTACGCGCAAGACCTGCACGCGTTCCTCTACCGCAAGAAGTTTCCTGCGTAGTTTTTTGGAGTTCTACTCGTAGTACCGCGCGAAGCTGGTGTCCGTCTCGAACAGCGTGCAGTCCTTCACTCGTACCCGTCCGCCGGTCATCTCTTCTAGCTGCTTGGCGGTCTGCTGGTAGAAGTAGCGCGCCAGGTTCTCCGCCGATGGGTTCAGCTCCGTAAACGGCTCAATCTCGTTGATCATCAGGTGGTCCAGACGCTCCACCACCGGGCGCAGCAGCGTTTTCAGCAGCTTGAAGTCCAGCAGCAACCCAGCCTCGTCCAGCTCCTCGCCCGCCAGCGTCACCAGCACGCGGTAGTTGTGGCCGTGCGGGTTCTCGCACTTGCCCTTGTAGTTGCGAAGAAAGTGGCCGGAGGAGAAGCCGGCTTCCACGGTGACCTCGAACATTGTTGGGCTCCCCTCTCTATTGATTGTATCGTCTGCGCGCGGATCGGGAACGCCTGCGGCAGATTCACGATCGCCCGCGGCGTTGTTTTTCTTCCGCGCGCCGCCTGGCCTGCTCGAAGAGCGACGACAGCACGCCGCCCAGCGCGGCCAGCAGCGCCAGCACCAACAGCGCCAGCCCCATGGTGCGCCACAGCGAGGCATCGCCCGGCGAGCCCGGCTGTTGCGCGATGTTCGTGGCAGCCACCGCGCAGGAGATCAGCCCAAACAGCGCAAGCGACACGGCGAGAATGAAGAGGTTCCGGCCCATCCGTCTCTCTGACCGTAGCATACGGCACAAATCCAGCGTTATCGCGCACATTCAGCACGTCCTCAACCTCACATCGCATCCAACAGCGAATTCAGTGGGATATTCTGGAGGGGAGGGCCTTCCCACGCGATGACGGAACCCATGCAGACG
>PLOT01000056.1 GCA_003142215.1 Granulicella sp. | reverse complement strand
CTTGCCCTTGCCTGTTCTCGCCCGTGCCGTTGTCTGTTCTCGCCCTTGCCGTTGTCTGTTCTCCGGAGGGAGCAGGGGGCTTCACAGGCTGCGGAAAAACCCCTTTTTTGTCTTTCGGAGGGAGCAGGGGGCTTCAGCCCCCTGAATAAAGCCAATGGATTCAAGGGGCTTTAGCCCCGGGTCTTTTTTTCGCACCCCACCCCGCAAAAACTCCAGCAAATCCATGTTGTCAAGACCCTCGAAGCCCCAAATTCCACCTAAACCACTCCAACCAAACCACATAAATCCTTTAAAAAGTTGGCATACTAGTTATGCTCCGCTTGCTACAATTAACCTATGGATCGAATTCAACGAACTTCGTGGGCCCACGCTCACAGCTCCCTCGATACGCCGTAAACGATTCATAATAGATATTTTAGATGTAAAGTAGCTGAAATGACCACTTTGGCGGCGCTTGATTCCGCCATCCTGTTGATACAAAACAAGTTCCACGCAAGATACCCCTGGGAGGGGGGAGGGGGGAGGGGACGAACAAATATAGAACATAAGGCGAAATAACGGCAACTCTCGATCAAGGTCAAGGGCGAGAACAGGCAACAGCAAGCGCAAATACGGAGATTCTGGCTGCGGCAGAACGACGACGTGGTGAGGGTTGAGTGGCTGGCGACTAAACTCGACTTAGCGCAACTCTATGCGCTGCGGAACGTCCATGGACCTGCACGAAAAAATCCGCACCATTCCCGCGCTGCCCGGCTGCTACCTGTACAAGAACGCCGAGGGAGCGGTGATCTACGTGGGCAAGGCGAAGAACCTGCGCGCGCGCGTTCGTTCCTACTTCCTGGAGTCGAGCCAGGCGAATGCGAAGACCGGCACGCTGATGCGCGAGGCCGTGGACATTGAGTACATCACGGTGGCGAACGAACGCGAGGCGCTGGCGCTGGAAGACAGCCTCATCAAGCAGCGGCAGCCGCGATACAACATCCTGCTGCGCGACGACAAGACATACCCGTACATTCAGTTGACGATGAAGGACCGCTTTCCGAAGGTGTTTGTGACGCGGCGGCTGCGGCGGGACGGCTCGGCCTACTTTGGGCCGTACTTTCCCAGCAGCCTGGCGTACCGGCTGGTGGAGCTGATCCATCGCAGTTTTTTGATTCCGAGCTGCAAGGTGGATCTTTCGCGCTACCATCCGCGGGCCTGTTTGCAGTACTACATCAAACGCTGCCTGGGGCCATGCGTGGAGGGGCTGACTACACAGGAAGCGTACAAGCAGGCGATCCGCGACGTGCAGCTCTTTCTGGGCGGCAAAGCGGGCGAACTGGAGGCCGAGCTGACGCGGCGCATGGAGGAGGCCGCGGCGGGGGAGATGTACGAGGCCGCGGCGAGGCTGCGCGACCAGATCGTCACCGTACACCAGATGCAGGAGAAGCAGCGCGTGGCCAGCGCGGAGGACGAGGACGCCGACGTCTTCGGCTTCCACTATGAGAATGGAATGCTGGCGGTGAACCTGTTCCACATGCGCTCGGGCAAGATTGTGGACCGGCGGGAGATGTTCTGGGAGGAACTGCCGGAGCTGATCGACGAGCCGCTGGGCGAGGAAGCGGATGAGGAAGAGAAGGCGGGTGCGAGCGAGGCGGGCGTGAGCGACGCGACTAGCGACTTCAGCGCGGCGGGGTTCTTCAGTTCCCTGCTGAAGCAGATCTACCTGGGCAACGCCTATGTGCCGCGCACGGTTCTGGTGCCGGTGAATTTTGCGGACCGCGTGGTGCTGGGCGAACTGCTGACGGAGCGGACGGGACACAAGATTGAGATTCTTGCTCCGCAGCGTGGAGAGAAGCGATCGCTGGTCGATCTGGTGTGCCTGAACGCGAAGCAGTCGTACGACCAGCGCTTCCGCGTGCTGCAGCCAAACATGAAGGCCATTCAGGCGGCGTTGCAGGATGCGCTGACGCTGGAGAAGCTGCCGCGGCGGATCGAATGCTTCGACATCTCGCACATCCAGGGGACGGAGACGGTGGCGTCGATGGTGGTGTGGGAGGACGGCGCGATGCGGAAGTCGGAGTACCGCAAGTTCCAGGTGAAGACGGTGACGGGCGTGGACGACTTTGCGTCGATGCGCGAGGTGGTGGGGCGGCGCTACAAGCGATTATTGGACCGGCAAAACGAGAACGGCACGAAGTTGATGCCGTCGCTGATTTTGATCGACGGGGGATTGGGGCAGCTCCATGCGGCGGTTGCGGCGCTGGCGGCGATCGGGATACAGCCGGGAGTGCCGGGTGAGCCGGCGCTGGCGTCGATTGCAAAGCGCGAGGAGGTGCTCTACGTCTACGGTCAGGAGCAAGAGCCGATTGTGCTGGACCGGCGGTCGCCTGTGCTGCACCTGGTGCAGATGATCCGCGACGAGAGCCACCGGTTCGCGGTGACCTACCACCGCAAACGGCGCGAGATGCGCGACAGGGACAGCGAGCTGGACACGATTGCCGGGGTTGGCCCGCGCACGCGGCAGCGGCTGCTGGAACACTTCGGCAGCGTGCGCTCCATCGGGCAGGCCAGCCACGACGCGCTGACGGCGGTGGTGAGCGCGGCGACGGCGGCACGGATCCGGGAGCACTTCAAGGGCGCAGCGGACGCGGGATAAAGCGCGGCGGGACGGACGGAGCAGAGTCTCTGAGAAGACACAGCGCGGCGCGGCGGCTGGATGGCTTTCCGCAGCCGACGAAGCGCGTGATTTTGCGACGCGCTGTATCCCCCGAATTGACGCAACAGTGCAACAAAAGTGGCACAGGGAACGGGTGCAAGCGACTGTAGACTTGCGGCTGAAGCAGTCGGTCTGCCAGTGCAGACGCGCGGCGCGCAACGGAGCCTGAAGGCACCGGGAACGGCGCCATTGCGGAGCCGGCATGGAAGCGCGGACGGGACCGAATGAGGAGTGAGGCCACCAGTTGCAGATGCAGGAAGAGGTCCCAGCCATGGTTTCGACGACGCAGCATCATGGTGAGAATTCCGCCTCCATCTGGCGTAAATTCGTGCGGTTGATCCGCTCGATATTGGCGCTGATGCAACATCCGGTATTGGCGCTTCTGGTTGGAATCACCTTATGCTGCACGGCGGCGGGACAGACGTTGACAGCGACCAGCCTGGGCGTATCGAGTGGCTCGATCCTGGTTGGGGCGAGCGAGACGCTGACGGCTACGGTGATGTCGGGGGGCCTTGCGGTGACGGCGGGAAGCGTGGAGTTCCGCGACAATCTGGCATCGCCGGGAGGGAGTGTTCTGGGAAAGACGCCGCTGAATGGCAGCGGCTCTGGGCAGTTGACTCTCTCCAGCGTGGGCCACGGCGTACATCTGGGCATGGGCCTGCATGAGATCAGCGCAATCTATACGGGATCGTCCGGGCTGGCAGTCAGCGTCAGTGCATATCAGGCAGTGACGGTGAGCGGGACATCGCAGTTACCGACGGCGACGGCGATCAGTTCGACGGGGGTGGCGGGCAACTACATGCTGACGGGAACGGTCAGTGCGCTGACCTCTGTGCTGCCGACCGGCATTGTGTCGTTTCTGGATGCCTCCAACGGCAATGCGGTGCTGGCCACGCAAACTCTGGACCCGGCAAGCAAGAGCTTCGGGTTCGCAAGCTTCTCGACTGCTTCGGCTTTATCCGGCGTGACCTGTGTTGTGGTGGGCGATTTCAACGGCGATGGTCATCTGGACCTGGCCGTGGCCAATACCTACTCCGGCACCGTATCGATCCTGCTGGGCGATGGGACGGGAAACTTCACGCTCACCGCGACAATTACGGTGGGATACTATCCGTACTCGATTGCGGTGGGCGACTTCAACGGCGATGGAAATCTCGATCTGGCGGTGGCCAACTACGCCAGCGGCACGGTGTCGATCCTGCTGGGGGACGGAACGGGGAACTTCTCGGCCGGCGCGACACTTACGGTGGGAAACAGTCCGTACTCAATTGCGGCGGGCGACTTCAACGGCGATGGGAATCTCGATCTGGCGGTGGCCAACTCCGCAGACGGCACGGTGTCAATCCTGCTGGGCGACGGAACGGGGAACTTCACGCTCGCCGCGACAGTCACGGTGGGAAACAGTCCGCACTCCGTAGTGGCGGGCGACTTCCTCGGCAACGGGAATCTGGATCTGGCGGTGGCCAACTCCGGCGACGGCACGGTGTCGATCCTGAAGGGCGATGGAACGGGAAACTTCAGCAGTTTCCCAAACTCGCCGGTGACCGTTGGGTACACTCCCACCTCGGTTGCGGTGGGCGACTTCAACGGCGATGGGATTCTGGACCTGGCCGTGGCTAACGAGTGCGGGAACGACCCGCGATGCTCTTCCGCGGGCACTGTGTCGATCCTGTTAAGCGATGGAGCGGGAAACTTCCTGCCTGCCGTGACGTCCCCAGTTACAGTTGGAGTCAACCCGTGGTCCATTGCGGTGGGCGACTTCAACAATGATGGGAACCTCGACCTGGCCGTGGCCAACTTCACAAACGGCACGGTGTCTGTGCTGTTGGGCGATGGCGCGGGGAACTTCACCTCCGCTACGGCGTTGCCAGTTTCTGTTGGAGTCAAGCCCGAGTCTGTTGCGGTGGGCGACTTCAACGGCGATGGAAATCCCGACCTGGCCGTGGCCAATTACACCGACGGCACCGTGTCGGTGCTGCACGCAGTATGGGCCGAAAGCGCCAGCGCGCCTGTGATCTTCTCCACTCCGGCATCGCATAATGTGCTGGCCAGCTATCCGGGGGACTCGATGTACGCATTCAGCCAGTCGACATCGATGCCGTTGCTGGGATTGTTGAACACGGGGCTGGTGTGGACGCCGGTGGACACGATCATCTACGGCACAACATTGAGCGCGCTGCTGAACGCGACAACCACATACGGCGGCGCACCGGCTCCGAGTACATGCAGCTACACCGCAACGCCCAGCGGCGGAAGCGCTTCTCCTGTAGACAGCTCGACCGTGCTTGGCGTGGGGCCTTACACGCTGGGAGTCAGTTGCACGGGACTCTATCCCGCGACAACGGGTACAGCGGCACTGACGGTGTACGCCACCGGGTATGTGCTGACGACGGGCGCTAACCACCCGCTGGAAGGCACGGTGACTCCGGCCACGGGCAATATCTATTCCCCGACCACGCAGGTTGCCATCACCGCGACGGCCAACCCCGGCTACTCCTTTGCGGGCTGGCTGGCGAATACAGACATCAGTAACGCCAGCAGCGCCAACACCACTGTGACCATGAACGCGGCGGAGACGGTGACAGCGGACTTTGAGACGGTGCCCTCGTTCGCGGTGAATACAAACCAGGACGACAGTTCGACGCCCGCTGCCTCCAACTGCCCGGCAAACCCGCCCGGCACAGGCAGCGGCGCATGCACGCTGCGCGATGCCCTGCTTGCAGCCGCGGCCGCTGGCGGCAACATCAGCTTCGACCCGACGGTGTTCAGAGCCGGCAATACGGCGGCGGCCAACACCATCACGCTGGGCGTCGATGGGACGCTCATGATTCCAACCAACACCATTCTCACTGGGGCGACCTCGGGCAGCGGCGCGACGCTGACCAACCTGGTGACGGTGAATGGGGCCTCCGCAAGCACGGTCTTCACGCTGATCGGCGGCACGGTGGCGATTCTCAACAACCTGACCATTGAGAATGGATTGTCTGGCGGCAACGGCGGCGGCATCAGCAATAGCGGCAAGCTGACGGTGAACGAATGCACCTTCGCCGGCAACTCCGCGAGCAACGGCGGGGGCATCGACAGCAGCGGCACACTGATGGTGAGCGGCAATACCTTCGTTGGCAATTCCGCGAGCAACGGCGGCGGAATCCGTGTCGAGACAGGTGGAGCCGTGACCGTGAGCGGCAGCACCTTCTACAACAACTCCGGCACAAACGGAGGCGGCGCCATCGACAGCATCCTGGGCGCGTCGTTGGCGGTGACTGGCAGCACTTTTTATGGGAACAGTTCAACCAACAGCACGGGCGGCATTGCCGTGTCGCACTCCAGCTTCTCGATGAGCAACACGATCACAACAGGCAATGGGAACGGGGATTGCACTGTCTACAGAAGCGCCTGCCCCGCGAATGGCACGGGCGGCAACGTGGTGGGTGTTCCCGCCAACCTGGCTGCGCCGGGCAACTACGGCGGCCCGACCGAGACCATGATTCCATTGCCGGGCAGCGTGGCTATCTGCGCGATTGTTCCCACGGGCACTGGAACCGACCAGCGCGGAGTGACTTGGCCGGTAAGCTATAGCGGAACATCCTGTCAGGACGCCGGCGCGGTGCAGACCGACTATTCGCTGAGCTTCTTTCAGCAACCCTCGACGACGCTGAGCCTTACGCCCATCTCGCCGGCTCCAACCGTCGAGTTACAGGAGAGCGGCATCCCGTTTGCTTCGTCTGTAACGATTCCGCTGACCCTGAAGGACAGCAGCGGCGACGATATTTCGAGTCTCGACCTGAGCGGCGGATCGGCCGCAACGTCCGGCGGCGTGGCCACTTACTCGCCTCTGGGCGTCGCCGCGGCAGGGACCGGCGACACGCTGACGGCCAATCTGATGCTGAATTCGGCGAGTACTCCCGCGACTGCGATCTCCTCCACCAGCAACCCGTTCAACGTGATCCTGAAGCCCACGACGACCGTTTCGTCCGACGCGTTGGCCACCTATAGCGCAAGCGTACAGAGCATACCCCTGTCGGCAACGGTCACCAGCAGCATGGGAACGGTGAATGCGGGCACGGTGACCTTCACGGTGATGCAGGGCAGCACCACGATCGGAACGCCGGTGACCAGCGGCACGGTGAGCAGTGGCGCGGCCAGTGTGAACTATTCCCTGCCAGGCGGAACAACGGCGGGCATGTATACCGTTCAGGCCATGTACAACTCCTCGGGAGGTGGCTTTGCCATCAGCAGTGACGGCAGTCATACACTGACGGTCGGAATGACCACGGCAACTGTCACGTTGGGCAGCCTATCGCAGATATACACAGGGTCTCCTCTGGCAGCGACGGCCACAACCACGCCGAGCGGCTTGACGGTGAACTTGACCTATAACGGCAGTTCCACCGCGCCGACGGCGGTTGGCAGCTATGCCGTCGTGGGAACGATCAACGACACTAACCACCAGGGCAGCAGCAGTAACACGCTTGTGATCAGCAAGGCAACGCCGGCGATCAGTTGGGCGGCACCGGCGGCGATTGC
>PLOT01000276.1 GCA_003142215.1 Granulicella sp. | reverse complement strand
CTCCTCAAGCTCTGCCAGCGTGATCACCGAGCCCGACGCCGATGAAGTGAGGTCGATCAACGGAGTCGTTGTCTCGACGGTCACCGACTGGCTTACAGTGCCGACCTGCATTTGCGTGTCGACATACTTCTTGTCGCCAACTTGCAACTCGATGGAGGTACGCTCCTCGGTCTTGAACCCGGGTGCCTTCACCTGAAAATGATAGTGGCCGGGCAGTAGCGTCAGGACGACCCAGTCGCCCGCGCTGTTCGTACTCGTTGTCTGAACCACGCCCGTCTCATCCGCCGTCACCGCGACTGTCGCCTTGGGGATAATGGCGCCTTGTGCGTCGGTAACCCTGCCGCCCAAGGAGGCTCTCACATCCTGCCCGTATGCCCATCCCCCGGCAACAAGGAATAAACCCACAAGGATGGTTACGGTCGCATTGATCTGCTTTGCCGAACTGAAAAGTACCGACAGCTTGCGTGACATCATGTGAAACCTCCACTAGCGTTCGTGTTCAGCCCCTAAATCGGATATGTTTGGGGCTATCGCAAACATGGAACCCCAGATCTGCATTGAATCTTGAGGAACCGCCCATACGTAGATTCGTGATCGCGAGAAAATATAGGCATTTGGAGGAAGCCTGTCAATCTAAATCTTATGTTCGACACCGGTTCGCATTGCTTGTACGGCTCTTGACCGGAATCTCCTTTTCGGCACCGATTCGTGGCGTTATACCGCTCCCGAGGCAAATTGCAAGACCAAAAATAACGTTTGTGGTCGAATAACCGGGCGATTCCGTGCCGTGCCGGGTTCGCCCACGACATTACACCGGCTGCACATCCGACTCGCGCCCGATGGCGATGACGAAGTAATTGGCCGTCGTCTCGCCGACATTCTTCAGGCCGTGCATCACGTTGGACGCGCCGAAGAAGACTCCGCCCGGCCCAACCCGCTCCGGCTTGCCATCGTTGTTGAACTCCATCGTGCCCTCGCGCACCATCCCAAACTCCGAGTGCCGGTGCTTGTGCGCTGGGTGAGGCATGTGGCCGGGCAGCACCGTCGTCTCATGCAGTTCGATCGCCTCGCCCGTCGGCAGTATGCCGCGGATCACGGCGCGGACTTCGCCGTTCGCCGTCTTCACCACGGGAAGATCGCCAAAACGAAACGACCGCTGCGTGGAGAGCACCGGGTCGCCAGGAGATCCCGGAGGGGCTGGGATGGCCATATTATCCTGGGCCTGCGCTGCGGACTGCCCCTCGCCGGCGGCCACGGCGAGCGCTGCAAAGCTGGAAAGAGCGACACACAGTTCACGACGGTTCATAGGATTCATGCCGAAGATCGTACTCCGGCGGAGCAATCTTTGGCACGCGAAGATGCGTGGACGCCACGCCTACTTCGCGTCGCCGCCGATGGCAACCACAAAGTAGCTCGCCGGGAGGCCTCCCACATTCTTCACCGTATGCTTCGTCCCGTACGCGAAATAGAAGACGCCGCCCGGCCATATGCTGCCCATACGAATCGTCGCAGGACCCACCGCAGTCCGCGACCAGGATGGCCAGACATGGCTGTCGGACCGCTATTGCTTTGGCGGACGCAGGGGCGGGTAGCTTTGCTCAAGTTCCGTGGATTGCTTTTCTCGGCCGTGGTGGGGTCGGATTCGGGTAGACCGTTTATGATGCGAAGGTCCGGCGGATCTTGTCGAGGAAGGCGATGATCTTCGCCTGAGGATCCCCGGAGTCCAGGGCCTCGAACGGAAGATAGCCGCGGTAGCCGGACTGGTCGATGATGGCCTTGATCTTTGTGAGGTCGGTGGGTTCGCTCTTTCCGTTGCGACCCACCTCTTCCTTGATCTGCCACGACACCGCGTAGGGAACCATCTTCTCGATCTCGGCGTAAGGATCTCCGGAACGCAGGCTGCCGATATCGAGAATGCAGGCGAACCAGTCAGAGCCGACGGCGTCAATCAAACGAATCTCCTCCGCAGCCGTCTTCAGAAAGTCGTTGTGCTGCTGGAGCCCAACAATCACGCCATGCTCTTTGCCAAATGCTGCGCATTCCTGGAGGTCGGCTGCCATCCATGCGAGTGTCTGATCGAAGTCTGCGGCGGGGCGCTCTGAGCCGGAAAAGACGCGAATCACGGGGGCGCCGAGTTTGCTCGCGACCACAATCCAGTCCTTGATGAGCTGGACATCCCTCTTGCGCGCGGCCGGGTCGGCCACGGCGAAGTCGTTGTGGACGCCGGTGCCGCTGATGGCGACTCCGTTCACAAAGGCAACACGCTTCAGGTTGTAGATGTATGCGTCGGTTGGTGCATTGGGATAACCGGGGAAGTAGTATCCGGTGGCATCGAGTGCATCCACGCCCTGCTTCGCGCAGAAATGGGCAGTATCCATAAGGGTCATGGAGCCTTCGCGAAGCTGTTTGTTGAAGGAGTAGGCGTTGAGGCCGAGTTTGAGCTTGACGCCGGATTCGCGCACGATGGTCTCCGACTTGGCAAAGGCCGAGGCGGAGATGGACGCCATGGCTGCGAGAGTGGTGGAACCGGCGAGGAATCTGCGGCGATCGAGAGTGAGCATGGGGTGACCTTGCCTTTCACTGCTCCTAATGTAGTGATCCGGATTCTTGAGGTCAACGGCAAGCGAAAGTGATACAGCCTGCAAGGGAGGACCAAGCGGTAGAGGATGGCAGGCGAGAATGAATGTCCTGCGGCGGCCTTATTGGCGAGACTTTGTTGCTGGCCTCCCACTGTGCTGCAAGGTCTCTCAGCTTCGCCGGATTATTGGCCGTGGCGGGGTGCGCCTTCCACCTGCAGGCTGACCGCGTCCAGACTGATCGACTCGCGCCGAGATTGCGCAATGCGCAAAAGAAGCACCCGAGCGATGAGGCCTACCACGAAAACTGCTCTGCTAAGAAAACAGCGCCGGCACTCACTTCCATCTCCACTCCATTTGCCAGCCATTCTCCGATCGGAATAAACTTGCTCACCATGAAGCCAAGCGCCCTACTGCCCCTCCTCGCTCTCGCCCTCGCCGTGTCCGCTGTAGCCCAGGCTCCCAGCCAGACTGACACCCTCCCTGGTGCCCAGCCCTCGGGTCAGGCTCCCGCCCAGCCTCGCGCCCGGCGCCCTCCTCCAGCAGCCGCCGAGCCTGCCCCGGCTCCGTTGCCCCCGCCCCCGCCCCCGGTCGTCGGCACAAAGTTCACCACGCCCGCAACGGCGCGGACGACTTACGACTTCAATGCGAACTGGAGGTTCACGAAGGGCGACATCGTGGGCGCCCAGGAAGTCTCGTTCGACGACTCCAAGTGGGAGACCGTCAGCACACCGCATTCCTTCAATGATGTGGACTCATTCCGGGTCATCATTGACCACAGCGGCGGCGATCGCGGAACCTACAAGGGCATCAGTTGGTACCGCAAACACTTCAAACTTCCCGCGGACGCCGCCGGCTCCAAGGTGTTTATCGAGTTCGAGGGCATGCGCCAGGCCGGCGAAATCTACCTCAACGGCCGCCCCTTCGGCCTCTCCGAGAACGGCGTCACGGCCTACGGCGTCGACATCACCTCCGGCGTGCAGTTCGGCGACCACGACAACGTGCTCGCTGTGCGCGTGGACAACACCACCTCCTACCACGAGCGCGCCACCGACGTTGCCTTCCGCTGGAACGCCAACGACTTCAACCCCGACTTCGGCGGCATCAATCGCCGCGTCTGGCTGCACGTCACCGGCAAAATCTACCAGACCCTCCCGATCTACGACGGCCTCGGCACCACCGGCACCTACATCTACTGCACCAACTACAACATTGCGGGGAAGAGCTGCGATGTAACGGTGGAGTCGCAGGTGCATAACGCTACAGCCGACCGGCGAGCGCCCAGTTCCAAGGTGTCGCTGTCGGCGGTTGTGGTAGACAGGGACGGCGTGGTGCGGGCATCGATGCAGGGCACCAATACGGATGTGCTGCAGGGCGCGAAGACGGTGCTTACGGCGACGGCGTCGCTGACCGGCGCGAAGTTCTGGAGTCCGGATGAGCCGAACCTGTACGACGTGTACTCGATGCTGGCGGTGGATGGGAAGGTGGTGGACGTCGTGAAGACGACGACGGGCTTCCGCAAGACCGAGTTCAAGGGCGGCGTCGGTACCGGCGGCGTTTACATCAACGACAAGTTCGTCTACCTCAAGGGATTCGCCGAGCGCTCCGCAGACGAATGGGCCGGCGTCGGCGCTGGCTACCCCGAGTGGATGCACGACTTCACCGCGCAGATGATCCGCGACGACCACGCCAACTACATGCGCTGGATGCACGTCACCCCACAGAAGGAAGACGTCGAGTCCTATGACCGCATGGGCATCGTCGAGATCGCGCCCGCCGCCGACAAAGAAGAAGACGGCATGGGCCGCCAGTGGGACCAGCGCGCCGAAGTCATGCGCGACTCCATCATCTACCTGCGCAACAACCCCAGCATCCTCTTCTGGGAGGCTGGCAACACCGGCGTCACCGGCCCGCAGATGCAGCAGATGGTCGCCCTCCGCAAAGAGTTCGACCCCCACGGCGGTCGCGTTATGGGATGCCGCTCACTTCGCGAGCCCGGGGCCGTCGCCGTAGCCGAGTGGTGGGGCACCATGCTCGCCGGCCCCTACAACACCGACATCCGCGACCGCGAACCCATCATTGAGACGGAAGACTTCCGCGACGAAGGCGCGCGCCGCTTCTGGGACAACTACTCCCCGCCTTACTATGGCTTCAAGAAGGGCCCGACCGACTCCTGGAACTACAACTCCGAGACCTTCGCCCTTGCGCAGATCAAACGCTATTGGAATTTCTATTCCAACCGCATCTCCAACACCGATCCCGACCACTCCAAGTTCGCCGCCTACGCCTCCATCTACTTCACCGACGAGAACGCCGATGGCCGCCAGGATTCCAGCGAGGTGGCACGCGTCAGCGGTAAGGTGGACGCTGTGCGCCTGCCCAAGGAGATCTACTTCGTCGAACGCGTCATGCAGAACGAGAAGCCTGACATCCACATCATCGGCCACTGGAGCTACCCGCTCACCCAACCCGACGGCTCCAAGACCGTCAAGCCCATGTACGTCGTCGCCAACAACGTCGACGCAGTCGAGTTCTTCGTCAACGGCGTATCCAAAGGCAAGCTCACTACGCCCGAGAACGGCTATCTGTACACCTTCCCCGACATCGCCTTCGCGCCCGGCACTATCAAGGCCGTCGGCTACTTGGGCAAAGCAGTGGTCGCTACCCATGAACTCCGCACCGCGGGCCCACCTGCAGCAATCAAACTCACCCTCCACACCGCGCCGGGCGGGATGCGTGCCGACGGCGAAGACATTGCCCTCATCGACTTCGAAGTCGTTGATGCCAAGGGCGAACGCTGCCCAACCGACGACGCCCGCGTCGATTTCACCATGAATGCAGTGGGCGCAAACGGCTCCGCCCCCGCCATCTGGCGCGGTGGCTACAACTCCGGCAAGACCAACACAACCAATAACCTCTATCTCAACACCGAGGATGGCATCAACCGTGTCGCCATCCGTTCAACGCTCACGCCCGGAACCATCAAGGTCACCGCTACGCGCGACGGCCTCAAACCCGCCACCGTCACCTTCACCTCCAGCACCGTCGCCATCACCGACGGTCTTTCGCAGGAAGTCCAGGTAACTCTCTCGCCGTTCGCGACGAAGTAGCTCGCGAGTCCAGCGAATCGCCCGGTATACCTTTTATGCGATTCGCACGGTGGCACTCTCGGCTGTGCAACGAGGTCACGGAATGGCTGGCCTGGTTCGCTGGAATTGCCATCGAGGCACAGCTTCGGACGACCGCCCAAGTCGAGTGCCTGATCGACAAGACCAGGCTCCTCGACCGGCTCAGCAGCGAGCTCAATGCCCGACAGAAGAAGGTCATCCTTCGCATGATGGAGGAAGGCCCAGAGGGGTTTAAGTGTGGGCTCAGTGCAGGGAATTACAGCAAGATTGCGGACTCGTCTCCCGCGACCACGACGCGCGATCTTGCCGACCTCGTCAAACAGGGCGCACTCATCCGAACAGGAGTAAGGAAGCACACCCGCTATGCGCTGAATCTACCGCTCAGACCGATCCCGCAAATCATGATCGATGAGAAGGGAAAGATCGTTGAATCTGCCGGCAGCACCTCTCCGCCTGTGCCGGTTATGGCATCTTCGACTTCAATTGGATCATCTTGCCATCCACAGCGAATCTGCCGTATCCGCGATGGTGGATGGTCTTCGGATTCTTTTGCGCCGGATCGGTCCACGCCTTGACCACTTCAAGGACGAACAGACCGTATTTGTTGACCAGACGAGTATCGACCACCTTGCATTCGAGATTGACGAAACACTCAGCCACCAGAGGAGGAGCCACGCGCTCGGCGGGTACCGGCGTCAGACCGAATCTCTCAAACTTATCTATCTCCCGGCCCGAGCAGTTGCCGATCTCCACGACTTTTGCCGCCAGTTTCAGCGCAGGAATGGCGATCACGCACTCCTTCGTCGCCCGCAGTGCGGCAAAGCTGTAATCGGCATCGCTGACGATACAGGCGACCAGCGGAGGATTGAACTCGACCATCATGTGCCAGGACATCGCCATGACATTGGTGCGGCCCTTGCGTGCGGTCGTCAGCAAAACCACCGGACCCGGTTCAAGCAACTGGTAGACGTTCGACAAGGATAGATTTTTCATCGCGATCATTGCTCCTGGACCCCGTCCGCAATCAGGATGTTTGGTCGCAATCATTGTAGTTCCATCGGTTACCGCATTCTTTCTCTCTCTCATTTGTCTAGGGATGTTTTCGATAGCATTGCCCAGAAGTTATCTGCTTCGCAATCGAAGATTCATCGCTAGCTGTCGTCGCAACTTCCAATCAGCAACTCCGAATGCAGTACGATTCAAAGGGACGGCCTCGCGCCAGATGCGGGGCCGATTCAAAAGGAGGCACGTCTTGCAGCGACTCGGAATCCTGCTCTCAGGACGCGGTTCGAACTTCATGGCCATCGCCGAGGCGATCCGCGAGGGCCGTCTGCCGGGCGCGGAGATTGCGGTGGTTCTGTCGAACCTGCCCGATGCCGCCGGCCTCGACTCTGCGCGCAAACTCGGTCTGCCCGCCATCGCCATTCCGTCGGCGGGCCGCAAGCGCGCAGAGCACGACGCAGAGGTCGTCGCCGCGCTGCGCCAGCATCGCGTCGATCTGGTCTGCCTCGCCGGGTACATGCGCATTATTTCTCCGGACTTCGTTCGCGCCTTCCCCAACCGCATCCTGAACGTCCATCCCGCGCTTCTGCCCGCGTTTCCCGGCCTCGACGCGCAGGCCCAGGCGCTCGCGTTCGGTGCCAGGGTCGCAGGATGCACCGTGCATTTTGTGGATGAGGCAGTGGATCACGGCGCGATCATCCTACAGCGCGTGGTTCCGGTACTGGACGACGACACCGCCGAGAGCCTCTCAGCGCGCATTCTGGAGCAGGAGCACATCGCCTACACGGAAGCCATCGCGCGCGTCCTCAGCGGCGAGTTCCACCTCTCAGGCCGTCGCTACATCCATCGCGATAAACAGTAGTGCAAGGTTCGAGGGGCGAGGATCAATTCTGGCTGCGGTCTTCTCATCGAACAGGTGGACCGGAGTGGATCAGGTTGCGAACTGACCCAATCAATCCGAAGGTCTGTAGCAGCCAGATGATGACCAGGACAATAATGATCCCGCGGATGATCTGCTTGATCGTTCTATCCATCGGGATGAGGTCGATCAGATACAGCACCAGACCGACGACGACCAGCGTAACGATGATGCCGATGATTCCAGGCGTGAGCATTCCGGTTCTCCTGCATTGGTTGGATGCAGGAAATGTGGTGCGCACTCTCGGGCGGGCACGAATCGGCAGGAAAAATTCCCCGCCGTCAGACCTCCATGATGACCGGCAGGATCAGCGGCCTGCGGCTCATGTTCTTCTGGATGTAGCGCTTCAGGTCGCCGCGCACCTTCTCTTTGATGACGCCGTAGTCGGCCTTCTCCTCGTCGCTCGAGGCCTCCAGCGTGCGCTGCACCACCAGGCGTGCCTCGGCGATCAGCGCCGGATCATCGACGGTGAATCCGCGCATGACGACCTCGGGCGCAACCTCGACCTTGCCGGTGCGCTTGTTGATGGTCAAAATCGGCAGCACGATGCCGCCCTCGCCGATGCGCTGGCGGTCGCGCAGGATGATGTCCTCGACCACGTCGATCGAACCGCCGGCATCGATGCACACCCGTCCCACGTTGACCTTGCCGTTCTTCTGCGCGGAGTTCTTGTCCAGTTCCAGAACCTCGCCGTCTTCCAGCAGGATCACCTTCTCGATCAGGCCCAGGTTTCCGGCAAGCTCGGCGTGGCGCTTCAGGTGGCGATAGTCGCCATGCACCGGCACGAAGAACCTGGGCCGCAGCAGGTTGATCATCAACCGCATCTCCTCTTGCGACCCGTGCCCGCTGACGTGGATCAGGCCCTGTGTGCCGTCGTCATAGATGACTTTGGCCTCGCGCCGCTCCAGATGGTCGATCATGCGGAAGATCGACTTCTCGTTGCCGGGGATGATGCGCGAGCTGAGCACCACCGTGTCCCCGGCGTCGATGTGCGCGTACTTGTGGCTGTTCACCGCCGCCCGCGAGAGCGCCGACATCGGCTCGCCCTGCGTGCCGGAGATCATCACCAGCACCTTGTTGTCCGGCATGTCGCGTATTTGCCCGGGGTTGATAATCAGCCCCGTCGGCAGATCCAGATAGCCCAGGTCCTGCGCAATCTCGGTGGAGTTGTCCAGCGAGCGGCCAATGACGGCGACCTTGCGCCCATGCGCGTCGGCCAGCTCCATCGCAACGCGGATGCGGTGGATCGACGACGAGAAGCAACTGAAGAAGAGCTTCTTCTTGGTCTGCGCGAAGATCTCATCCAGCCGCGGACGCACCGCGCACTCGCTCGGCGTGTAGCCCGGTCGGTCCACGTTGGTCGAGTCCTGCAGCAGGCACAGCACGCCCTGCTTGCCCAGCTCGGCAAAGGAGTGCAGGTCGAATGGGTTGCCATCCGGCGACGACAGGTC
>PLOT01000282.1 GCA_003142215.1 Granulicella sp. | reverse complement strand
GCGCTCAGGATGACAGCAAGAACTGACATCCACAGGTCCTTCGACTTCGCTCAGGGTACGGAAGGACAAACAAAGGGCTGCGGAGTAACAAACAATAGCCAGAACATATAAAGGAAGATGCTGAGGGATGGTTTACTTCTTCAGGAGCCAGAGGATCGAGGCGTGGGGCTCGAGGCTTAGGTTTTCAACCGATTTGACCTTGTTGAGGGTCTTGCCGGTCCAGACGTCTTTGATATGGTAGGTGGCGGCTTCGAGATTGTAGGCCTCGAAGCTGCTATCGAGCACAACCTGGCTCTCGCCGGTGTTGAAGAAGGCGAGGGCGATGGAGCCGTCGGGCGAATCCGCTGGCAGGTCGGCGGTCCAGACGATGATGTCTCCGTCGTGCATCACCTGCCCGCTGCGGGTCGCGGTCTGGTCGATGCGGATAAGATCTGGGTTGGTAAGCAGCTTGAGGGTTGCGTCGTCGAGCAGGGTGAGGTTGGCACCCAGGATTAGCGGCGAACGCGCCATCGCCCACAGCGTGAGCATGGTCTGCTGCTCGGTGGGGGTGAGCCGCGTGGTGCGGGCATTGCCGTCGCCGGCGACGGGGCGAAGCTCGCCGATGGGTAGCATGTCGGCGTCGGGCCAGTTGCCTGGTTTGGCGAACTGCGCCCACGAGGCGGCGACGGCGAACTGGCTGGAGAGACTACAGGGGTAGCCCCTGTTATTGGGGTTGGCCCAGTAGTCCCAGATGTCGTTGGATATCCGCCACATCTGAGCGAGCTGGCCCACCTCGGCGGCGTTGTCCAGGCTGGTCGGCCCAGGCGAGAGGCTGAGCACGATCGGCCGTCCCGTCTTGTCGATGGCCTTGCGGATCATGCGGATCTCGTCAGCCTTGTACGGGTGCGAGGAGATGCAATCCACCTTGAGAAGATCGACGCCCCAGCCGGCAAACTGGCTGAGCAGCGAGTCGTACCAGGCCTGACCGGCGGCATTGTCCTTGATGCCCCAGTTGGTGCGGTCCCAGGAACAGGCGTCGCTGGTGTCGGCTGCGTCGGTTGCGTGAAAGGCGCTATTGGCGATGGGGAGGTTGCGCTCAACCGAGGCGCGCGGAATGCCGCGCACGATGTGGATGCCGAACTTGAGGCCCTGGGAGTGGACGGTATCGGCAAGAGCCTTGAAGCTGCTGTTGCCGATGGTGGCGTTCTGCTTGTAACTCGGAGCGGAGTCGGCGGAACCTGCGGCGGCGGCGGGCGAGGCAGTGGCTGGAGTTTCTGCGGCTGGGGGCTCTGTTCCGGACGAAGGATAGCGCGCGGGGACGGGGATAAAGCGACCGTTGGCGTCAATCTCGTACTGCCACAACGCGGGCTTGGAGCGGTCTTCCGGGTCCTTGAGGAACCATCCCTCGTCAATGACGGCGTACTCCCAGCCGAAGGACTTCAGTTCATTGGCTTCGACCTTGACGTTGGCGCGGAACTGATTCTCGGTGATGGTGAAGCCGTATGCGTCGTAGCTGTTCCAGCCCATCGGAGGCGTGGCGGCGAGTGGCGCCGCAGGATGCGTCTGCGCGATGGGCGACGGCGTCTGCGCGCGTGCCGGTTGTGCGGCCAGTACCGAGATTAAGAGAAGACCTGCCCAGGAGAGTTTCATTGCTGCCCTCACGTTCGTTCACGCGCGTCGCGTTGGTGGAAATTGGTTGCATCCAAGATACCGCGAGACGCGACTGAGTGCATGGGGGGGGGTGAAGGAGCAGCTTTCCTGCTTCACCAGTTCGATCTCGTCTCCGTCCGATCGAGAAATGCGATAGCCTCTGGTTGGATGATTATTTGCGAGAGTAGAGGACGTGGAGCAGATCGAATGAGTGGGCGCGGAGCGCGATGTGGCGCGGCGGTTGCTGCCGGAGCTGCGCTTGGGCTGGCTCTGCTCAATGGGTGCGCGAGCCCTGGACCGCCGCAACCGCCGTCGCTGAAGCTGCCCGAGGTGGTCTCCGGGTTGACCGCGAGCCGCGTGGGCGACGAGGTAAGGTTGCGCTGGACAACCCCATCGCGAACCACCGACAAGCTGCTGATCGCGGGGCCGATTGAAGCGGAGATCTGCCGGGAGACTCTTGCTGCTGTGGCTCCAACCACTGCGGCAAAGGCTGGACAGAACGCGTCGCTGGGCTCTGCTCCGAGCGCGCGGAAGAGCGCGGTGACGGCTCCGTGTTCTCCGGTTGTGCTGCGCGAACGAGTGACTCCGGGAGTGTCGGAGGCCTTGGATACATTGCCGGCGGAGTTGACGGCGCAGCCTGCGCAACTGCTTGCCTATCGTGTGCAACTGCGCAACGCGGCGGGGCGAACGGCGGGAGCAACGCCTGCTGTGTTCGCATCTTCCGGACCTGCTCCTCATGCGGTTGAGGAGCTGCGCGGCAGAGCGACGAAGGCTGGCGTCGTTCTGGAGTGGAGACCAGAGGCTGGCGGCACAGAGGCGGTCGAACTGGATCGCATCATTTTGCAGCCTCCAACGGCAACAACAGCGGCAACTTCATCGGCAACGACAACTAAAGCGGATTCGGGCGCGGCACACAAGGGCGGATTGCCAGGTGCGGCGAAGGAGCCGTTGGAGTCGCGCTTCCGGGCTGGCACAGCTGGTCCCAGCGCGGTGGATGCTGGCGGTACGGTTGATCGCACGGCGCAGATCGATCACTCGTATCGCTATACGGCCGAGCGGGTTCGCAGCGTGGAGCTGGGCGGGCTGAGGCTGGAGGTGCGCAGCGTGGCGTCGGCCGAGATTCCGGTGGAGATGAAGGACGTGTTTCCACCAGAGGCTCCGTTGGGGCTGGTTGCTGTTCCAGGGTTTGCGGGTGCGGCTGAGGTGCAGGTCGGCGAACAGGCGCAGCGGGCTGCGATCGATCTCTCCTGGGAGCCGAACCTGGAGCCACGCGTGGCTGGATACAGGGTCTATCGGCGCGATCTGGACGGCGAGGCTACTGCGATTTGGCGACGCCTCAACTCGGAGCCTGTGACGATGGCGGCTTATCGCGACCTGAGTGTAGTGGCGGGTCGAAGGTACGCCTATCGCGTGACGGCGGTGGATGCAACAGGCAACGAGTCTGCGCGGAGCGATGAGGTTGTGGAGACGGCCCCGGCCCCGTAACGTGTATGCCCGGCAGCGTATCTGCTAGTTTTCGGAGGGTTTTTCGATGTGGTCGATGACGAGGGTGTCGACGGGGAGCTTGATGGGGGTGGCACGGAGGCCGAGGGCGTTGATGTCCCAGTGAGAGAGGGGGTCGAGATCGTCAGTGGATGTTACACCCACGGGCAGCTTGGAGTCGGGGTCTTGGACCCAGTTGAGCACGATGTTGTAGCGGCCGGTGAGGCCGGTGTGGTTCTGGACAGGATGACCTGCGGACATTGTGGAGAGATACTGCGCGAAGTCTTCCATGGTTGCGTTGTAGAAGCTCCAGTGCAGCTCATCGCCTTGGTGGAAGTAAACCATGACGCCACCGCTGGCGAGCGGGACGCCTGCCGGGAGGGTTTCGCCGGGTTTGGATTCGGTGAGACGCGGAGTGCGCTTGCCGAGTTCGAGGGACCAGCCGGAGATGGGCGGCCCGGGAACCATGTGGGCGACGAGATGACAGCGGTCGGCGAGCATGGTCTGCAACATCTGCCGGAGCATCGGCTTCTTGTCTAGTGTGAGGCCCTGCTTCTGCCAGTCGGCGAGGTCGGCTTCTGAGACCTTGGCGTCGATTGCGTAGGGATCGCCGAGCCATGGCGGCGCGCCGGAGAGGCGGTCTTTGGACCAGTAGAACCAGCCCTGGGGAAAGTAGGCGATCATGATGGTGTAAAACAGCGACTGGCCGGGTACGCTGTAGCCGTCGGGTGTGGTCATCCAGAAGAACCCCCCGTTGGATTTGGCGGGGCGGATGGAGACGACGTCGAAGGCGAGAGGTTTGGCGGGGGTGGGAGCTTGTCCGAGGGCGGTGGCGCAGGTCAGCAGGGCGGCGAGGAAGACTCTCCGGATCAT
Source organism: Granulicella sp. (assembly GCA_003142215.1). Lineage (GTDB taxonomy): Bacteria > Acidobacteriota > Terriglobia > Terriglobales > Acidobacteriaceae > Edaphobacter. The sequence continues at coordinate 13,843 of PLOT01000282.1, read as the reverse complement.
ATGTTTCTCCTCCGGTGAGAATGGTACACGCGGGGAGTCTGGAGCGAAATGCAGGAGTCCCGAACTGCGCTAACGATGACTTCGTTAATTGGAGGGTTGAGGAAAGGCCCGGGGCTGAAGCCCCTTGATTCGATTGGCCGTATTCAGGGGGATGAATCCCCCTGCTCCCTCCGACAAGACAAAAACGTCAGTTTTTCCGCAGCCTGTAAAGCTCCATGCTCCCTCCCCAAGAACGAGGGCAAAGGCAAGGGGCAAAGGCGGAGTTTGGAGGGAGAAAGGGGTGGAGGGTTGAGGGGGTGCGAGCGGTATCGGGATCCTTCGCGCTCGAACGACGCGCTCAGGATGACAGCGTAAAACAAACAACGACGAAGAACAAACAACGGCGAAGAACAAGAACAGGCAACGACGAAATGCGGGGGTCCCTCCACTGCGCTTCGCTCCGGTCGGGATGACGGCGTGTTATGCGAAATGCGGGGGTCCCTCCACTGCGCTTCGCTCCGGTCGGGATGACGGCGTGTTATGCGAAATGCGGGTGGTCCCTCCACTGCGCCGCTCACGGTGAAACTGTGAGCGGCTTCGGTCGGGATGACGGGGTGGGGTGACGGTACGGGATGACGGTGAGTTGTTGGTCGGACAAAGAAGACGGTTCGCGCAGACGCGAATGCCCACCTTAGCGACGATGAAGCTGTCGCGAAGATGGGGTACCCGGCTGAATGACAATTCGAAGAAGCGGTTACTTGCCGTGGGCGGTGGCGAAGCGTTTGTTGATCTCGTCCCAGTTGACGACGTTCCACCAGGCGGCGAGGTAGTCTGCGCGGCGGTTGTTGTACTTGAGATAGTAGGCGTGCTCCCAGACGTCGTTGCCGAGGACGGGGTAGATGCCCTCGGAGAGGGGCGAGTCCTGGTTGGCGGTGGTGACAATCTTCAGTTTGCCGCCCTGGAAGATGAGCCAACCCCAGCCGGAGCCGAACTGCTTGGCGGTGGTCTCGTTGAAGAGCTTTTTGAAGGATTCGAAGTCGCCGAAGTCGGCCTTGATCTGGGCTGCGATGGCGCCGTTTGGCTCGCCTCCGCCGGCGGGCTTCATGAGCTGCCAGAAGATGGTGTGGTTGACGTGGCCTCCGCCATGATTCTTGACGGCTGTACGGATGTCTTCGGGGATGGCGGAGAGGTGCTTGAGAAGCTCTTCGGGAGTCTTTGAGGCAAGCTCCTGGTGCTTGTCGATGGCGGCGTTGAGGTTGGTGACGTAGGTCTGGTGGTGCTTGTCGTGATGCAGCTTCATGGTGGCTTCGTCGATGTGGGGCTCAAGGGCGTTGTAGGCGTAAGGCAAGGGTGCAAGTTCGTAGGCCACGGTGGTTTCTCCTGTCGATGATGGTGCAAATAGTGGAACTGCTCTTCGTGCTATTGGATGCAAGGGAGCGGGCGGCGGTGCATGAGAGTTTCGAATTCTGGCCGATGCGCGACCGGGATAGGGGTTGGCTTGTACACTGTAAGGAGGCGCGTCAATAGATCAAGACAAGGGACAAGGGACAAGAATGAGCGATCGGCAGAACGAACTGGACCAGCTTTCCATCAATGCATTGCGTTTTCTGGCTGTGGACGGAGTTGAAAAGGCCGGGTGCGGCCATCCGGGAGCGCCGCTGGGCTGCGCACCGATTGCGTATCTGCTGTATCACAAGCTGATGAAGCACGATCCGGCGGCACCGAAGTGGATCGACCGCGATCGATTTGTGCTGTCGAATGGGCATGCGTCGATGCTGCTGTATGGGTCGCTGCATCTGTCGGGCTACGACCTGCCGATGGCTCAGTTGGAGCAGTTTCGGCAGTGGGGATCGGAGACGCCGGGACATCCGGAGTACGGCGAGACACCGGGCGTGGAGGTGACGACCGGGCCGCTGGGACAGGGGTTCGGCATGGCGGTGGGAATGGCTGCGGCGGAGAGGCATCTGGCGGCGGTGTACAACCGCGATGAGCACGCGGTGATCGATCACCACACCTATGTGCTGTGCGGCGACGGCGACCTGATGGAAGGCGTCTCGCATGAGACGGCGTCGCTGGCAGGGACGCTGGGACTGGGCAAGCTGATCGTGCTGTATGACGACAACCTGATCTCGCTGGATGGGCCGACTTCGCTGAGCTATACGGAAGACGTGACGCTGCGCTTCGAGGCGTACCACTGGCAGGTGCTGAGCGTGGCCGATGGCAACGACCTGGTGGCGATCGAAGACGCGATCAAGGCTGCGAAGGCGGACACGACGCGGCCGACACTGATCCGTGTGCGGACGGTGATTGGGTATGGAAGCCCGAAGGCAGGGACGAACAAGGCCCACGGCGAGGCGTTGGGAACGGAGGCAGCGCGGGAGACCAAGAAGAACCTGGGCTGGCCCGAGGACAAGAATTTTTATGTTCCCGAGGAGGCGCGGGCGAACTGGGAGACCGCGAAGCCGAAGGGCAAGAAGCTGCACGCGGAGTGGGACGCGAATTTTGCGGAGTACAAGAAGGCGTATCCGGAGCCGGCGGCGGAGTTCGAGCGCGTGGTTGCGGGCAAACTGGCCGATGGCTGGGAGAAGGCGATACCGAGCTTCCCGTCGGGGCCGGATGCCAAGAAGGTGGCGACGCGCATCGCTGGAAATGTGGTGATCAACGCAATCGCGAAGGCGGTGCCGGAGCTGTTTGGCGGCGCGGCCGACATTTCGGCTTCGACCAAGACGAACATCAATGGCTCGCCCAGCTTCCATGTGGATGCGGCGGGGCGGAACATTTACTTCGGGGTGCGCGAGTTCGGCATGATGGCGATGGTGAACGGAATCGCAGCGCATGGCGGGCTGATTCCGTTCGGGTCGACGTTCTACGTCTTCTCGGACTACTGCAGGCCGGCGATCCGGCTGGGCTCGCTGATGGGGGTTCATGCGCTGTATGTGTTCACGCACGACTCGGTGGGACTGGGCGAGGACGGGCCGACACACCAGCCGATCGAGCAACTGATGAGCATGCGCGCGATGCCGGTGCTGACGGACTTTCGTCCGGCGGACGCCAACGAGACGGCGGCGTGCTGGCGGCTGGCGCTGGAACGCAAGGGGCCGTGCTTCATGGCCCTGAGCCGGCAGGACCTGCCAGTGCTGGATGCTGCGCTGGCGTTTGCGGGCGTGCCGAAGGGCGCGTATTCGCGGACGCCGGAGGTGACGAAGCCGGATGTGATTCTGCTGGCTGCTGGATCCGAGGTGACGACCTGCCTGACGGCGGCTGCGGAGCTGAAGGCGGCGGGAATCACGGCGCGGGTGGTGTCGATGCCGAGCTTCCGCATCTACGACGAGCAGAGTGCTGCGTACAAGGCTGAGCTGCTGCCCGAGGGCGTGCCGAAGGTGTCGCTTGAGGCGGGCGCGACGATGGGATGGTGGAAGTACGTCGGACACAATGGCGCGGTGATCGGGATCGACCGGTTCGGCGCGTCGGCTCCGGGACCGATTGCGATGGAGAAGCTGGGCATCAGCGTGGCGAATGTTGTGGAGCACGCGAAGAAGCTGGTGAAGAAGTAGGCACTTCGTGCGGTTCTCGACGCGCTTGCGCGCGTGAAAGACCAAAATGCTAGGGCGGGGAGATGGTAGAGACAGAGCGCGAGATTTTGCGGGAGAAGAATGAGGAGGCGAAGCTCGGCGAGCGGACGCCTTTTGAGTCTTCGCGGCAGGCGACATATGAAGACAGCGTGGCGACGGAGAGCGATTGGGAGTGCGAGGATTCGGAGTAGGGCGGCGCGACGACATCTGCTACAGGCAAGTTTCGCGGACAAGACAAATACGGAGATTCTGGCTGCGCCAGAATGACGACGCGAGATACGCCGAATGACGGCGCGAATTGTTGGTTGAGGTACCACGATGACGCAGGATGAGGCGAAGCGGCTGGTTGCGAAGCGAGCGGTTGAGTTCGTGAAGGACGGGATGGTGGTCGGATTGGGCACGGGGACGACTGCGACGCTGTTCATTCGCGAGCTGGCGGGGCGTGTTCAGTCAGGGGGGTTGAAGATTCGCTGCGTGGCTTCGTCGGACGCGAGCCACGAGCTGGCGGAGTCGCTGGGGATGAGCGTGGCGACTCTGACGGAGCTGCCAGAGCTGGATGTGTACATTGATGGGGCCGACGAAATTGCGCGCGTTCCAGGGTTGGGATTCGGGCTCATCAAGGGTGGAGGCGGCGCGCTGCTACGGGAGAAGATTGTGGCCAGCGCCGCGAAGAGCTTCATCGTTGTGGTTGATTCGACCAAGATGGTGGAAGTGCTGGGGAAGTTTCCGCTGCCGGTAGAGGGCATCAAGATGGCGTTGCCGGTGGTGCAGCCGAGGCTGGCGGCGCTGGGGTTGAATCCGACGCTGCGGCAGGCGAAGAGCGGAGACGGGCCGTACATCACCGACGAAGGGAACTATATTCTGGACTGCGCTTGCGGGCGGATCGACGATCCGCAGAAAACGGCGGCGGCGATTCGCGCAATCGTCGGAGTGGTGGAGCATGGACTGTTTCTCGGCATGGCGACGCTGGCACTGGTGGCGGGCGAGAACGGCGTGAGCGAGATCCGTCCGTAGCGATTCGTTGTGAGTTGCTGCTTGTTGGTTGAAGACGAGGAGCGCGAGAGTGCCGCGACCTGTTTTGGTTACATATCGAGTTTCGCCTACGGCTGAGGATTTGGCTGCTGCTGCTGCGGAGTTCTTTGCGGTGGTGGTGTCGGCGGCGGTTGCGGCGCGGGGAGTGGCGCGGGTTGCGCTGTCGGGCGGGACGACTCCGAAGAGAATGTTTGCGCTGCTGGCGGACCGGAGCGCGCCGTACTTTGCGCAGGTGCCGTGGGAGCGGTTGCAGATCTTCTGGGTGGATGAACGTTGCGTGCCGCCGACGGACGCGGAGTCGAACTATCGCATGACGGAGGAGGCGCTGCTATCGCATGTTCCTGTAGCGGCGGCGCAGATTCATCGCATCGAAGGTGAACTCGATCCCGAGGTTGCGGCGGCGCGGTATGAGGCGGCGATCCGTGCGGCGTTCCGGCTGGAGGGCGCACAGATTCCGGCGTTCGACCTGGTGCTGCTGGGGTTGGGCGAGGATGGGCATACGGCTTCGCTGTTTCCGCATACCGAGGCGCTGAATGAGCTGGGACGGATTGCGGTTGCCAACCATGTGCCGCAGAAGGAGACGTGGCGGATCACGCTGACCTGGCCGGTGATTAATCGCGGGCGCGAGGTTGCGTTTCTGATCGAGGGCGCGGCCAAGGCGCAGGTGGTGCGGGACGTGTTCCTGGGCGCGTACGATCCGGAGGCAAAGCCAGCCCAACTGGTCCGTCCTGCCAGCGGTAGACTAACGCTGTTGCTGGATGCGGCGGCGGCGGAGAAGCTGCCTCGGCCGGCGGGTTCGGAAGCTGCCGGGAGTTTGGAGATATAGATGATTCTTGCGGGCGATGTGGGTGGGACGAAGGTTCATCTTGCGCTTTACAGCTACGAGGCCGGGCGACTGAAGGTGGTTCGTGAGCGGAGGTTTCCGGCGCAGGAGTTTGCCTCGCTGGACGCGGCGGTCAACACCTTTCTCTCTGCGGAAGAGGCCAACGGTGGCCAGCGAGAGGAGATTGCCGCGGCTTGCTTTGGCTGCCCGGGGCCGGTGCGCGATGGACGGCTGAAGCTGACCAACCTGCCGTGGACGCTGGACGCACGCGAGCTTGCGCGGGAGCTAGCGATTGAGCATGTCTTTTTGATTAACGATCTCGAAGCGAACGGGTATGGTATTCCTGAGCTTCGGCCGGAGAGCGTCTTCACGCTGCACGAAGGTGCGGATGCGGTGGCGGTGGGGCCACCGGTCGGCCATAGGGGGCTGATAGCGGCGGGGACGGGGTTGGGCGAGGCGTTGCTGATCTGGGACGGCACGCGACATCGGCCGATTGCGTCGGAGGGCGGGCACTGCGACTTTGCGGCGCGGACGGATCGCGAGATCGCGCTGCTGGAATACTTACGGAGCAAGTTGGGCGGGCGGGTGAGCTGGGAGCGGGTTGTTTCCGGGCTGGGGATTCAGAACATCTATGGGTTTCTGCGCGACGTGGAGAAGATGGACGAGCCGGCGTGGTTGCGCGAGCGGATGGCGGAGGAGGACCCGAACGCGGTGATCGGCGCGTGCGCGGAGGATGGGTCGAGTGAGCTTTGCCGCGAGACGATGCAGACCTTCGCGGCGGCGTACGGCGCGGAGGCGGGCAACATCGCGCTGAAGGTGCTGGCGACGGGCGGAATGTATCTGGGCGGAGGGATCGCGCCGAAGATTCTGAAGACGCTGGCGAGTGGCGGATTCATGCAGGCGTTTCTGGACAAAGGGCGGCTGTCTCCGCTGCTGGAGTCGATTCCGGTGCGCGTGATACTGGACGAGAGCTGCGCGCTGCTGGGCGCGGCGGCGTACGCGGAGGCCCATTCATCGCGATGAGACCGCGATGAATGGGGCACCCGGCTCAGAATGTCAGCTTGTTGGAGAGTACGGCGAGGTCGAGTGCTGCATCCACAACATCAGCGGCAAGGCCCAGGGCGGCATATCTATTGAGAGGGCGTGAGTCGTAGTCCGATGCGGGGTCGCGGTCGTCTGCGTAGGGGTCGCGGTAGTCCGGGTCGGGGCCGCGGTCGTCGGGGGCCTGGGCGATGCGGGCGAGTTCGCCGTGGTCGAGCCAGTTGAGTGAGCATGGCTCGCAACTGTCGATGACGACGTTGCCGGGGCCGGCGTAGGAGTGGGCCTCCATGGGGCGATGGCATTTGGGGCAATCGATGCGGCGGTCGAGATCGCCGGGGTCCATGGGTGGCTGAATGACGCTGCCACGTTGCGTGGCGCGCAACGCGTCGATGAGAGTCTCAAACTCCTCCATGGAGACCAACATGCCGCGGCACTTGGAGCAGTAGAGGAGAGGGAGTTTGGCGAGGGTTGCCTGCATGAGCGGAAGGTTGCTGCAGATGGGGCAGGACTGGCCGGGGGCCTCATCGAGGACAATGACGCCGTCGTCGTTGGTGTCGGGGACGACGACGTTGTGGCAGAAGTCGCAGACGAGCGTGTCGCCGTGGGGGTGCATAGGAGCGCCGCAGGAGGGACAGTTCATTGGGTGTCCTCACTCTCTGTCTCAGCTTCCACATAGATCCGCCGGCGTTCCACCTGGAGCATGGTTGCCATCGCGAGGAGGAACCCGAGATCGACGCCCGAGAGTCCCCACCGACCCGACCGACCCGTATACCATATCTCCTTCGACCATTCGGGCAGATTGGGGTAAAGCCACGTCACGGTCAACATAAGCACAAGCAGGATCGTTAGGAATTTGAGGTGCTCGCTAAGAATTGTCGATGTTGGCACCGCATTCCTTTTGCGAAAGACCATGGCGGGTCTGGAGTAGCCACCCATGAACGCGAACCACGTATAGATGGCAGCCGTGATGGCAATGTCCAGCGAGGAGAAATGCTCTAATGCGCCTGGTCCGCTCATTGTGGTTTTCCGCAGGCTGGGCAGAAGGCGGCTTGCACGGGGATGGAGTGGCCGCAGGCGATGCAGAACTTTGTGTCCTGGGTGGAAGCCGCCGGGGCGGTGGTTGGCGCAGCGACTGGTGCGGCGGATGCGGCGGGTGCAAATTTGAGCGAGGCTGCCATGACCTGCCCGATGGCGGCGCCGGCTCCCAGGCCCATGCCGATGGCCGCGCCGCCACTGGGGTTGGCGGCGGCGATGGTCATGGCCTGGGCGGCGGCGAACTGGGAGTAGCGGTCGAGGTCGCCGACGATCTTCATGCCGATGCGCTGGTCGAGGGACTTCTGCAGCGCGTCTGGGAGGGAGACGTTTTCGACGACGAACTGGGTGAGATCGAGGCCGAGGGCGGTGAAGGCGGGCTTGACCTGTTGCTGGATCTTGTCGGCGAGGGCGGATTCGTTGGCGGCGAGGTCGAGGAAGGCGAGGTCGCTGGTGGCGAAGACCTCGGACATGCGGGCGATGATGGTGTTGCGCAACTGGTCTTCGAGGTCGGCGACGCCGTAGCACTGGCGCGTGCCGCTGATTTGGGTGAAGAAGGCTCGCGGGTCAACGATGCGATAGGAGTAGATGCCGTAGGAGCGCACGCTGACTGCGCCGAACTCACTATCGCGGATGGTGATGGGCGTGGCGGTTCCCCACTTCTGGTCGATCTCGAGGCGGGTGGAGAAGAAGTAGACATCGGATTTGAAGGGCGACTCGAATCCCTTGCCCCAGTTCATGAGGTCGCTGAGCAGGGGGAGATTTTCGGTGTTGAGGGTGTAGAGGCCGGGGCCAAAGACGTCGGCGATCTTGCCCTCGTTGACGAAGAGGGCCATCTCGGACTCGCGCACGGTGAGCCTGCCGCCGTTCTCGATCTCCATGTCCTGCATGGGGAAACGGTAGGCGAGGATGCCCTGCTCGGGCTCATTCCACTGGATGACGGCGATGAGTTGCTTTTCGAGAAACGGGTTGAGTCTCACTGGATTCTCCTTTGGGGACGGTAGCAGGAGATCTGGCGGAAGACCATGACACAAAAGAAGTAGTGGGGATGGTGGCGGGAGACGTGCGAGGGGTTGGGGTTGTTGAGTCGAGGAATGTACCTTGTGGCCCATCCGGCTCCTTCCTATGTGCCGCGGGATACCCCAGAAGCGGTATTTATCGGCAGATGGCGGGAGCATAGGATTGCCAAAATACGTTGCGGCCACTGACCGCGCATCCGAGGGAAAGCCCGATGAGCAGCCTGCAAGTTGAGGTGGCCCAGCCGCAAGACGAATCTACGACTACCGCACCGTCTGCCGCGCCGCAGCCGGTTGCAATGAGTTTGTGGCGGCTGTTGCCTGCGATCCTGATCTGCCTGGACTTGCTCCGTCTGCGGTTGATGCTGCTCTTCTCTGCGCTGCCGGTGAACGACTCTGTGATCTATTGGGCCTCCGGCCACCTGTTTCTTTCCGGTTCCAATCCTTATTCCGCAACTGCGATCAATGCGCTGGAGCGCTCCGCCGGTTGGTCCTATGCGCAACAGATGAGCTTGCTGTACCCACCCTGGGCTTTTCCCTTTGTTGCCTTGTTTGGTGTGCTGCCGTTCCATACCGCGCAATATGCGTGGCTGGCAGTCTCCCTGGTCCTGGAGGCGGTCTCCGCAGTCGCCTTATGGCGGTACTTCGGCGGCGAGAAGAGCAAACAGTGGATCGGGCTTGCTCTCTTCGTCACGTTTTTGCCTCTCGGCTCGGCGGAGCATATGGGACAGATCACCCCGCTGATCCTGGCCGGGTTGACGGCATTTCTTTTTCTGTTGCGCCGCCAGAGGTACTTGCTTGCCGGAGCCTGCCTGCTCACGCTCGGCCTGAAGCCTCATCTGCTCTATCTGGTTTTGCTCGCGATTCTGCTCTGGACCGTGCAGACCAGGAGATGGTCGCTTGCCATCAGTGCGATCTTCGTCTATGCGGGTTCTACGTTGGGCGCCATCGCCTTCAACCATAATGTTCTGGATTGTTTTCATGGAACAGTCAGCGCCGCCATGGATTTCCCCTGTGGCGTGGGCGGGGTGCTGCGGTCCATCTTTGGGATGCAGCACAGATGGCTTCAGTTTCTACCCACGGCGATCGGGACCGCATGGTTCGCGCGCTACTGGATCAGGAACCGTCGCGGATGGACCTGGGAGGAGCATCTCCCGCTGGTTCTGCTGGTTTCCCTGGGCACGGCCCCATATTCCTGGGCCCACGACTACATCCTGGCGCTGCCATCCTTCGTCGCTCTCACCGTTGCCATCTCACGAACGCGCACCGACTGGCTGGTTGCATCGGGCCTTTATCTTGTGGTGCAGTACTTCATCTCCAATGAGGCTGGATTTCTCTCCAAGGCATGGATGGCAACAGCCAGCCTGCTCTGGCTGGTTCTCTATTTGATAGGCACCGCCAGCGTGGCGAGGGCCGAGGGAGCAATTGTCGTTCCGCAACAATAACTCATGATTTTCAGACGTTCTCGACCAACAGACTGAGCGCTCCAGCACTGTCTGCTGAAGAACGCACGCCGAGCAGTTCGGGGGGATACACATTGCGTCGCAGTTCGGCTTGTTCGTCAGCCACGATGCTCTTCCGATTGCGCGAGGGATATAGTCTGGTGGGAGTTGATTGGGGGAGTTGGGGCGAGATGGGGATTTGGCGTGGACTGATGGCTGCGGGACTGGTGGTGGGGATCGGTGGGATGGCTGCGGGGCGCGTGGAGGCGCAGCGGCTGCCGGGCGGGGTGCGGCCGGAGCACTATTCGCTGACGATTACGCCGGACCTGAAGGCGGCGACGTTTGTTGGGAGCGAGACGATCGATGTGGTGCTGGATGCGCCGGCGAAGACGATACCGCTGAATGCGGCGGAGATTGAGTTTGGGGCGGTGCGGGCGATCCCAGAGGCAAAAGCAGATTCCTCCGCTGCGCTGCGGAATGACAAGCAAGGGGCGCTGGGGAATGACAAGCAGCAAGAGACAAATACGGGGGTCCCTCGACTCGCTGCGCTCGCTCGGGATGACGGCAGAGGTGGGAGGGATGACGGCAGAGGTGGGAGGGATGACGGCAGAGGTGGGAGGGATGACGGCGCTGTGGAAAGCGGCGGCTACGGTGCTGCGCAGACGGCGGTGGTGACGCTGGATGCGGCGAAGGAGCAGGCGACGTTTACGTTTGCGCATGAACTGCCGGCGGGGCGAGTGCGGCTGGCGATTGAGTACCGTGGGATTCTGAACGATAAGCTGCGGGGGTTTTATCTATCGAAGACGAAGGCGCGGCGGTATGGGGTGACGCAGTTCGAGGCGACGGACGCGCGGAGGGCGTTTCCCAGCTTCGACGAGCCGGCGCTGAAGGCGACCTTCGACGTGACGCTGGTGGTGGATGCGAACGATACGGCGATCTCGAATACGCAGATCGTCTCGGACACGGCGGGGCCGGTGGCGGGCAAGCATACGGTGGCGTTTGCCCAGACGCCGCGGATGTCGACCTACCTGGTGGCGTGGCTGGTGGGGGACTTCAAGTGCAGCGAAGGCAAGACGGATGGGGTGGCGATCCGGGTGTGCGCGACACCGGACAAGGTAAAGCTGACGCGGTTTGCGCTGGATTCGGCCAAGGAGACACTGCACGATTACGACCGGTACTTCGGAATTAAATATCCAATGGCGAAGCTGGACCTGGTGGCGGTTCCCGACTTCGAAGCGGGCGCGATGGAGAACTTCGGGTGCATTACGTTCCGCGAGACGGACCTGCTGGTGGGTAAGAAGGACGGGGCACTCTCTGCAAAGAAGGAGGTTGCGGAGGTGGTGGCGCACGAGATGTCGCATCAATGGTTCGGAGACCTGGTGACAATGGAGTGGTGGGACAACCTGTGGCTGAACGAGGGATTCGCGACATGGATGGAGACGAAGGAGGCGGCGAAGGCCCATCCGAAGTGGAAGTACGAGCAGGACGCGGCGGTGGAGATGGAGCGCACGATGGACGAGGACGCGGGGCGGACGACGCGTGCGATCCGGGCGCGGGCGGAGACGCCGGACGAGATCAACGAGAGCTTTGACGGGATTGCATACGGCAAGGCGGGCGCGGTGATCGGGATGGTGGAGAACTGGGTGGGAGACGAGGTGTTTCGACGCGGGGTGCATGAGTACTTGACGGAACATTCGTATGGCAATGCGACGGCGGAGGACTTCTGGAACGCACAGGCGCGGGTGAGTGGGCTGCCGGTGGACCAGGTGATGCGGAGCTTTGTGGAACAGCCGGGAGTTCCGCTAGTGCGGTTTGGGAGCGGCGTGGGAGAGGCGATTCCGGTGAGGCAGGGGAGATTTTTTCTAGCCGCGCCAACCACGAGGCCTGTGGGGAATGCGGCTTGGACGATTCCGATCTGCCTGAAAGATGGAGGGTGCAAGCTGCTTAGGCCGGAAGAGACGATGTGGGCGGGGACAACAGGCGCGGCGTTCTTCTATGCGAATGCGGGGGACAAGGGGTACTACCGGACGGATTATTCGGTGGGACAACTTAAAGCTATCGTTGCGAACGCGGAGACGGGGCTGACGGTGGAGGAGCGGATTGGACTGCTGGGCGACCGGTGGGCGCTGATGCAGGCGGGCGAGGGGTCAGTGGGCGAGTTTCTGGATCTGGCGCTGGGGGTGAAGGCGGACCCAAACGCGACGGTTCTGGAGAGCGCGTTGGGAAAGATTGGCGCGATCGAGGCGCGGATTGCGACCGACGGCGACCGCAAGCGGCTGGATGAGGTGGTTCGGCGGGAGTTCGGCGGAGTGTATGTGGGGCAGGGCAAGGGCGGAAGGCATGAATCGGACGAGCACGCGGACCTGCGCGAGACGCTGTTTGAGGCTCTGGGGCGGGCGGACGATCCGGAGGTTATGGCGGAGGCGGTGAGCGTGACGAACGCGCTGCTTGCCGGACAGAAGCCCGCGGATGCCGCGGTCGTGGATACGGCGGTAGCGCTGGTTGCAGCGAAGGGCGATGCGGCGATGTACGAAAAGATGCTGCGCGTGGCGCAGACGGCGACCGACCCCGATTTGAAGGAGGACGCGCTGCACACGCTGACTCGGTTTCAGGCTCCAGAGTTGGTGGCGCGGACGCTGGAGTACGCGGTGTCGGATGCAGTGCGCAGCCAGGACAGAGGGACGCTGATTGCGCGGCTACTATCGCGGCGCGAGACGCAGGGCCAGGCATGGGTGTTCGTGGAGCAGCACTGGGCGGAGATTGAACGGAAGGCGACGGAGAACTCGGGCGCGCGGATTGTGGTGGCGGCGGGCGCGTTCTGCACGGTGGAGAGGCGGGATGAGGTGGCGAGCTTCTTCGCGGCGCATCCGGTGGCGTCGGCGGAGCGGACGCTGGCGAAGTCGATCGACAGCATCAATGACTGCGTCGCTCTGCGGGCGGCGCAGGAGCCGGAACTGCGGCAGTGGCTGGACGCGCACGGGAGTCAATAGGGCGGGCAGACTACTTTGATTTGCGCGGGGTGCGTATGGCGGGTTTGTTGGGGCGGCGGGAGTGGAGCAGGGTCTGCCAGTCGCACTCGGTCTGGGTGGCGTAGGCGGCGGCGAAGCGGGCGATGGCGGAGTCGAAGCGGGCGGAGGTGCCGATGTATCCGGCGATNNACGGCTGCCTTGTGGTCGTTGAGCTGGCGGACGAGGAAGTCTCGGCCCTGGACGGTGGTGTAGCCGAGGAAGGGGTCGGACTGGAACTGCATGGCTCGCTGGCCTTCAACAACGCGGCGGCCCTGATGCGACTCGGCGGGCACATCGCCTAGATACGGGGCGTAGGCAGAGAGTGTCTCCTCCTTTATCTGGAGGAAGAGCGGGTCATTTTCGCCGTTGCCCTGTAGGTAGATGCAGTAGTCGCGCAGGCCGACCGAGCCAGTGCCGACGATCTTGAAGGCGACGTCGAGCGGGGTGTACTGCGCGAGGAAGTGGCGTCGCTCGGGCTGGAGGGTTTCGGCGTAGGAGGTGAGCGAGTCGAGGATCGCGTGAGCGAGGTCGCCATGGATGCGGGTGAGGATGGGGTCGATGGTTTTGAAGATGCGTGGGTGTTCTGCGTTGCGCGGCTTTAGCTCCGAGGGTACGCCTCTCTTGCTTCCGGCGGGCGCTTCGATGGTGAGGACTTCGAGGTTGTGCAGCGGGGTGGCGCGCTCGGCGAGGCCCAGTATCTGCGAGACAGGTTCGACGGTGTGCAGGCGGTGGACCTGATAGTGCGCCATCTCCAGCACGGGCATCTGCGCGAAGGCGTGCATGGCGGTGCGATAGCTCTTGAGGAAGGCACGCGTGGCGTCGCGGCAGAGGCCGGGCTTGGCGGCCGCCTCGCGTCCGGCGAGGATGAGGCTTACGGCGAGGCGCTTGACGTCCCACT
>PLOT01000033.1:3790-4045 GCA_003142215.1 Granulicella sp. | reverse complement strand
CAAGCGGCAGTATTTCGCCTATCTGAAGGAAGCCAAGCGCCATAGTGAACCTACCGTGGATGCTGCGGCGAAGGCGCTGCATCGGTTTGAGGAGTACACCCGTTATCGGGACTTCAAGGCGTTTCATTTTGAGCAGTCGATTGCGTTCAAGCGGCACCTTGCCGAACAGAACGGGCAGCAATCCGGGGAGAAGCTGAGCAAGGCGACCCTGTATGCCACCCTCACGCAACTCAAACGGTTCTTTCAATGGCTTGC
>PLOT01000033.1:0-3741 GCA_003142215.1 Granulicella sp. | reverse complement strand
GATCTCACCGCGAACAGCGTCTATCAGGATGCGCGAGAGGTTAAGACGAAGTTCAGCAAGACCTTCAACACCTTCTTCTTTCCCGTGGGCGATGAGATTCGCAGGATCGTGGCGGAGTGGGTGGGCTATCTCCGGGAAGACAAGCTGTGGAGCAACGACGATCCGCTCTTCCCGGCAACCCGCATTGCGCTTGGAGCGACTCGCCAGTTTGAAGCGTCCGGGCTGCAGCGGGAGCACTGGAGCAGCGCCTCACCGATTCGCGCGATATTTCGCGACGCATTCCAGCGTGCTGGCCTGCCGTACTTCAATCCGCATAGCTTCAGAAACACTCTCGTCCGGCTTGGAGAGTATCTGTGTAAATCGCCCGAGGAGTTCAAGGCGTGGAGCCAGAACCTGGGGCATGAGCATGTCTTGACGACCTTTCTCAGTTACGGCGAAGTTGCCTGTCAGCGTCAGGAGGAGATCATACGAGACCTGGCAATGCCACAGCAGGCCGGGCCATCGGGTGCTAACGAGATTGCTGAGGCCGTATTCCAGAGATTGCGCGGTTCTGGTTGGGACCATGCAGGCAAAATAAACCCAATGGGCTAAGCAATGGCTCCGAAGTTGCCCACGATCACCTTGGATTCGTTCACGATCCCGTCCACGTAATCGGCCCACCATTTCATCATCTTCTTTCGCTCGTCCAGATACTCAGCGCGATTGTATGCACCGCGTACGGCGTCCCGTTCGCAGTGGGCAAGCTGGCGCTCGATGACATCGGGAGAGAACTTGCCGGACTCATTCAGGATGGTACTGGCAACAGCGCGGAAGCCGTGCCCACTCATGCGCCCTTTGTAGCCAAGGCGATACAGGGCAAACAGCATGGTGTTATTGCTGATTGTCTTGGCAGTGTTGCGACCCGGAAACAGGTAACGGCTTGTGCCGGAGAGTGGTTTGAGTTCTGCAAGTAGAGCGACCGTCTGCCCTGCCAGCGGAACGATATGCTCCGTCTTCATCTTCATACGCTCGGCAGGGATGGTCCACAAGGCCGCGTCCAAGTCGATCTCTTGCCACTCCGCACCGATCAATTCATGGGTGCGTACGAAGGTCTGCGCCAGCAGTTGCAGGGCGATGCGCGTCAGCCGGTCGCCGGTCTGCTCATAGTTGGCGATGGCCAACATCAGGTCTGGCAGGTCTTCGGGGCGTACCGCGTTTTGGTGCTTTTTGACGTGGGGCACAAGCGCGCCGCGCAGGTCGGCGGAGAGGTCGCGCTTGCATCGCCCCGTGGCAATGCCGTACCGAAAGACCTGACCGCATACCTGCAAGACGCGATGCGCCAAGTCATAAGACCCGCGATCTTCTATCTTGCGGATGGACGCCAGCAGCTCCGGGGCCTCGATCTGGTCAATGGGCCTTGCGCCAATGGCGGGGAAGATGTTGCCCTCCAGTCGCCGCTGTACATCGCGCGTGTGAGAGGCAACCCATGAATGGGACTGGTTTCCAAACCACTCGCGGGCCACGGCCTCGAAGGAATTGGCAGACGCGGCCTGCTGGGTTCGCTTCTCCGTCTTCCGTACCGCCGCCGGGTCTTGCCCTGCCTCTAATTGCTTATGGACAGCATCACGCTTGCCTCTGGCGTCTTTCAGGCTCACTCGCGGATACACGCCAAGGGCAACCAGCTTTTCCTTGCCCTCCTGCCGGTATCTCAGTCGCCAGTATTTTTTGCCGTTCGGAAAAATCCAGAGATAGAGGCCGCCTCCGTCATGCAGCTTGCGGAGGCTTGCCCCTTTGGAGCATGTGGCGTTTGCACATGCCGTATTCGTCAACGTACTTGTTGCCATGTGGTATCCCCGGGATACATAAAACTGATACCACCGTTTTGTACCACCTTCAAAAGCCGGATGCAATAGGCCATTATTGCACCGCTTTGGACACTATTTCGCCATAAAGCATTGTTTTTATTGGACGATGTGGGCTTTATTGGACTTGATTGGATGTTGAAATGGCGGAGAGAGGGGGATTCGAACCCCCGGTAGAGCTTTTGACCCTACAACGGTTTAGCAAACCGCCGCCTTCAGCCACTCGGCCATCTCTCCAACCCTCCCCGCAACTCGCTCTTGAGCGCGTGCCGGGATCTCCCGATTATAAACAGTTTCCCCGCTCCCGCGTCATGAAGCAAGCCTCCCGTCCAGTTTTCTTTCCATCGCAATCTCACCCACGCCATTGACCTGCCTGCGCTTTTCCTCCTGCTTCAGGTAAATTCTCCTCAACAGCAAATCTTCCCCGGAGGCCGGCGCGTGCGCAAACCACACAGCAAGATGCGTCTGCTCCCGCTCGTCGCAGCCACCTACTTCATGGTAGCCGGTGGCCCCTACGGCCTGGAAGACATCCTCGGAGACGTCGGCTACGGACGGGCCCTCCTCCTCCTGCTCCTCATCCCGCTGGTCTGGAGCCTGCCCACCGCGCTCATGGTCGGCGAACTGGCCTCCGCCCTGCCCCAGGAGGGCGGCTACTACTGCTGGGTGCGCCGCGCCCTCGGCCCCTTCTGGGGATTTCAGGAGGCCTGGCTCTCGCTCGCCGCCAGCGTCTTCGACATGGCCATCTACCCCGTCCTCTTCGTCCTCTACCTCTCCCGCGTCGCGCCCAGCCTCACCTCTGGGTCCCGCGCCACGCTCTGGGAGCTGGCCGTCGTCCTGGCCTGCGCCGCATGGAACCTGCGCGGTGCAAAGTCCGTCGGCGAAGGCTCCATCGGCTTCTTCGCCCTCCTGCTCGCCCCCTTCGTCGTCCTGGTCGTCGCCGGCCTCTGGAAGGGTCTCTTCGCCCACGCCATCGATCCCCTCACCCTGCACGCCCTCACCCTCCCCAGCCACCTCCGCAACTCGCTCACCTTGCTCCGCGCGCCGGTCGCCGCGCCCTCGCTCGCCGGTGCCGTCTCCATTGCTTTATGGAACTACATGGGATGGGACAACGCCTCCACCGTCGCCCAGGAGGTGGAATCTCCCCAGCGCAACTACCCGCGTGCCATGTTGATCTCCGCTGCGCTCGTTGCCGCAACATATATCGTCCCGCTCGCCGCCGTCGGCATCGGCGGCGTCCCTGCCAGCCAGTTCACCACCGGCGCTTGGACCGACGCCGCGCGCGCCATCGCCGGCCCCGGTCTCCTCGGAACCATCCTCGCCCTCGCCGTCGTCTTCGGAGGGATGCTCAGCGGCGCGGGTATGTTCAACGCCCTCATGCTCAGCTATGCGCGCGTGCCCTACGCCCTCGCCCAGGACGGCCTGCTCCCACGCTTCCTCACCCGCGCCACCTCTGCCCGTCCCAACCGCGCACCCGTCCCATGGGCCTCGGTCCTGGTCTGCGCAGCCGCCTGGGCCCTGGCGCTTGGCCTCTCCTTCGAGCGCCTCATCTCCATCGATCTCGTCCTCTATGGCGCCTCCCTCCTGCTGGAGTTCGTCGCCCTCGTCGTCCTCCGCCTGCGTGAGCCCGCCCTCGCCCGCCCCTTCCGCATCCCCGGCGGGTTAATCGCCGCGGCGCTGGCCGGCGTCGGCCCCGCCCTGCTCATCGCCTTTGCTCTCGTTGCGGCCCGCTCCCAGCGCGTCGGCCCGCTGCCCGCCCTCGCCTTTGCCGCTCTGGTCGCAGCCCTCGGTCCGCTCGCCTTCGGCTTGGCCCGCCGCGCCTCGTCCCCAAAATTTTCGCCCCCAAACCGCCCAGCAAGATAACTCTGGCGCGTTGTGCGGTCATGGTGGTACAGTTCCTCTC
>PLOT01000167.1 GCA_003142215.1 Granulicella sp. | reverse complement strand
GACCGCTCCGCGCAGGCCACGCAGCCCGCCGACCAGGTTCCCGGTGTTGAGCGTCCCGCCACGCCTGCCGACAACTACGCGCTCTTCAACGCTCCCGGCGGCGAGATCGCACGGCTCAACCTGGAGGGCAAGCTGCAGACCGCGGTCGAAGACAAGGGAGCGGCGCGCCAGACCATCCACTTGGCCTCCGCCGACGCGGTCGCCTCCTTCGGCTTTCCGCAGTCCGACGGAGCCTACCCTCCGGGAACGCCGACCCAGCAGGGACGTATCGTAGTCGCGCAGCTCGGCCCGCTGGAGTTCCTGGTCAGCGGCTTCGACGTGAGCGTCAGCTTCACGCTGCCCGCCGCCGTGCTGCAACGGACGCCCAACCTGCAACTCGAGATCCTGCGCGCCGAGGAAGGGAAGTACGTCGACGGAGTGTGGCAGACCACGCGCATCCTCAACGGCGACCAGACCGACCGCGGCCTCAACTTCCGCAGCAGCAACCCGCCGCTGGTGCGCATCCTCCTGCACTCGCTGCCGCTCTATGACGAAGCCATCCACCGCAAGAGTGAGTAGACGCATGCTCCAATGAATGAAGGCTCAGGCCAGCGTGAGTTGCAGGGTGGTGACGCTGGCTGGGGGGAAGGTGTGCGTCAGCCGTGCCGTGTTGGCAGTGGAAGCGATGGGCGAAGGGTGGACGGCGTCCGGGTGGGCAAAGTCATTGTGCGCGTGGACGTCTGGCTCGGCGAGGACCTGGCCGCTGTAGCTGGCGATTGCAGCTCCGGCGACGGCGATCTCCGTGGTGACGGGCTGGTCGATGTGCGGGTTCACCACGGTCAGCGTGAGCAATTTGGGGTTGGTGGCTGAGATCGAAGCCGAACCGCTGAGTCCTGCGAGGAGCTTTACCGCCTCCAACGAGCCGGTATAGCTGTTGCCGCCCACCGGGATGGACGCGTTGGCCAGTGGGTTGCGAATCGCGGGAGCAGAGAATTCCGCTCGTACGGCTTGCGCGCCGCGGTGCGGCATATACATCTGGAAGACGTGGAATGTGGGCGTGACGGTGAACTTGTCTCCCTGCGCCAGCATGAGCGAGTGGATGCAATTGATGGACTGCGCGACGGCGGCGACGGCGACCTTGTCCGCGTGGCGCTGGAAGATGTCCAGGGTAATGCCGGTCAGCAGGGCATCGCGCATGGTGGATTGCTGCGACAGGTTGTACTCGGGGCCGAGCGCGGTGCCCTTGCCGTACCATGCGCCCCACTCGTCCACCACCAGCTTGACGTGGTTCTGGCCGGGCTGGGCGGTATCACCGATCGCGGCCCAGTGGTCCGTGACGATGCGTTCCATGATGCTGGCGCGGGTGAGCAGGTCGTAGTATTCGCCGGTGTTGAAAGCCAGTGCGTCGCCGGCCGCAAACTCCGAGGGACTGCCCGAGGTGTAGTAGTGTACGGAGAGGCCGAAGAGATTGCGCCGCTCGGAGTTGGCGTAGAGGCTCTTGAAGAGGCGGCGCGTCCAGTCTATGTCGTCGCCGTTGGGCCCGACGGCGACGAAGCGCAGCGGCGTGCGGCTGTAGTTCGGCGTCCAAGCGGTAAAGCGGCGGAACATCGCGGCGTACTCCTCGGGGACGAGGTTGCCGCCGCATCCCCAGCTCTCGTTGCCGACGCCCCACAGGTCCACGTTGAAGGGGTCTACATCTCCATTCGCCGCGCGCTGGGCGGCGAGGGCGTTCGGCGTGGCTGGGGCGGCGGAGTTCGAGGGCACCAGCCCAGCGGGCGCGTTGCAGTACTCGATCTCCTGGTAGAAGTCGCGTGCGGGTAGCGTGCGCAGGTTGGCGGCCAGATACGGCTTGCATCCGATGGCGCGGCAGGTATGCATGAACTCGTGCAGCCCATAGCGGTTGGGGTCCTGCTGTCCCCAGAAGCCGGTGCGGGCGGGACGATTGGTCGCGGCGCCCAGGCCATCGCGCCAGTCGTAGGAGTCGGCGAAGCAGCCGCCCGGCCAGCGCAGCAGGGGGGCCTTGACGGCGCGCATGGTGTCGATGAAGGCCTGGCGGATTCCATTGGTGTTGGCGATCTTCGACTCCGGCCCGACCCACACGCCGTCGTAGATCACTCCGCCCAGATGCTCGATGAAGTGGGAGTAGATCTCCGGCGAGATCGTCGCAATCGGCTCACTGGGCAGGATGTCGATGTGCGCATCGACCGCTCTGGAAGCCTGCGAGAAGAGGCGCGGGCCAGCGAGGGCGAGAGCGGAGGCGGCGAGGGCGGAGGACTTGAGAGCGGCGCGGCGGCTGATTTCCATGGTGCGGAAACGATAGCAGATGAGGGCCAGAGGGTTCGAGTGGTGTACTGGCGCGGCTATTTTTCCGTGGAGGCAGGGGGGGCAGGGGATTCGACGTGCGCTTCGGTTGCCTTGCGCGATTCGTCGAGGGCGCGGGTGGAGTGTTCGTGCGCCTGGCGCGAGAACTCGTGCGCGGTGGGGCTGCCCTGCGCATGAGAGGCCGCGGCTACGGAGTGGGCATGTGCAGCAAGATTGTGGTACTCGGCGGCACGGTCGTGGATGCTCTGGGGCATTGGAATGTTCCTCTTTGCCGTTAGATGCAGATGGAGGCGGCAGAGTTCGCCACGCGAACTGGCGCAGAGGCCGGCGAGTGAGCGGCGCAGCTCCCCCGCGAAATTGCCTGGGTCGCGCGATTAGCGGCCAGAAATGGTAAAATTGGAGGAATGACGACACCGCTCAAGACGCTCTTTCTGAACCCGCCCTCCTTTGAGAAGTTCGATGGCGGCGCAAGCAGCCGCTGGCCCGCCACGCGCGAGATCGAGTCCTACTGGTACCCCGTGTGGCTGACCTATCCGGCGGGCATGCTGGAGGGATCGCGCCTGGTCGATGCTCCGCCGCACCACCTGAGCTGGCCGGACGTGGTCGGCATTCTCAAGGATTACGAGTTCCTGGTCCTCTTTACCAGCACCATGGGCTGGGAGGGCGACCAGAAGATGGCTACGGTCATCAAGCAGACCTATCCGAAGATCAAGATCGCCTTCGTTGGGCCGCCGGTGACTACCTCGACCGATCGCGCGCTGAACGAGTGCCCGGCGATCGACTTTGTGTGCCGCCGCGAGTTCGACTTCTCCATCGTGGAGTACGCCAACGGCAAGCCGCTGAACGAGATTCTCAGCATCAGCTACAAAGACGCCAGCGGTGTCATCCAGCACAATCCGGACCGGCCGCAGGTGACGCCCGAGCAGCTCGACGAGATGCCCTGGGCGACGGAGATCTACGCGCGCGACCTGGACGTGACGAAGTACAACGTGCCGTTCCTTCTGCATCCGTTTGTGAGCCTCTACAGCACGCGCGGCTGTCCGGCGCAGTGTACCTTCTGCCTGTGGCCGCAGACGCTGAGCGGTCACGCATGGCGCAAGCGTTCGACCGACGACGTTGCGGCCGAGATGGCCAACGCCAAGAAGCTCTTCCCGCAGGTCAAGGAGTTCTTCTTCGACGACGACACGTTCAACATCCAGAAGGCGCGGACCGTGGAGCTGTGCGCGAAGCTGAAGCCGCTGGGCCTGACGTGGTCCTGCACATCGCGCGTGACGACGGACTATGAGACTCTGAAGGCGATGAAGGAGGCGGGCTGCCGGCTGCTGATCGTCGGCTATGAGTCGGGCGACGCGCAGATCCTGAAGAACATCAAGAAGGGCGCAACCGTCGAGCGCGCGCTGGACTTTCAGCGCGACTGCCACAAGCTGGGACTGGTTGTGCATGGCGACTTCATCCTCGGCCTGCCCGGCGAGACCGCGGAGTCGATTCGCAACACCATCGAGTTCGCCAAGCGGCTCGACTGCGAGACCATCCAGGTCTCCATGGCGCACGCCTTTCCGGGGACGGAGCTGTACGACTTCGCCAAGGAGAAGGGCTACATCACCAACCTCGCCATGAATGACGACGAGGGCCACCAGTTGGCCCACATCGAATACCCCGGCCTGCCAGCCGAGTACGTTTTGGAGATGGTCAGCAAGTTCTACGACGAGTACTTCTTCCGGCCCAAGGCGGCGTTGCGCGTGGTGTGGAAGGCCATCGTGCACCGCGACGTCCACCGCCTATACACCGAGGCACGCAGCTTCATGAAGCTGCGCGGTCAGCGCAACCGGGCCGCCCGCGCCACCAAGGCCGCCAACGCCCTCAAGGCGCAGGCATCCTCCAGCTAGAATTACGTTTGATCAATCACTAACGCTTGTCATTCTGAGCGCATCGAAGAATGACAAGCGTTTTTACTGTTGTGAGGTATGATTGTCGCGTGCGATATTACCGATATAAGCGCGGGTTACTTTATCTCAACCTGTCAATAGTTCTCTTTACTGGGTTGGCGATGCTTCTCACACCTCACCGGATGAATACGTTCAACGATGAGCATGACTGGTTCATGCCGTTGCTTCGATTCACCCCATTCATATTGCTCGTGAGTGCATCTCAGCAGTGCATCTTCTACTTCCTCTCTTACGTTGAAACTCTTCCCGATTCGCTAGATTCCAGGCATCTATGGCGTAGGAAGAATATTCCCTACTCCGAGATCAGTCGCATCTCACCTGTCAAGACCTGGTATGGCTGCATCACCGTAAACCTTCGCTACTCCAGAGTGAGAAACCTGGCAGTCTTCGTCGATAGACCCGCAGACTTTCTGGCCGACATTGCGGAGCATGCGCCTCAGGCCGGCATCGGGTAGCCTAGAAAGTAGATGAAGCACACCCTTACTCCGCAGCGTTATTTAATTTTGCTGGCCGTGATGCTGACCGCGTCGGTGGGCGACACGCTGCTCTCGCATGGCATGACGCAGGTCGGCCCGGTCACGCTGGCGCACCTTGGGATGCTTCTGGCGGCGTTGCGCAACCCCTGGGTGATTACCGGAATTCTCTGCCTGCTTGGCTTCTTCGCCAGCTACCTGACCGCGCTCTCCTGGGCCGACCTGACGTTTGTGCTGCCATCGACGGCGTTTGGGTATGTCGTGGTCGCGCTGCTATCGAAGTTCTGGCTGCATGAGACGATCACCATCTACCGCTGGGTGGGGATTCTGCTGATCGTCTGCGGCGTGGGATTTGTGGCCAATGGGCCGTCGCTTACCGAACACAAGCCCGTGCTCGACGAGGCTGCTCCGGCGGACGAAGGCGTTGTGACGGGCAGGGCGCAATGATCCTTGCGAGTCAGATGCCGGCGGTCCACATCCACTCGGGGCCGATTGAGACCTGGGCCGCGATTCTCACGGTTGCGGCCACAGCGGTCGCCGGCGACGTACTGACCGCAGGAGCGATGCGGAAGATCGGCGACCTCGATGCGATCCGTGCAAAGGCTGGCCTCGGCGGGGCAGTCCGTGCGGTTACGTCGAGCCCCATGTTTCTGCTCGGCGTGCTTTGCATGGCCGTCAGCTTCTTCTCGCTGCTGTTCACGGTGTCGAACGTCGCGGTCTCGCTGGCAGCACCGGCCAGCGCGTCGCTTACGTTCCTGGGCAATGCGTTTGCAGCCAAGATTTTTCTCAAGGAAAATGTCAACCGGCGGCGCTGGATGGCTGCGCTCTTCGTCTTCGCGGGCGTGTTTCTGCTGGCAAAGTAGAGCGGCTCAGGGTTGCGGGGCGGGAGTTGGCGGGAGGGCCGCGGCCGATGCGGCGGATTTGAGCCATGGGAGGAGTTCGCTGGTCTGGCGGAGAAGGTGGATCTCGGCCTGGCGAAGCTGGTAGCCGGCATCGACCACGCCGAGGTACTTTTCGCGCTCGTCGATTCGCGCGTTCTGCTCGTCCTTTGGCGTCATCTGCGTGCCGCCGGGGTTGCCCGACTGGAGCTGCTGTTGAACGATGTCGAGCTGCTGCTGAGCGAACTGCTGCTGTAGTCCGGCGACATCGGCCTGCAATTGCAGCTCGGTGACGGAGTGGCGCAGGCGCGACTGGCCATCGAGCGCAGCGATCTGCGCGTTCTGCGCGTCGTGCATGGCGTGCGCGGCGTCGGCGGCGGACTCGCGCGCCTTGGCCGAACGAGACCTGTCCATGATAGGCAGGGTGATCTGGACCCCGAAGGCACCCTCGCTGGAGTTCAGTGTCGTCTGGCCGGTGTTCGCCTGGTAGACCTTTTGCAGTTGCGCGAAGGAGTCGCTGAAGGTGGCGTAGTAGTTGTATTGGGCGAAGAGGTTCACCTGCGGACGGAAGCGGAAGCGCGCATCGCCGAGGGCCTGCTCCTGCTTGGCCTTGGCGTTGGCGAAGGCGGAGGCGACGGCAGCGTTGGCGTAGCCGTGGACCGTTGTGTCGACCGTTGTGTCGAGGGGGATGGGGCTGGCGGGGAAGTTGTTGTCCACGCTGAGTGCGGCGGGGGACAGGCCGATCAGCCGCGCCAGATGCTCGCGGTCGACTGCGGTGTCGTCCGCGGCGCGCAGGCTTGCGAGGCGAAGCTGCGCGGCGGTCAGCCTGGCCTGGGTGAGCTCGATCGCGGTGTCCTGGCCGGCGTCGACGCGGTTCTGCACGATTGAAACGAGCGCTGTGGCGAAGCTGGACTGCTGGCGGACGGCGGTCTCGCGCTGTTGGTCGTGGTCGAGCGCGGCGAAGGCGAGTGCGGTGTCCTCGGCGACCGCCTCGCGCATGTCATCCAGCGCAAGCTGGGCGGAGTCGAGGCCGGCGCGGGCCGCGCGGATGTAGGAAGACTGCGAGGGGCTGTAGACCAGCGAGCCGCCGTTGACGGTGAAGAGCGTGGGCGGATTGGTACTGTAGCCCCAGGAATCGCCGAGATTCATGCCCGCGTTAATAGACGGAATGTAGGCATCGCGCGCCTCGGAGAGCTGGGCGCGCGCCTTGGCGAGATCGGCCTCAGCCCCTTGTATGCGAGGGTTGCCGCGCAGTGCCAGATCGACCGCGGTGCTGAGCGAAAGCTGGGCGTGAGCAGAGAGCGCAAGCGTGAGAGATATGCACAGCGTCAGGGCGCATGACAGATGCCGAAGACAACCGGTTGGCGAGCGGCCGGGCGTTTGGCGAGTTGGAGGAAGGGAAGTCATGCAATCCGTGAGGCGTCCTCGAAGGGGTTCAACTTCCATGGTATCGTCTTCGCGCATCATAGTCCCTGGCTTGTTCTGGCGTTTCGCGTGAAGGCCGGGGCCAGCGCGGCGGCGGCGGCAACCTCTCGGTCCGCGCTGGGCTTGTCTCCGCGGGCCGCGAGCAGCCGGCTGAGTTGCAGATGGACCTTGAAGGCGGGGGCGGCGTCGGACTTTGCGCGGGAGGCGAGGTAGTCGCGCAGGCAGCGTTCGGCGAGGTCGGGCGCGCGCTGTGCCTTGGTCAGGATGCTGGCGGCGTCCACCAGCGCGGGACCGTGGGTGCGGTCGGCGAGGAGTGCGGACTTGATGGCGGCGAGCGCGTCGTCGGGGCGCGTGTGAGTCTGGTAGAACTGGGCAAGGTCGATCCAGGCGCTGGGCGACCGGTCGGCTGCGACGGCCTGCTTGAACTCGAACTCAGCTGTGGGCAGGTTGTTGTCGGCGTCCGCGATGCGCGCCAGCAGGCGGTGCGCCGCGCCGGGGAAACGGGGCATCATGCGGGCGGCCAGCGCACGGGCCCGGTCGGTGCCACCGCCGATGATGAACGGAGCGGCAACGTAGTACTCGCCCAGGTCGTTGAGCGCGGCGACGTTGCCGGGGTTGAGTTCGACGGCGCGGGAGAAGCTGGCATCGACCTTGCGCGCCAGGGTGAAGCCGGCGATGGGGCCGGCGTGGCGCGCCTTCATGCCGTAGGCGCGGCCCAACCACAGCTCGCAGTCGCTGGCCAGAACGCTCGCGCCGCCTGCTGTGGAGACAGCCAGTTCGCACTGCTGGATGGCCTCGTCGGCCTCATCCTCTGCATAGAAGACGCGGCACAGAAGCTGATGCGCGAGCGCGTCGGCGGGGTTGGCGGCAAGGGTCGTGCGAAGCAGGTTTACGGCGTCATCGCCGCGGCCCTCCTGCAAGGCGTGGTAGGCGGCTGCGTTGGCGCCCAGCGCGCGATCGGCGGCTGCGATCTCCGCGGGCCGCACTTCGGCGCGCAGCGGGCCGGCGAAGATCGGGCCCGCCAAAATGAGGCTCAGAGTCAGACCCGGGGCGAGCAGCCCTCTCAGCTTGACGGCGCCGGGCCGGGAGAGCTTGAACGAAGGCATTGGGGAGGTTTGTGCGTTCATGCTCATCAATAAACAGGCGTGACTTCGAGACCGTCGCTGAGGTCCGTTGCGTTGCGGGCGACAGTGTCTCCTTCGGCGAGGCCGCCTGTGATCTCGACCTGCGTGAGGTTGATGATGCCTGTCTGTACGTTGGTGCGAACCAGCTTCCTGTGCAGGATGCGGAAGACGTAGGGTTGCGTACCCTCGAAGCGCAGTGCCTCTCGCGGAACGCTGAGTACATGCAGGTGTTGCGCGGTGGTGACTTTGACGGTGACGTTGGCGTTGGGCTGCAGGACGCCGTCGGCATCGTCCACGTCGATTAAGCACTCGCCGACGTTGCGCGTGCCATAGCTGATGATGGTGGTGGGGGCCTGGATGATGTGGCCATGCCATGTGGTGCCGGACTTGGCCTCCCAGGTGATGGCGACCGGCTGTCCCGCGGCGAGATTGCCAATCTCGGGCTCGTCGAAGTAGGCCGTGATGCGCAGATGTTTGAGGTCGGCGACATAAATCAGGTCGTCGCCGGTGGCAGCGTAGTCGTACTGGTTGACCGGCAGATTGTAGACCGTGCCGGCGATGGGCGTGCGGATGTCGGCGCTGGCATAGGCGCGTTGTGCCGCGGCGACGGCGGCTCGCGCGTCGGCAAGCTGTGCCTGAGCGCGCGCGCGGTCTGCCTCGCCGTATCGCTCGGTGCTGTGCTGCTCGATGCCGTGCTGCGTGTTCTCGTCCACACGCACGCGCGCCTGTGCGGCGGCGATCTCGGCCGGCGATGCCGCTCCCTTCTGCTGCAGCGCTTCGAGCGAGGCGAGCGAGGCGGCGTCTTCATGACGCTGCAGTTGGGCGCGACTCAGGTCGGCGGCGTTGGTGTTGCGCTCATCCTGCGAGCCACCGTGTTCGATGTCGCTGGCTGCAAGTTCGGCGGCGCGCAGCGTGGAGTTGGCGGAGGCAAGCCGCGCCAGCGCGTCCGCGTCGTCCATCTTCAGCAGCAACTGGCCCACTTTGACCTTGTCGCCCACATTGACGTAGATCTCCTGCACCTGGCCCGCGACCTGCGCATGGGCCTGGTAATCGTCCAGCGGCTCTACCTTGCCATTGGTACTGGAGGACTTGATCAGGTCCTGATAGCTGACCTGGTCGGCGCGCACACTGACGCGCTCGCGCGTGAGCGTGCGGACCGCATAGACCGCCGCTAGAATGACGATGAGGGCTACCCCCCAGATTGCAAACGTCGCTGCGCGATTTGACTTGGGATTAGGGGCCATGTCTTCAAGTGCCAGTATATAAGACGACTTGCCGTGCCGAACGAAGCAAAAATCTTCTTACCCATTACAGAACTAAAGTTTTGTGCCAATCGGTGCGTGAAGCGGCACCGAAATCGTGTTCGCTCAGGACTTATTGTTGGACAAAACTAGGACTGCAACGTTGCGCTGACCGGTCGCAGGTCGCCGAGCTCAAGTTCGAGACCGCCGAACTGCGAACTCGCGTAGGGACCGGTGTTGTGCCGCAGGCGGTAGAGAACGTCGACGACGGAGCCCTTGGCGAGCGCGAGCCGATCGCAGCGCGCAGGCCAACCAATGGCGTCGCGGCTCCAGCCGAGGGCGGGAATTGCGGCAGGACTGCTCTGCCCGCGCGGATTGCTCTGCGGTTTCTCGCGCTCCTGACTGCTGCTCTCTTGTTGCCGAGGGTCGCGTTGTATCAGTTGCAGTGCGATGTGTTTTTCCTGGATGATGCGGATGGGCGCGGCGAGCGTAACGCCGCGAGTGAGGAAGACCGGCTCGGGGTTGCCGATGCCGAAGGGCGCGAGGCGCGCGACCCAGGCCATCAGCTCGGGAGTGATCTCGGACAGCGAGAGCTCAGCGTCGTAGTCGAGCCGCGGAACCAGAAGCGCGGGGGTGAGCCGCGCAGACGCATAGTCCTTCATGCGCGTGCGCAGCAGCGGAAGCCGCTCGGAGGCAAGCGAGAAACCGACCGCGTGGGCGTGGCCTCCGAAGCGGTTGAAGAGCGGTGCGGCTGGGTCCGCGGAGTCCGCAGCCCCGTTTGCGTATGTGATGGCGTCGAGCAGGTGGAAGCCGGCGACGGAGCGGCCCGAGCCGTGCGCGTTGCCATCGGCGTGGGTGACGACGATCGCGGGGCGGCCCGTGCGGTCCACCACGCGCGAGGCCAGAATGCCCAGCACGCCGCGATGCCACTCGGGATTGTCGAGGATGAGGCACTCGCTCGGATACTCACCTCCGGCGTCGCGCAGGGTCAGCAGTTCGCGGTCGATGGCATCGAGCGCGCGTGCCTCGGAGGCGCGGCGTTCCTGATTGAGGCGATCGAGCTTCCCGGCCAACTCTCGCGCGCGGGCCGCGTCGCGTGTAAGCAGCAGCTCGACCACGTCGTCCGCTATGTCCATGCGTCCGGCGGCGTTGATGCGCGGCGCGATGCGGAAGCCAACCTCGGTCGCGGTCGGCGCGCGGTCCAGCGGAATCTTCGCCAACTGCATCAGCGCGCGCAGGCCGGACTGCACGGGATTGGCAAGCGCGGCAAGACCCAAAGCCGCAATCGACCGGTTTTCGCCGATGAGCGGAACGGAGTCCGCAATCGTGGCAATGGCCACCAGCTTGAGGAACGAGGGGAGCAGTACACCGCGAGTGCGCGCGCGGAAGGCGGCAGAGTCCGGGGTGAGCGGTGCGGCGGCGTCGAGCAGCGCCTGCGCCAGCTTGAATGCGACGGCGGCCCCGCACAGGTTCTTGTTGGGATAGGGGCAGCCGGGCTGCGTGGGATTGACAACAGCCAGCGCGTCGGGAATCGTCGCGCCGTCGGGCGGGTGGTGGTCGGTGACGATGAGGTCGAGCGAAAGCGCGCGCGCCTCGACCGCCTCGGCAATGGCGCGGATTCCGGTGTCAACGCTGATCACCAGGCGCACGCCGGACGCAGCCGCTTCGCCGAGGATTGCGTTCTGCATTCCGTATCCCTCGCGGATGCGATGCGGCAGGTGATAGGTGACCTGCATGGGCTTTTGCGGTTCGATGGCCAGCCCGATTCGCTCGATGGCCGTCTTCAGCAGGGCGGTCGCCGTGGTGCCGTCCACGTCGTAGTCGCCGTAGATCAGAATCGGCTCGGCGTTGCGAATTGCGTGCAGAATTCGCTCGACGGCGGCGTCCATGCCTATCATCTGCGTGGGGTCGCAGGCGGGGTCGTCGAGCAGCGCTTCCAGCGTGGGGTTGAGAAAGGCCTCGGCCGCGGCAGGCGTGTCGATGCCGCGCGTGACAAGAACCTGCGCGATGGCAGGCGGGCAGCCGAGATGCGCTGCCAGAGTCTGGTTCGTCTGGGAATCAGAGTTCGCCTTCAGAACCCACGCGTGCGATTGCTGTAGATTGGATTGCTCTTGCACAGGCGTCGTTAGTGCTTGCATGATCGGTTTAGTCGACGTGATCGTAGTCCAAATATGGACGGGAGACGGAAAGAATCTTGTCATCCGGCGATGAGAGATCCCTGCCTTCAGCATCTAGTTTGACACTGTATGTCACATCAAGATGAATAGCGCTGCATTTTGGATATAAATAGCGTACTGAGGAAGCTGCCTGAATGCCGCCTTCGACGTGAAATAGCCTCTCTACATTGGCACGTGTCATTCCGATATGCAGCTTGCCCGCATCTTGCAATGCGGACATGGCGATGGCGTAGGCAGCTTGTTCTGGCGTTTGCTGTTGAGCCGCAATAAAGGGCGAACAAAGCAGTATGACAAACGCGAATAGAGCAGTAGCGCTTTTCATACAGCCTCCGTGCGAGAGCTTAGTCCTCGTCGTGGTCGTGGCCGTGGTCGTCGATGACCATGCCGCCGAGGTCGGTGATGGTGTCGATCAGTTCCTGAAACTGCTCGTACCAGTCGGTCGAGGTCTCGAACAGGAACATCACGCCCTGGTGGGCAAATCCGAGCTGCAGGTAGCCGATCTTGCCAACGTGTTTCACCAGGCTCTCGGCGTCGTCGATCTCCGGCGCATCGGGATCGGGGTAGCTCTGGTCGCGCAGTTGCTCCAGCAGGATGGCGACATCGGACTTCTCCAGCATCACCTCGCTCATGGTGACGAAGCTGGTGCCGGTGGCCTTGGCGTGCTCCACGAAGTCCTTCCACGCGTCGGGATCCTCGTCCTCGAAGATGACGGTGGGAACTTCGTCGGTGATGTATCCATTGAAGCGGCGTAGGCCGTGGCCGGCGATGAAGGCCACCATATCGTCTTTGAGAGAGATCAGATTGTCAGGTTTCATGCGAATTCCATTGTCTCAGAAAGCGGGGGCGAGCGCACGGCGGGTTGCGTCGAGTCCGTGGCGGCCCTGGCTGCGAACGAATCGCGGCGAACGGGCAGGGATGCGCTTTCGCTTCCTGCAACGCTCCGCTGCGCGGGTGCATCGAAGAACCATGCGAGCGATCCAGATTACCCAGACCGGCGGAGCTGAAGTGCTTGTGCCCCGCGAGCTGCCCACTCCCACGCCCGGCCCCGGCGAGGCTCTCGTCCAGATCGAGGCCTGCGGCGTCAACTTCATCGACATCTACCTGCGCGAGGGGCGCTACGCCTCGCCGCTGCCGTTCATCCCTGGACAGGAGGCAGCGGGCGTCGTGCTGGCTCTTGGGCCGGATGCGGCTTCGGTCAAAGTCGGCGATCGCGTTGCCTGGTGCGGCGTCCCTGGCACCTACGCGCAGTTCGCTGTTGCGCCGGTGGCGAGGCTGATTGCGGTTCCCGACGGCATCACGACGCGCCAGGCCGCCGCGGCGATGCTGCAAGGCATGACGGCGCACTACCTCTCGCATTCCACCTACGCCATTCAGAATGGCGATGCGGTGCTGATCCACGCGGGCGCGGGCGGCGTCGGGCTGCTTCTGATCCAGATGGCGAAGCGGCAGGGTGCGCGCGTCTTTGCCACCGTCTCCACCGACGAGAAGGCAGCGCTGGCGCGTGCAGCCGGGGCCGACGAGACGATCATTTACACGCGCGAAGATTTTGCCGCAAGGGTCCGCGAATTTACCGGCGGCGCGGGCGTTCCCGTGGTCTACGACTCCGTCGGCAAGACCACCTTCGATGGCAGCATTGCCTGTCTGCACCCGCGCGGAATCCTCGTCCTCTACGGCGCATCGAGCGGCGCGGTTCCGCCCTTCGACCTGATCCAGCTCTCCACGCGCGGCTCGCTCTACGTCACCCGCCCCACGCTGAAGGACTACACCGCAACCCGCGAAGAATTGGAACGGCGCGCGGGCGATGTGCTCCGCTGGGTCGCCGACGGCAGACTCAAGCTGCGCCTCGAACACAGTTACCCGCTGGCCGATGCCGCCCAGGCCCACCGCGATCTGGAGGGGCGCAAGACCACCGGCAAGGCTCTCCTGATTCCGTAGCCAGTGAGCCAGTGTGAGCGATGGCTTCGATGTGCCCTCCGGTGCAGAGTGGCTCCGAAACGCAAAGCGGCCCCGGCGAACTCGCCAGGGCCACTTGAGTTTTCGCTGTGGAAGAAAGCCGCGCACGAGTTCTGCGCGCCGCTCTACGCCATGGGTAATGTTGGGTTGGGGATGACTGCGGCAGGCTCTGCGGCGGTGCCAGTGCCATGGCCGTTCTTGCTATCGCCCGGCTTGCGGATGTCGATGCCGCCCTTGAAGTACGCGCCGTCCTCAATCGAGATGCGCGCTGCGGCCACGTCTCCGGTCAGCGAGCCTTCGCTGCGGATGTCCACGCGGTCGCTGGCATTCACGTTGCCGCGCACCTTGCCCAGCACCACCACCTCGCGCGCCATGATGTTGGCCGACACCTGTCCGTTGCGGCCCACGGTGACGCGGTTGCCGGGCAGGTTGATGGTGCCTTCCACCTTGCCGTCGATGTAGAGCGACTCCGAACCGGAGACCTCGCCCTTCACGAAGAGCGACTTGCCGATGGTGGCCTGTTCGCCGCTTGGCACAACCGGACTGGCGACGGTCGCTGCTGCCGCTCTTGGTGTGCTGGACTCGTAGATGGTTGGCGCCGGGGCTGACGGACGTGTTGGCTCAGGGGGTGAGGGTGGGAGCGGTCCAGCCTGGTTCGGTTTCCACATGGTTCGGTTGTTTCCTTTCCTGAGTGCCTGAAAATGGTTGCTGCGGTTGGTGGTTCAGCGTTGCCGGTACTGTATGCTCCAACATCAGCCGCAATGCCCGGCGGTTGGCCGCCAGCGTCCTGCCACAACGATACTACGCCGCTCCGCTCGACGGAAATGCCGCGCCTCTGCAAAACTCCGCGCCGCCGCCGCCGCATGAAAACACTGCTTGCTTCCGCGCGCCATACGCGCTACTCTGCCGCGCATGCAGATATTTCGTTCCGCGCCTGTGCATCTGCCGCCATGGACACTCGGTCTACTGCCGTTCGCTTTGCTGTCACTGGTCCTCCTGCCCCTCTCGCAACCCATCGCCTTCGCCGCGCCCGCCAAGGTCCACGTTGTGGCGCTGGGCGCGGTGCGCAAGGTTCCCTACACGCCGCCCGAAACCGGGCCCGCAAGCGGCAAGCCCGCGGACGCAGTCATGCTGAAGGTTCGCCCACTCACCGTCGATGGCCGCCAGAAGGAGTGGACCACCGGCGACGCCCATGACGTCACCGACCGCAGCTTCACCGTCCGCCGCGCGCTGCGCCTGAACGACGCGCTGCCCAGTGAGGCCCCGCGCTGGAGCTGGCAGTCCGGCCCCTGGCTGCTGGTCGATCGCACCACCGGCCACATCACCGCGCTTCACCTGCCGGACTTCGACGCCGAGGTCTCCGACGCGGTCTGGTTCCGCGACTACGCGGCCTACTGTGGCACCGCCGACACCGCCAAAGGAGGTCTCTTTGCCATCGTCGCGCAGCTCGGAGCGCGCCGCGCCGTGGTGCAGAAGCAGATCGGCAAGTGGCCCCAGCCCACACCCGCGTCGCCCGTCTGCAAGCCTGCCGTGTGGCAGCGCGAACCCATGCGCGTCACCCTCCAGCCCACCGGAGGAGACGCAATGACCTTCGACGTCGTCGGCGCGGCCTCGCTCATCGAAGAGAACGACTCCGCCGACGACGCGCCGTAGCCATGTATGACCGGCAGCAACTCTACTTAGAAGTTATTTCCTAGGTGGTTTTGTTTTACGCATCGACAAAATGCGGGGATTCTTCCTGCCCCATCCAGCAAGCTGGCCGGGGGGGCCCGTTCGCTGCGCTCAGAATGACAATTCTCAGTTCGCTATCCCGAGATGTAGGCCTGCAGGTGGCGGATCGTCTCCTGCTGCTCCGTGATTACGAAGTTCACCAGGTCGCCGATGGAGAGCACGCCCACCACGGCTCCCGCTTCCGTCACCGGAAGGTGGCGGATGTGATTGTCCGTGATGATGCGCAGGCACTCGCCCACCGTATGCTTGCGCGAGACGGAGATGACCGGGCTGCTCATGATCTCGGCAACCTTCGTCTCCTTCGACATGCGTCCCTTCAGCACCACCTTGCGCGCGTAGTCGCGTTCGCTGAGGATTCCCACCAGCAGCGCGCCCTCCATTACCAGTAGCGCGCCCACGCCCTTCTCCGCCATAATCTCGATGGCGCGATACACGGAGTCGTCCGGCGCGATCGACAAGGTCCCGCTCGTCTTCTTCCTCAGGATTGCGTCCACGGTCGTCGTCAGTTCGCTCATGCTGCACCTCGGGGCTGCATCGGTCTCATCCAGACCTTCGCGTTGGTTTGTCCGGCGGACAGAAACGCCAGCAAGTCGAGGCCCATGAACTCCGCCGAGAGATGCGGATGGTCGATGGACCCGGTTCCTGAGTATTACCTCCGCGGCCCTCCGGCGTCAATCGCGCGCACCCACGGCGCGATTTCAGGTCCGCGGACTGGCGGCGTTTCTAGCTGGGGTCTAGCTGGGATCCTTGCTGCGCGTCTTCTGGACGCCGGTCACGATGCCGATGCCAAGCAGAATGATGGCGCCAGCCACGATGTAAGTCTCCCGGATATGCAACAGGTGCGCGAGGTACGCCACACCAACGATGAAGATCAGATAACCGACTGCATAAATCCCAAAGGACATGGCATTCTCCGAGGCCCGGCATCCACTGCCGGCCTCCCTGAAGTGAGATGCCAAAATCCATGGTGGTGCGAACCTGGAATTTGGAGGCACGCAGCCGTGCCAACTACTCTCCGGCATTGTCGGCTGTTTCTTCTTCTTCTTCTTCGATCGGGACGGCTTTGTCCTGGGTGCGTTCTGCCGCTTTAAACAGCGGAGCGGTGATCTTGCGAAAGATGTAGTTGATGCCGAGCCCGATCAGGCAGCCCAGAACCACGCCCACCATCCGGTAGATCGCCCCCGTCCAACTGCTGTGCGTCTCCTCGTAGATCACCACAATGATGAACCCGACCAGCGCGGTGCGGCAGACCCCGATCAGATCCAGAGTGAAGCAGAGCAGGATCGTCGCCACCACGCCGAGGCAGATCGTCAGCAGGTTTGGCGGACTGTGCAGCAGATACATCACCAGCCCCACCAGCGAGCCGACGATGTTGCCCCGCATCCGGTCGTGGGCCACCTTGCTGTTGTTGTCGTGCGTAATGGAGAGCAGGATGGAGATCAGCAGCCAGTAATACTGGCCATTCTGCCGGGGAAATGCCTGCATCAACAGGGTTCCGATGGTCACGCCCACCAGGCACTTGGCAATGTACTCGTAGAACATGACGGGCTTGCCCTTCGTGATCTCCTTGAAACTCCTCATGGCAATCCCCATTCGCTGCAAACGCCGATGCTCCGTAAAGTGCTTAAGTCGATTTAAGGTGCTTAATTTGATTTTATGCCGTCGCACGCCCTCGATGGAATTGCCTCACGGCGAACCTGTCCCGGTTTCGCTCCAGCCGCGGGCAGCACAACGCCT
The DNA here is from genome assembly GCA_003142215.1 of Granulicella sp. Lineage (GTDB taxonomy): Bacteria > Acidobacteriota > Terriglobia > Terriglobales > Acidobacteriaceae > Edaphobacter. The sequence continues at coordinate 9,716 of PLOT01000167.1, read as the reverse complement.
TCATCCCGGTCGAATCAAGGTGGAAGGGCTGGATTGGTGGCTCACTGTTCAACAGTGCGAAGCGAGACCTGAGGTGCCGATTTGGGTCGCTCACTAGAACATTCAGGGTAAATTGAATACGATCCAGATGTAATTTTGATGAGATACTGCAATCGACGATATGAAACTTTCTGCCATAGAAATGTGCGCCGGAGCCGGCGGCCAGTCGCTCGGCATCGAAAAAGCCGGGTTTTCCCATCGTGCGCTGGTTGAGTTGGATGGACATGCCTGCAAGACGCTCATCCACAACCGGCCAAGCTGGAATGTGATCCGTGAGGATTTAAACACCTTCGACGCACGTCCATACAGGGGAGTTGATCTCGTATGCGGCGGATTGCCATGCCCTCCGTTTTCCAAGGCGGGTAAACAGTTAGGCAAGGAAGATGAACGCAACCTCTTCCCTGCCGCGATCCGGATTATTAGCGAAACGATGCCACGCGCTGTGATGATCGAAAATGTCCGGGGCATTCTTGATGCCGTATTTGGGGACTATCGCGATTTCATAAAGAATGAATTAGCAGGTCTTGGCTACAAGACCGATTGGAAGCTCCTCAATGCTTCTGACTTTGGTGTGAGCCAACTGCGGCCGAGAGTGGTGTTCGTAGCAATCCGTGAGGATATGGGATACGAATTTGCCTGGCCAGTGCCCCTAAAAGATAAACCCACGCCGGTTGGGCATCTGCTCTATGACTTAATGGCGTCCGGGGGTTGGCGTGGTGCGAAACTTTGGCGTGACCGTGCAAACGAAATTGCCCCAACGCTCGTTGGAGGGAGTCATAAGCACGGTGGCCCAGACCTGGGTCCTACACGAGCACGCAAGGCTTGGGAAGCTCTCGGTGTAGACGGGAAAGGGATAGCGAATGAGCCACCATATAAGGACTTCCTGGGCCTTCCTAGATTGACTCTGCGCATGGCTGCGAGAGTTCAAGGTTTCCCAGATAGCTGGGAATTTGCAGGAGGGAAAACACACACATACAGGCAGATTGGCAATGCCTTTCCTCCTCCTGTTGCCTATGCAGTTGCAAATAGAATTGCCGAGACATTGCGAATGGGCTTTGGTCTCGCGAAGGCTGGTTGAAATGGCTCGTGGTGAAGGATCAAGATCGAAGTTGAGGTCGCATTTCCTTGCTAACATAGGCCGCGTGATGGATGCCGATGAGTTGCGCGGGGTTGCGGGCGCTAACGAATATGGCAGGAGAATCCGCGAACTACGCAATGAGGAAGGCTTCCAAATCCTCACACACAATGATCGTGCCGATCTGAAACCGGGCGAATACCTCCTTTTGTTGCCCAAGCCACATCCGGCGTTTGCCCGCGACATTTCCAAAGAGCTTCGTGCTCTTGTACTGGATCGGAATGGCTTTACTTGCCAGATGTGCGGTGCGGTGGCCGGCGAGGTCGATCCATATGACCCAAGCCGCAGAACGAGACTTCACATCGGGCACATAATCGACAAGACGGCGGGTGGCACCGACGATGCGAACAACCTGCGCGCTCTCTGTTCAGTTTGCAATGAAGGAGCGCGCAACCTGACACTCGACAGGCCATCGTCGCTGAAGCTCCTCATACAAATTCGACGCGCGACGAAGGCTGATCAGATCGCCGTCTTGAATTGGTTGCAAGCGAAGTTTCCGGCTGACAATGGACAACCTGAGCAACGCAGCAAGAAGTGAAAATATGCGGCGCATTCGCAGTCGCGATACCTCGCCCGAGGTGGCCGTCCGGTCAATGATTCATCGCATGGGCTTCCGGTTTCGTCTGCATCGCAAAGACCTTCCGGGTTGCCCGGACATTGTATTTCCCGGCCTTCAAAAGATTATTTTTGTGCATGGATGTTTTTGGCATCAGCACGCCGCCTGCGGAGAGGGCCGGCTTCCAAAATCCCGTCAAGATTATTGGGAGCCCAAGCTCAAACGGAATAAGGACCGCGATGTCCAGAATCGGGCTGAACTTCGCAAGCTAGGCTGGAGGACACTGGCTGTATGGGAGTGCGAACTCAAGCGATCTGATCGTTTAGAAAAGAAGCTCAGGCGTTTCCTCGCCAATTGAACGGCTGATACAGTAACTGGGTAGGAAGAAGCCGCCTGGCCGGATCAATAGAGCGGCGGCTCACCCGGCGGCCGCGTCTTCCAGCGGCGATGCATCCACAGCCACTGCGATGGGTATTCCCGGATGGTCTCTTCGATGACGGCGGTGAACAGCGCGGTGTTGCTGGCTGCGTCGGCCTCGGAGTCGCCGCTGTCGGCCAGCTCCAACTCCGGGCCGAAGCGAAGCACGTACTGCCGCTCCGCCTCCTCCCACAGCAGAAAGCCGGGCAGCACCGCCGCGCCGGTCTTCAGCGCAACCCGCGCCAGTCCAGAGGCCGTGCATGCCTCCACGCCAAAGAAGGGCACAAAGAGGCCCTGCGGCGGCGTCATGTTGGTGTCCATCAGGATTCCCACCGTCTCGCCCGCGCGCATCGCCCCAATCAGCCCGCGCGCGAAGTCGTCCTTGTGCAGCACGCGGTTGCCGTGCTGGCAGCGGATGCGGTTGACCAGGCGGTCTACCAGCGCATTGTCCAGGCGGCGGATGACCATCCCCATCGGGTAGCCGGCCAACGAGTGGTAGAAGCTCGACAGCTCCCACGCGCCCAGGTGTCCGGTAAGCACGAATACGCCTTTGCCGCGGTCGCGCGCAGCCAGGTAGTGGTCCAGCCCCTCGTAGCGGATAATGCGGCTGGCGTACTCGCGCGTATAGGTGGACATCTGGCAGAACTCGGCCAGCAGCCAGCCCAGGTGGCGATACTCCTGGCGCAGGATCGCCTCGCGTTTGGCGGCGGGCAGCGCGGGGAAGGCCATCTCCAGATTGCGCCGGCCCACGCGGCGCAGGCGGCTGAGCGAAACAAATGCAATGGCGGCAATGACGACTCCGCACGCGCGTGCCATGCGGCGCGGCAGAGCGCGCAGGACGTGGATGAAGAGCCACGCAAGCGCGAATTCAAGGGCCTGGCGGAGGGAGGGCCGGTTCGCCGGCTCAGTGATGGATTGGGCTTCGCGGGTCAAGGTTCCAGTCTATCGGGAACAGGGTTCAGGGAACAGGGAACAGGTGAGCGGTTGAAGTGATTCCGCCGGGTCAGGAAGTAAAAATGTCGCCACTGAGATGTATAGACGCAGATAGATTGCGCAGGCTTACATCCCGATTGCGCTGGCTTCCACGCAGAAGGGCCACTGGACTCCAGAGCAGAAGGGCCGCCAGCGGAGTGCTTCCGGCTGGCGGCCCTGATCTGTTGTGTGTTGCCGCGTCCTGCGACGCGGTGCAGTTGGTGGTATTCCTACGGGATTAGTGGTGGTTCTTCGCTGTTATTGGTTGTTCTTGGAGACGACAAAGAAGTGGGCAACGGTGCGGACGAAGGCGCGAGCGTTCTCCGGGACCGCCTTGTCGCCCTTGAGCACGACATCGAACGGAACGTCGGCGCCATACTCGGCGCGGGTGTCGTCCTGGTTCTGTGAGAGCACAGTGCCGTCCAGGTCAAGCCCGACAAAGAGGCCCTGGCTGCGCGAGTAGGTCAGGAACTCTGCGCGCATGCTCGCGTCCGTGGAGGCTTGAGTATTGCGTCCCACCGGTCCGGCCGAGGCGGCTGCGTCCGCGCCCAGCTTGAACTTGCTGCTGAGCATGTGCTGGAGGCCCCGCTCGTTCATCGCGACCAGAACCAGATCGGTGGTCTGGCCGCCGATTTGCCATCCAAAGCTGCCGCCGGTCAACTGCACAAACACCGGAGCGCTCCATCCGATGTGCGTGCGGCAGGTGGCAACGCCCTGGCCGTACTGCGCCCCCACGATGAACGCGCCCTTCTTGTAGCTGGGAATGACGACGACGCAGGAGGCCCCAGCCAGAATACTCTGCGGTATGCCCTTGTCCGGCGTGGCCATAACCTCCTGGATGACGGCCTGCGCGCTGGTGAGACGCTCGTCGAGCTTTGCATGGTCCTGTGCAACGCCTGCGAGCGTGGTGGTAGTCAGTAGTGTCAAGCCACATAGAATTCCGGAGATTCGTTTCATTGGAGGTTAGCCTTTCACTTCGTTGAAGAGTTTTGCGTCTTGAATGAGTCTGCCTGTTCAGTGTCGCCGGTGATATTAAACCGCAACCACGGATTCTGCATCAATCCGTACGATGAGGGGGAGGCTGTGGGGAGTTGCATGGGAAGAAAAAAGAAGTGACGAAGATCTGGCGAGGCCCTCCACGGCGGGAACCCGAATCTCGATGCCAGATTGGGAAGTTCTGTTCCAGATTGGGAGATAGTTTGCAGGAAGGCTGGATCGGGGAATGCCGCGGGCGACTGGGGGATCGGGAGGGGAACTGCAAAGAGCAAAAAATGGGGGCTGCAAGAGCCAGCAGCTTGCGCTGCTCACATCCTTGTAGCCCCTCTCCCAGGTCTGTGTTGCAGTCTCATAATGGTGCATTGGTGACGGCTGAACAACAGTACGAAGGTATAGAGACTTCCGTACCCATTTTGTTTATCAGTTAGTTAATATTCGAGGAGTGGGCAATACACCCGAAAAACATGAAACAACCCAGCAAATCCGCATAAATCGGATCTCTGCGTGCAAATCGAGGCCGCGCCCCACCTTCGGCGAGACGCGCTATTCAAACTGGGTGAAGGGGTGGATGGTCAGCGCGATGCGGTTGTTCACGCCCACCTTGCGCAGCAGACGGCCGATGTGCGCCTTGACCGTGCTTTCGTCGATGCCCAGGGCAACCCCGATCTCGCGGTTGGAGCGTCCCGCCCGAAGCAGTTCGAGAACCTGCAGTTCGCGCGGTGTGAACTTTGGCGGCGCGCTCGCGGTACCGTTGAAGCCGGGCTGCCGGTCCAGCAGCCGCGAGAGCACCCTGCGCGGAGCCCACACGGAGCCGTCGCGCACCATCTCGATGGCCATTGCAAGCTCGGTCTCCCTGGCCGTCAGTGTCAGGTATCCCTTGGCCCCGGTGCCGATGATGCGCTGGATGTACTCCGGCCCGGTCTCCGTGCCCAGCACGATCAGCTTCAACTGGGGACGGATGTGGTGGAAGGTAGCCAGCAGCTCAAAGAGGTGGCTGGTGCATTCGGCGTCGATCAGCACCAGCGACAGGTTGACATCGTCCAGCGCACCGGGCGCCGTCAGGTGGATGATCTCAAACTGCGGCAGGATGGACTGCAAGCCCAGCACGCGCAGCGTGTCGGTGGCGACCACGCCAATGCGATCCACGCGCGCCGATGCAGATTCCTCCATAGACCTCAAGCCTCAATTCCTGCGTGGCCCGGTTGCTCTGTTGGCCTGCGACGCGGTTCGTTCCGGCGTGCGACAACTTGCATCATCCTAATTTGTACCGGTTGGCGCGTGTTGCGCTACAACTTCGGCAGGACGATGCCCTGCTGCTTCTGATACTTCCCCTTGCGGTCGGCGTAGCTGGTCTCGCACACGTCGTCGGAATCGGACTGGAAGAAGAGGATCTGGCACAGGCCCTCGTTGGCGTAGATGCGCGCCGGCAACGGAGTGGTGTTGGAGATCTCGAGCGTCACAAAGCCCTCCCACTCCGGCTCGAACGGCGTCACGTTCACGATGATCCCGCAGCGCGCGTAAGTGGACTTGCCCACGCAGATCGTCAGCACGTCGCGCGGAATCCTGAAGTACTCGATCGACCGCGCCAGAGCGAACGAGTTGGGCGGAATGATGACGCTCGCCGCCTGCACGCTGACAAACGACCGCTCGTCGAAGTCCTTCGGGTCGATGATCGCCGAGTTCACGTTGGTGAAGATCTTGAACTCGTCGCTGACGCGCAGGTCGTACCCATACGACGAGAGTCCGTAGGAGATCACCCCCGCGCTGACCTGCTTCTCGCTGAAGGGCACGATCATCTGGTGTTCGGTTGCCTGCTGGCGAATCCAGCGGTCGCTCTTGATGGCCATCTCTGTCGTCTTTGCCTCTTGGCGGTCCTCTCCGTCCTGCTTCCGCGGCGCATTGCCGGCGCCCGGGCAGGGGTTGGGTCCGCTTCGTTTCGGATAGCCAAATCTTACGGCAGCAATCGCGCGTTGACAATCCTGGACATAGTTCCTACCATCGCACTTAGCAGAGCAGGGTGGCCCTTAATGGCCGCCTGTCTGCATTTAGCGTGAGAGAGGCGGCCTAAGTTGATTAAACAAGACCTGATTCAGAGGGTGGTTGAGCGAACCGGACTTCCCAGAACGAAGGCGGAGCGCGCGGTCGATGCCATCTTCGGCAGCATGAAACAAGCGCTGATTGCGGGCGACCGCATTGAGCTGCGTGGCTTCGGCGTCTTCACCGTCAAGCCGCGCAAGACCGGCATCGGACGCAACCCGCGCACCGGAGCCGAGGTCAGCATCGCCCCCGGCAAGGCCGTCCGCTTCAAGCCCGGCAAAGAACTGCACAAGATGGACGAGCCCGCCGCATAAGCGAAGCCCTGTCTCGTCGCGAACCCGGCCCCAATGCACGAAGCGCAAGCCGTTTGTACTCGTGCGAAGCTCTGTTGCTCTAGAACAAGAGCGGGTTCTGCATGGACTCTTCAAAACGGAAGATTCCAGCCCGCAAATATTCTTCGACGGCTTCTCCGGCAATCCAGCGGCGGCTCAGCGACTCGGCGACGGCCCCGGCTGTAAGTGAGCCCGCGAACGGGTCGAGAACCAGATCGTTTGGTTCGGTCAAGAGCTTTGTAAAGAACTTGGGCAACAATGCAGGGAATCGCGCGGGGTGAATCTTGACGCCATTCTCCTTGCAACGCTTGGTGTAGTTGTCGTTTGCAGCGTTATTGCCCATCTTCAACATGCTTTCGGGAATGTCGAAGTCTGCTTCTGTCACGTTGGGTGGGATCGAGCCGCCAGCACTGATGGTGTCGAAGGAGCTGCGGATTACATGCCCCGATGGTCTCACCGTACCGCGAACTCCATTCCGATTCAACCGAATCATGTCCTCGCTGTACTCCTTGAGGACGTTGAGATTCGATGCCTTGGGATGCGGCGACTTGGAGAGCCACCACACATATTCAACTGAATCGCGAACGCGAATGCGGCGCACAGTTACCCACTCTGCCGGAACCGGCATCTTCGCGGGGTTGTACCAGAAGCACTCCTGCGCGAGATGGAAGCCGATTTCTTCCACTAAAGCGATTAGCAATTTAAAGTGGTAGATGGAGCGGGTTGGCGTGCCCTGGTTGTAACTGCCCCCGATGTTCAGTACGAAGCTGCCATCTTCCGTTAAGACGCGCTGAATCTGCTTTGCAAACGGCAAAAACCATTCAACATAGTGATCCTTGTGCTCATTGCCGTATGCTTTCTTAAAGTGCAATGCGTAAGGCGGCGATGTCACCACCAGATTGACGCTATTGGACGGCAGTGATTTGAGCAGCTCCAGAGAATCACCCAGATAGGCGACTCCGTGCTTCGATGTGAAGTATGGAGCTTTTTCGACAAGCAGAGACGGATGATCCGACTTGGGACCATCGGCAAGGTTAATGTCGCGCGAAAACGCAGCCTCTTCGAAGGGAGCAACGAGTTGGGGCTTCGATGACACGGCTGTTGCCATAGTACGACCTCACATAGAAATACGATAGACGAAATAGGTTTACATTGTCAACCCAATTTCAAAACGGTCTCGAATGGGTCTCCCAAGCTGAGGCGGCGCGCATTCGGGGCGTCTCGCGGCAGGCGATCTCTCGACTCATCAAGAGAGGAAGGTTTCAGGTGCTTGAGATTGGTGGAAAGGTTCTGCTGAATCGCTCCGAGGTCGAAGCATTTGTACCAGAGCTTCCGGGAAGGCCCACGAAATGAGTGATTCGCTCGAAACAATCAGAAGGTTGATTGAAGAATGCTCCATCGAAGAGCGCAAGGCCCTCAACGCTTACTTGAGAGCACTTCTGCCCCATCCGTTAGAGAGCCAGTGGGGAATCGACGCAGACACGATTCTGAGCGCAATCAGCCGATCCTCCGATCTCACCAAGCGCGGCGTGCGTGGCATTATTGCTGAGGCTGTGTTCGTGAATGAGGTGGTTCCGAACATTGCGACGTCTGGCTGGGATGCAGTTCCCATTACCGGTAATCTGTCTTACGACGCCCTTTTCAAAAAGGGTGAACTGTCGGCACGCGTTCAGGTCAAGCTGCAACGCATGGAAAAGGGTGTCCCGAAGCTCTACCGCCCGAAAATCTACAAAGAAGAAGTGTTATACGTCGTCGAGGTACAGAAGACGCGGAGCGGAGAGAGAAGAACCGGGAAGAAACTTCAGGGAGCGGCCGCGGAAGTCACTGCGGCCAGCACGCTCACTGTAAAAACGAGACCATACAGATTCGGCGACTTCGACATTCTGGCCGTGAACATGCACACATCTTCCGGTGATTGGAAGAGCTTTCGGTATACCTTGGAATCTTGGTTGCGGCCCCGTTCCAAGGATAGCTCCCTTATCGAAATCTTCCAGCCCGTCGCTGCAATTCCAAACGATGTTTGGACAGACGACATTGCGGAATGTTTAGGATGGCTGGTAGCTGGCGAAAAACGCAAGTTGCTTCCTACCTTTTGACATCGACGGCGCGATCGCTTACAACTTGAGTCACACCCTTGTCCTGCGGCTTGCCTGCACCTGGCCGCCGTGCCACCCATAACCATTGCCCGCAACGGAATGTTCGGGAAGCGCGGTGAAACTCCGCCACTGCCCCGCAACTGTGATCGCGCACGCCGCCTCAGCCGCACCGAGAGGCGTGAATGCCAGCCAGTATCCTCCCACTGAAGCCGCCAGGCGACGGGAAGGGAAGCATCCAGTCTTTGGTTGTCATGCACCCGCGTAAGTCAGGAGACCGGTTTCGCCGCGTACATCCAACCGCGCTCCCGGGGGGGAGCGTAGGAGTCCCAACATGTCCTCAGTCTCCGGCCGCTCCTCGGCCCGTCTCGTCCTGCGAGCCTCTTCCGCGCTCGCCGCCTTCCTCTTGCCCGCAACTCTCTCTCTGATCTTTGCTACGCTTATGATCTTCCCCGCGCCGGCGCGCGCGGTGGTGGTACGCGGCGTGGTCACCGACGCGCTCGGCCGCCCCGTTCCCGGTGCGCGCATCCAGCTCATTCAGGGAGCGCGACCGGTTGCCATCGGCATCGCCGGAGTGGACGGCTCCTTCGAGATTCGCTCCACCCTGGCTGGCCGTTTCGTTTTGCTCACTTCGGCTGCGGCCTTCTATCCCGGCATCGGCCAGAACTTTTACGGTGGCTTGACCGACCAGATCACCGAGAACGTTGTGCTGGAGACCTCATCCGTGCATGAGGAGGTTACGGTGACCGCGACCGGTCTGCCCACACCGGTTGCGCAGTCCAGCTCCGCGGTCACGTTGATTCCCCAGAGCGATCTTGCCACCTCCATCGGCGTCGTCGACGCTCTCCGCCAGTCTCCCGGAGTCGATATGGTCGAGACCGGCCAGGCGGGCGGCGTCACCTCGCTCTTTGTGCGCGGCGGAAACTCCACGGCCAATCAGGTACTTCTCGACGGCATTCCGATGGTCGATGTTGGCGGATATTTCGACTTCGGCACTCTCTCCACCACCGGACTGGCCGGCATCGAACTCTATCGCGGCACCAACTCCGCGCTCTACGGAACCGACGCCGGAGCCTCGGTGCTGAACTTCGAGACGCCGCGCGGCTCGGCTACCAAGCCGCAGATCGACTACTCCGGCG
>PLOT01000153.1 GCA_003142215.1 Granulicella sp. | reverse complement strand
GATGACGGAACCCATGCAGACGGCGAGCCGGAGCTGGTGGCAGGTTCCGCTCGCGGAGCGCATGGCCCCGCTGCGGCATAGCGAGAGCCAGGTTTTTATGGCTTTGTCGCTGGTCATCGGCGCACTGACCGGCCTCGCCGTCGTTGCCTTCATTGTGCTGACGGAACGCATGGGGATGCGGCTTTATCCGGTGGTGGGCGCGCCCTGNNAGCGGCGTGCCCCAGACCAAGGCAGCGCTCTTTGCCCGCGACGGACGCATCACGCTGCGCACCGTGCTGGGCAAGTTCTTTTGCACCTCGGCGACGCTGGCCAGCGGAATACCGCTGGGCCGCGAAGGCCCTTCGGTGCAGGTGGGCGCGGGCATCGGCTCCGTGCTGGGACGCGCACTGGGCCTCAGCACCGAGCAGGTGAAGAACCTGATCCCGGTGGGCGCGGCAGCGGCAATTGCTGCCGCTTTCAATACTCCGCTGGCCGCGGTCGTCTTTGCCCTGGAAGAGATCATGGGCGACCTCAATGCGCCCATGATGGGCGGCGTGGTGCTGGCCTCCGCAACCGCGTGGATGGTCCTGCGCGTATCTCTCGGCGATCACCCTCTTTTCAACGTCCCGAAATATCATCTGGTCAGCACGTCCGAGTTTGCCGTCTATGCGGTGCTCGGCGTGGCCGGTGGAGTGGTCTCGGCGGCATTCGCCCGGCTACTGCTTGGGCTGCGTGCGTGGTTTCTGCGCCTGCCGCGCAAGACGGTCTGGTTCCAGCCTGTAGCAGGCGGATTGCTGGTGGGTGCGATGGGCTGGTTTGTGCCCCAGGTGCTGGGCGTGGGTTACGGATTTGTCGGCGACGCGCTGAACGGACGGATGGCATTCCACTTGATGCTTCTGCTCCTGCTGCTCAAGCTCTTCGCCGTCGCCACCAGCTATGCCTCGGGCAACGCGGGCGGCATCTTTGGCCCATCGCTCTTCCTCGGTGCAATGGTGGGAGGCGTGGTCGGCGCCGCGGCGCATCATCTTTTCCCGCTGGCGACGGCCGCGCCAGGAGCCTACGCGCTGGTGGGCATGGGAGCGGTCTTTGCCGGCGTGGTGCGCACGCCCATGACCTCGGTCCTCATCATCTTCGAGATGACCCAGGACTACGCCGTCATCGTCCCCCTGATGATCGCCAACCTGGTGAGCCTCTTCGTCGCCTCCCTCCTTCAGCATGAGCCGATCTACGAGGCGCTGGCCGTGCAGGACGGAATCCATCTGCCCAGCGCCAAGACGCGGCAAAGACTCGATCAGCGCATGGTTGCGGAGATCATGAAAGGTCCTGGGCTCCTGCTGGAATCCGAAATCACGGTGCGCGAGGCCCTGGGACGAATCCGTGCCAGCGGCCTTCGAACCGCCCTGGTCACGGATGTGCGCGGCGTCATCGGCGTCGTCACTCAGTCGCAGTTGGAGGTCGAAGTGGACGAGGACTCCGGCAGGTTACTCGACGACTTGATGGTCGCACCACTCTTTCCCCACATGCACGCCGATCAGGGGCTGGACCTGGCGCTGGAGCGCATGGGAAGCAACCAGATCGATCTGCTGCCGGTGGTCAGCCGCGCCAATGTTCACACGCTGGTTGGCATCGTAACGCTGCAGGACGTTCTCGACGCATACGGCGTCTCCCACTCCTGATCGCGCTTGGATCTGGATCAACCTGGCCAATACCTGTGAGTAAGGGACAGACAAAAAAAGGAATCTTTTTATGCACCCACTGAATCAAGTTATCGTGGCGCTACGTTCAGTTGGATGCAGTAAAGTTGTGGAAACAACCACATCCCGGCCCCTCATTCTCGAGCGGAAACAGTGGGGATGTCTATTGCACAAATAGTTAAGTCAGTAACCAGTAGCAGTAGTTACTTTCCCAAAAATTACGGACATCTCATGCATTTTCCTGTATTTCTTATCAGTTCAATCCTATAATGTTGAAAATAAGACAAGTGACGGATTTCCCACATCACAGTCCTGAGAAGAGTGGCCTGTGCAGATGCAATCTGATTGACGATCGGTCTCCCTGCTCCCCGGAGTTTTCCCCCAATGAACACCCCAAGTCTGTGTGATCTTCGATCTGTCTTCCATCGGCCCTTCGTCCTGCTCCTCGCAGCATTCATCGGTTTGGCCCCATTGAGCGCGCGCGGCCAGTTCGCATCCATCCTGGATACAACCTCGCGCTTCGCCGGAACCGGAGCCGTTCCAAGCGTCTTCAACGGCGATACGGGGGTTGCCACGGCCACCACCCTGAACGTGCCGTTCTATGTCGTCATCGACTCGCTTGGCAACCTGTATGTATCCGACAAGCAGAACAACTGCGTGCGCAAGGTGGCTACCAATGGCCAGATAACCACGGTGGCCGGACTGCGCGTGAGCGGAGGCGCGGATACCTGCAATCCTGCGACCGGCACGGCATCGGACCCGAGCCAGGGACTGCTGGCGCCCACCGGTCTTGCCATCGACAGCAACAACACGCTCTACATCGCGGACAGCCAGCACAACTGCGTGCGCAGCCTGGCCAGCGGCACAGTCGACAGCTTCGCCAGCCCAGCCCTCACCACGGTGGCCGGAACCTGCACGATCGTCAACACCAACTCGGACACGCCTGCGCCGGACGGACTGGCGGTGGACAGCAACTCCAACCTCTACATCTCCATTGCCGACTCGCTGACGGGCAACCCGGCATACCAGGTGGTGCGCCATCTGGCCTCCGACTCGGCGACCACCATCTGCTACGTTGCGGGCGATCCGTCGATCTATGCCGCCACCACGATGTGCTCTGGAATCGCGAACACGGTTGAGCTCTCCCGGCCTGCGGGCCTTGCCTTCGACAAGAACGGGAACCTCTTCATCGCCGATTCGAACAACGACTGCGTGCGCGAGATCGTCGGAATGACAACCCAGACAACCCCGGTTGGGCAGTGCAACAACGACAACTCCGGAAGTTTGACCACGGCCCTCAACAATCCCTACGGGCTGGCATTCTCGGCCGACGGCTCGCTGTTTATCTCGGAGTCGGAGTCGGGTTACAACCATGTGGTCAGCTTCAACTCCGGCACCAACTCGCTCGCCCTCATCGCAGGTCTCTCCAGCGGTGCCTCCGGCCCGTACAACCTCTCGCAGGAGGGACAGGCTGCCTCGCTGGTTCCCCTCAACCAGCCCCTCGGTGTCACCACGGACGCCGGTGGAAACATCTACCTGGCCGACTCGCAGAACAACATCGTGCGCAAGCTGGGTACCAACCTCAGCTTCCCCAACACCAATGTGGGTTCGACCAGCGCCAGCCAGACCATCGTCTTCAGCATCAACCAGACGGTCAATCTCACCCTCACGGTCGGAACCGACTTCAACCTCGTCAGCACCACATGCAACGGGGCACAGTCGGCCTCCACCACCTGCCAGGTGGTGATTGCCTTCAGCCCATCCCGCCCCGGCTATCGCTACTCCGCGCTGCAACTCAAGGACTCCATCTCCGGCAAACTCATCAGCGTGGAACTACGGGGCCTCGGCATCGGCCCGCTCAGCCTGCTGGCTCCGGGCGTGGCCTCCACGCGTGCTTCCAGCCTGCGCACCGCCATCGCCGTCTCCACCGACTCCGCCGGCGACGCCTACGTCCTCGAGCAGGGAAACGGCTCTTCCACCGCCGATGTCCTCTTCTATCCGGCCGGCGGCGGTGCCGCTCAGGTCGTCGTGGCCCAGGGCGCGGGTATGGTTACGCCCACCGCCATGGCCGTCGATGGAGCAGGTAACATCTTCATCGCCGATTCCGGAATTGGCGGTCTCGGAGGCGGAAACATCATCCGCTTCGGCGCCGATGGCTCCGTCAACACCTCCTATGCCACCGGCCTGCCCGGCGTCAATTCCATGGCCTTCGACGGATTCGACGACCTCTTCCTCGCCATTGGCGGCTCGTTCCACAACATCACCGAAATCTACGCCGGGGGGCAGCGCCGCGTCGTCGCCGGCAACGGCACCGTCCCCGACGCGAACAACGTCGTCGCCACCTCTGCGCTCTTCTCCGATCCCAGCGGCATCGCGCTTTGGCCCAATGGCATCGCCGTCGCCGATGCCGCAACCCATTACGTCTACTCGATCGACAACTCCGGCATCATCCATATCGTCGCCGGCAACGGCACCACGACAACCACCAACGCCACCATAGCCACGGGTACCGGCCTCCTGACGCCGTACGGACTTGCCATCGACGCGGCCGGCGACATCTATATCGCCGACGGGTCCGCCAACCGCGTCTACGCGGTCTACTCCGTCATCAGCAACGGCTCCAACATCTATCCCGTCATCGGCACCGGCACTGCCGGCTACACCGGAGACGGAGGCCCCAGCACCGCGGCCACCATCAATGCGCCCCTGGCCATCGCCCTCGATGGCTCCAGCGACCTCTTCGTCATCGACAGCGGCAACAGCGCCTTGCGCGAGGTCACCTACCCCGTCACCAGCTATATCAGCTTCGGCAGCGTGCTCGTCGGCGCCACGTCATCCCCGGTCCTGCAGTACCTGGCCAACGCCGGCAACGCCAATCTTGCGTTCTCCCTCTATCCCTTCACCACCACCGATTCCCACTACGCCGTCTCGCCCGGTTCCACCACATGCACCGCAACGACGGTCTCCGGCGGCGTCTGCGACATCGCATACACCTTCTCGCCCACGGTGGCCGGTGCCGCCCCGCCTGGCCAGTCCAACCTCATCTCCAACTCATACAACTCACAGCAGACCGTTATCTTCAGCACCAGCGGCTCCTCCGGCTACTCCTCCGGGCCGCTACCCTTCACCCTGATCCCGGAGACCGAGGTCTTCGGCTACTCCTTCCCGGAGTCGTTCACCTTCACCGGCAGCTCTCCCGCCAGCGGCACGATGATCTTTTACATCGGCAGCCAGGTTCTCTGCACGGCCACGATATCCAACGCATCGGCGGGAACGATCACTTGCAACGCCCCGCCGAGCGGCCTCGCCGTTGGCAGCTACACCGTCAGCTTCACCTTCACCTCCACCAACTCGTACTACAGCTCGGTCACAGGAACCATCCCCCTCGCGATTACGCGTGCTCCCCTGACGGTCACGCCGAATAACTTCTCGCGCCAGTACGGCCAGACCAACCCAGCCTTCACCGGAATTATCACCGGCGCGGTCAACGGCGATGTCTTCACCGCTTCCTACTCGACGACGGCCACGCAGCTCTCTCCCGTAGGCACCTACCCCATCACCGCAACCCTGACGCCGGTTGGCTCGGCGAACCTCAACAACTACTCGGTAACGTACAACACCGGCACGCTGACCATCGCTCCCGCCGGGTCGGGTGGCAGCGGCGGGCTGGTGGTCACGCCCGCTAACGCCACTCGGCAGTACGGCACGCCCAACCCGCCCTTTAACGGGACCATCACCGGAGCGGTCAATGGCGACAACTTCACCGCTACCTATTCCACCACGGCCACGCAGTTCTCGCCCGTAGGCACCTATCCCATCACCGCAACCCTGACGCCGGTTGGCTCGGCCAGCTTCAGCAACTACTCGGTGACGTACAACGTGGGCACGCTGACCATCACCCCATCGGCCACGGCGCTGGTGGTCACGGTCAATAACGCCACCCGGCCTTACGGCACGCCCAACCCAACCTTTACCGGGTCCATCTCTGGCGCGCTCAACGGAGATACCTTCACCGTCACCTACTCCACCACGGCGACCATACTCTCTCCTGTCGGCGCATATCCGATCACCGCAACCCTCTCCGGCGCGGCCGCGGCCAACTACAGCAACGTGACCGTGAATCCCGGAACGTTGACTGTCACTCAGGCGACCACGCCTCTGGTGGTCACGGTCAATAACGCCAGCCGCCCCTACGGCACGCCCAACCCAACCTTCACCGGGTCCATCACCGGAGCGCTCAACGGCGACACATTCACCGTCACCTACGCGACCGCGGCGACCATCCTGTCTCCCATTGGCACTTACCCAATCACCGCCATCGTCTCCGGCGCCTCCGCCGCCAACTACAATGTGACCGTCGTTCCCGGTACGCTCACCATCACGCCCGCCACAACCCCGCTGGTCATCGCCGTCAATAACACCTCGCGACCCTACGCCGCAACCAACCCAACCTTCACCAGCACCATCACCGGCGCGCTCAACGGCGACACATTCACCGTCACCTACGCGACCACGGCGACGATACTTTCTCCTGTCGGCGCATATCCAATCGCCGCAACCCTCTCCGGCGCGGCCGCGGCCAACTACAACAACGTGACCGTCATCCCCGGCACGCTCACCATCACGCCCGCCGCAACCCCGCTGGTCATCACGGCAAATAACGCCACCCGGCCCTACGGCACACCCAACCCAACCTTCACCGGGTCCATCACCGGAGCGCTCAACGGAGACACCTTCACCGTCACCTACTCCACGCTGGCCACCATCGCCTCACCCGTCGGCAACTACGCCATCACCGCCATCGTCTCCGGAGCCTCCGCCGCCAACTACAACAACGTGACCGTGAATCCGGGAACGTTGACTGTCACTCAGGCGACCACGCCTTTGGTGGTCTCGGTCAATAACGCCAGCCGCCCCTACGGTGCCCCCAATCCAACCTTCACCAGCACCATCACTGGCGCTGCTCCCGGTGACACCTTCACCGTCACCTACGCGACCGCTGCGACCGTCCTATCTCCCATTGGCACTTATCCCATCACCGCCGCCGTCACCGGCGCAAACATCGCCAACTACGCCACCGTTACCGTCATCCCCGGCACCCTCACCATCACGCCCTCCACAACCCCGCTGGTCATCACGGTCAATAACGCCACCCGGCCCTACGGCACGCCCAACCCCACCTTTACCGGGTCCATCGCCGGAGCGCTCAACGGCGACACATTCACCGTCACCTACTCCACGCTGGCCACCATCGCCTCTCCTGTCGGCGCATATCCGATCACCGCAACCCTATCCGGCGCGGCCGCCGCCAACTACAACAATGTGACCGTCGTTCCCGGCACGCTCACCATCACGCCCGCCACAACCCCGCTGGTCATCACGGTCAATAACGCCACGCGTCCCTACGGCGCGCCCAACCCAACCTTCACCGGCACCATCGCTGGAGCGCTCAACGGAGACACCTTCACCGTCACCTACTCGACCACGGCGACCGTCCTGTCTCCCATTGGCACTTACCCACTCACCGCCATCGTCTCCGGCGCCTCCGCCGCCAACTACAACAATGTGACCGTCGTTCCCGGCACGCTCACCATCACGCCCGCGACAACCCCGCTGGTGGTAACGGTGAATAACGTCGCGCGCGCTTACGGCGCACCCAACCCAACCTTCACCAGCGCCATCGCCGGCGCTGCTCCCGGCGACACCTTCACCGTCACCTACGCGACCACGGCGACCGCCCTCTCCGACGTAGGCAGCTACCCCATCACCGCCGCCGTCTCCGGCGCAAACATCGCCAACTACGCCACAGTCACGGTTGTCCCCGGCGCGCTCGCCATCACGCCGCTCGCCACCGTCACCACGGTGACAACCTCCGCGACTCCCATCACTCAGGGTGCCAGCGTCACCTTCATCGCCACCGTCGCCGCCGGGGCCAGCGTTCCCGTTACTGCCGCCACCGTCAACTTCTATAACGGCACAACGCTGCTCTGCGCAGCCACGCTCAACTCATCCGGCGTTGCCACCTGCACCACCTCCACGCTGCCGGTGGGCACTCTCACCATTACCGCCGCCTACCAGGCAACCCTCGACTTCGCCTCCAGCTCGGGCACAGTCGCCCAGGCCGTCAACCCCGGTAGCTTCACCCTCTCCGCCGCTCCGCCGAACCAGTTCATCAGCGGCCCGGGGACCACGGTCTACGCAGTCACAGTCTCCTCTGTCCAGGGCTTTGCCGGTCCGGTCACCCTCGCCTGCGCGGGACTTCCGGCTGACGCCAGCTGCACCTTCGCCACCCCAACCGTCACCCTCACCGGAACGGGCGACGGGGCCAGCGTCTCCACAACCATGACCGTCACCACCACCATGGCCGACGCGCGGCTCGCTCTTCCTGCGCTTCCCGCTCCCGCCGGCAGAACGCCCAGCGGCCTCTCGCCGATCGCCTTCGCCGCCGTCTTCCCCTTCGGACTGGTTGCCTTCTTCGGCCTCTCACGCCGCAAGCGGGTCCACCCGCGTGCCACCCGCTCGCCGAACTTCCGTCTGCTCTTGGCGCTTCTCTGCACCGCCGCAATCGTCAGCCTCGCGGGCTGCGCGTGCTTGTCCAGTATCAATCAGGTCTACACCATCCCCATTACCGGAACCACCTCGGTCAGCGGAGTGAGTTCGCAATCGACCTCGGTCTCGCTCACCGTGGCTCAGGAGTAACCAGGAGTAACCCGAACCGGTGGAGGTACCCCGTCCGGTGGAGTAACCGGATCGGTTCCCATTCCACCCATGGCGGCAGGAGTCTGTAACACTGATGTGGAGGAAACCATGATGCACCGGCGCTCATCCAAGCTCGTCCGCGCGCTTCTGCTGGCCGCAACCGCCGCCCTCGTCCCGCTCGCGGCTTTGGCCCAGGCAGCCCCCGCGGGAACGCAGGAACCCATCCCATCGCGCCTCGATCTCTTCGGCGGATACACCTACTTCCATCCATTCAACAGCACCCTCAACGGCTACACCTACGAGCCCATAGCCAAGGGTGGAATCGGCAGCGTGGCCGGATACTTCGGCAACCACTTTGGAGTCGTCGTCCAGGGCGCAGCCTCGCCCTACGGCCCCGACGACTGCTCCTACGTCGCCCAGGCCGGCCCCATCTACCGCTGGCAGTACGGCCGAGTCGTTCCCTTCGCCCACCTGCTCTTCGGCGGCGCTCGTTCCGGCGGCCCGCTGGTTCAGCCCTGCACCTGGGGATACGGCGCCACCGCCGGCGCCGGCTTCGATTACGTCCTGCCCTACGGCCCGTTGCACAACCGCCTCGCCCTGCGCCCCATCCAGGCAGACATCGAGTACTCCGACATCAACTTCGGCCTCAACACCGCGCCAACCTTCTTCAACGGAGGAGTCGCCAAGATCACCGCATACCGCCTCAGCGCCGGCGGAGTCATCCGCTTCGGCGGGTCCACCGAGGAGCTTCCCGCCGCCTATGGCTGCGTGGTCCAGCCCGTCACCGTCTTTCCCGGAGACCCCATCAGCGTCACCGGTAGCGTCATCAACCTCGAAACCGGCCGAAGGCTGAAGCCCGTCTACACCTGGGAGACAAACGGAGGCCAGATCGAGGCCACCGACGATGTCGCCACCATCTCCACCGCCGGCCTCGCACCCGGTGACTACGTCGTCACCGGCCGAGTCAGCGACGGCGCCAGGCCCACCCAGCACGCCCAGTGCGCCGCCAGCTTCCGCATCCAGGCCTACGATCCCCCCACCATCTCCTGCTCGGCCAACCCCAGCAGCATCCTGCCCGGCGGCGCCTCCACCATCACCTCCGACGGCCGCAGCCCGCAGAACCGCGCGCTCAACTTCTCCTTCTCCACCACCGCCGGACAGGTCACCGGCAACAAGGCCATCGGCGCGCTCTCGGCCGCCGACGTCAGCCCCGGCATCATCGACGTCACATGCAACGTGGTCGATGACCTCGGCAAATCCGCCTCCGCCACCACCACCGTCACCGTGGTCGCCCCGCCGCCGCCGCCCGCGCCCGCCGCCCGCACTCTCTGCAGCATCTCCTTCGACCGCGACCGCAAGCGCCCCGTCCGCGTGGACAACGAGGCCAAGGGTTGCCTCGACGACATCGCACTCGAGATGAACCGGGAGTCCGACGCCACACTCATCATCGTCGGCAAGCACGATCCCCAGGAGGCCTCCGAGACCTCCGCCGAGCGCGCCCTCAACGTCCGTCAGTACCTCGCCGCCGAGAAGGGAATCGACGCCAACCGCATCGAACTCCGCACCGGCGAATCCACCGGACGCTCCGCCGACAACATCCTGGTTCCCCCCGGTGCCACCTGGGACAACGGAGGAACCACCCGCTTCGATCCAACCCGCGTCGTCCGCCACGGAGAGCCATACCCCACCGCCCCCCGCTAGACCAACCTGCTCGGCGTGTGGCCCAGGACTGAAATCAATCACAAATTGGGTGCCCCAGGTGCCTCGCTTTTGGGCACCTGGGAGAGCCGCGAAGGGTAAGTCTACTTCCAACCCCGCCGGCTGTCTGTTCTTGCTGTCATCCTGAACGCGTCTTTCGAGCGCGAAGTATCCCGATGAACTCCATCCCACCCTACCCTCCACCCCTTTCTCCCACAAATGCGATGCACTTGCTTTTGCCCTTTTCCGGAGGGAGCAGGCGCCTTCAGGGCGGGTGGCCCACCCTAAGTTTTTGAAATCTTGATCCTCCCACAAAAAGTGGGTGCCCCATCCTTCGCTTTTTTCTAGCGAAGGGTGGGTCTACCTCCCACTCCTCCCGCTCCCAAAGATTTTTTCCCCGAATTTCCCCGTAAAATCGCGTGTCAAGACCCTCTACCCTCCAAAATCGACTCAACCAACAGAAAACAAAAGTGAAAAAACTTTCCCCCAAGTGGCATGGTAGTTATGCTCCATCCTGTAAAATTAAAGTAGTAGAGAAAACAAGGAAAACCCCGGCAGCGTGCCGGGGTTTTTCATGCCCGAAACCGAAGCACGGAGGAAACCATTTATTTTCTTATTGATAGCTATAAGTAGTCTGAAATCTAATCTTTGCATGCGCAAAGTCACATCTCTTTGGTTCCAGGGACTTTAGGAAGCACGAAAAAGTGGGGGGGGAGGTGGGGGTACTAACTGATTAACAATTCATGCGATTGGCGATTGCCCCGAGCGGCCGCTCTTCGCGCGCGCCCTCCGCTCTTGGTAAGCTTGCCTCTGAGTCAATCCATGCCCATCCAATCCATCAATCCCGCAACCGGCGCTCTGCTGCGCAGCTTCACACCCCTGACCAACGAGGCGCTGCTCCAGAAGATCGCTCTCGCCGAGTCCGCGTTCGCCCGCACCACGGAAGTCCCGCTCGCCCATCGCGCGCTCTGCATGAACAAGCTCGCGCACCTTCTGGACCGCGAAACCGCCGACCTCGCCGCGCTCATCACCTCCGAGATGGGCAAGCCCATCGCGCAGTCCCGCGCCGAGATTGCCAAGTGCGCCGCAGCCTGCCGCTTCTACGCCGTAAACGCCGCCCGTATCCTCGCGCCGGAGCCCATCGACGCCCCGCCTCTCGACGCCATCGTCCGCTGGGACCCGCTCGGAGTCATCCTCGCCGTCATGCCCTGGAACTTCCCCTTCTGGCAGGTCTTCCGCTTCCTCGCGCCTGCTCTCATGGCCGGCAATGTCGGCCTGCTCAAGCACGCCTCCAACGTCCCACAGTGCGCGCTCGCCATCGAAGCCCTCGTCCGCCGCGCCGGCTTTCCCCGCGGCAGCTTCCAGACGCTCCTCATCGAAGCCAGCCAGGTGGAGATGGTGCTCGCCGACCAGCGCGTCGCCGCCGTCACCGTTACCGGAAGCGAGTCCGCCGGCCGCGCCATCGCCGCCCAGGCCGGGTGGCTCATCAAAAAATCCGTCCTCGAACTCGGCGGCAGCGATCCCTTCATCGTCATGCCCTCGGCCTCGCTCGACACCGCCATCGCCGCCGCCGTCGCCGCCCGCTGCATCAACAGCGGACAGTCCTGCATCGCCGCCAAGCGCTTCCTCATCGCCGACTCCATCTACGACGAATTTGAATCTCGCTTCGTCGCCGCCATGGACGCCATCAAAGTCGGCGACCCCACACGCGAAGACACCCAGATCGGCCCGCTCGCCACCACCGCGCAGCTCGACGAAATCGAAGCGCAGGTCGCAGCCGCAATCCACGCCGGCGCGCGCCTGCTGGCCGGCGGCGAGCGCATGATCGGCACGGGGAACTACTACGCGCCTACCGTCCTCGCTGGCCTTCCCCGCACCGCGCCGGTCTACCGCGAAGAGGTCTTCGGCCCCGTCGCAATGCTCTTCCGCTTCACCGATATCGACGAGGCCATCGCAATCGCCAACGACACCCCATTCGGCCTCGCCGCCTCCGTCTGGACCGCCAACCGCGACGAGCAGCGCCGCTTCAGTGCCGCGCTGCAATGCGGTGCCGTCTTCTTCAACGCCCAGGTAGCCAGCGATCCGCGCCTGCCCTTCGGAGGCGTCAAGCGTTCGGGCTATGGCCGCGAACTCTCCGCCGCCGGAATGCGCGAGTTCCTCAACGCCAAGACCGTCGTCACCGCCGAACCGGGACCCACCCCATGAACCTATTTCAGTTCAATCCCCGCGAAGAAGTATCCGATCTCGAACGCCGCTGTCTCCTCCGCGTCCGAGCCGTGGATCGCGTTCTCGCCGATCGACTCCGCATACTTCTTGCGGATCGTTCCCTCCTCGGCCTGCGCGGGATTGGTCGCGCCCATCAGCTTGCGCAGATCGGCGATCGCGTTCTCCTTCTCCAGCACCATGGGAAAGATCGGCCCCGAACTCATGAACTCCGTCAGACCCGCGAAGAATGGTTTGCCCGCATGGACCGCATAAAAACCCTCCGCCTGCGCCTTCGAGATCGACGCCCGCTTGATGGCCACAATCTTGAATCCCGCCTCTTCGATCTGCGCCAGTATCGCCGCCGTATACCCCTTGCGAACCGCGTCCGGCTTGATGATGCTGAATGTTCTCTCTGACAAAATCCTTCTCCTTAGCGCGAAAGTTGCGCTGTCTCCAGTGTAAAGCCTGCTAGCTTTTTGCTGTTGGCCTTTAGCTCCTAGAGCATTTTCATCATTACTGTAATGCGTAAAAGGATTGTCATTCTGACCCTGAGCTTGCCGAAGGGGAAGAATCCCCGCATTTCGCTCGCAGAGCGACACTCCACACCATTGGCGAAAATGCTTTAACAGCTAAAAGCTCTCGTCCTCCGTCTACCATAGAGCCATGCGAAACACAGCATGGATCTGGTTCGTAGGATGTGCGGCCTGGATAATGGACGGCGTGGTGCAGCTTCGCGTCCACGCAATCCTCCACGCACGACTCGCCTTCACGGTAGCCCTGCTCTTCCTCGCCGCCGGTCTCTTCTATCGCAACCAGAAGAGCTGAGGATCAATGGCCGCAGTCCAGGTCTTGCGCGGTGTAACAATGCTATGTGAACCAACGCATATACTAAGGTATATACTCCCCTGTAGGAGGGAACCGCTCATGTCCAAGACGCACATCGCCAAACTCTTCAAGAACGGCGCAAGTCAGGCCGTCCGGCTCCCGGTTGAGTTCCGCTTCGAAGGCGACCAGGTCTATATCTCGCGCGACGAAAAAACCAAAAATGTGATTCTATCCACGCGTCCTGGATCGCAGGTCTGGGAGGAGTTCTTCGAGTTTGTGCGGGGCATCGACATTCCCGAGGACTGGATGAAAGACCGCCCCATGAACCGCATCTCGAAAGACCGCAAGCCGCTATTTCGTGAGCAAGACTGATGCGATACATGCTTGATACGGACATCGCCAGCTACATCGTCAAAGGAGGATACGGGGCCGTGGAGCAGCATCTCGTGAGGACCTCGCCCTCCGATCTCTGTATCTCTGCGATGACGCGCGCCGAACTGTTATACGGCCTCAAGGGTCTGCCGCCACGACACCATCTGCATCAGGCCGTACAACGTTTTCTCAGTGTAACGATGATGCTGCCCTGGGATGCCGAGGCCGCTAACTTTTACGCGGAGATTAAATTCCATCTCAAGACAGCCGGTACGCCCATCGGCGACATGGACATGCTGATCGCCGCCCACGCCATCGCCGCGGACGCCGTGCTGGTCACCAACAACACACGCCACTTCAAGCGAATCAAACTGCCCCTGATGATGGCGAACTGGATGCAGTAGCAGAAGCAATAAAAAAGCGTGGCGCGCCCATCGGCGCGCCACGCTATAGCTCACAACTTACAACTTACAACCGCTTCTACCCCTTGCCCAGCAGCCGCGCCATCGTCGCGCCCATCTCTGCCGGCGACTTGACGACGTGAATCCCAGCCGCTTCCATCGCCGCCATCTTGCTTGCGGCCGTGCCCTCGCCGCCGCTGATGATCGCGCCCGCATGTCCCATGCGCCGTCCCGGAGGCGCTGTCTGGCCCGCGATGAACCCGACCACTGGCTTCTTCACAAACTCCTTGATGAACTGCGCCGCCTTCTCCTCCGCCGTCCCGCCGATCTCGCCGATCATAATGATCGCCTCGGTCTCCGGATCGTCGTTCAGCAGCCGCAGCGCGTCGATGTGCGTCGTCCCGATGATCGGGTCGCCGCCAATCCCGATGGCCGTAGACTGCCCGATGCCGCGCGTCGTCAGTTGGTACACCGCCTCATAGGTCAGCGTGCCCGAGCGCGACACAATCCCCACCGAGCCTTCCTTATGGATGCGCGCCGGCATGATGCCCACCTTCGCCTTGCCCGGAGAGATCACCCCCGGACAGTTCGGCCCCACCAGCCGCGATCCCTTGCCGTTTAATCCAGACCGCTTCACAACCTCCCACACCTTCACCATGTCCAGCGTCGGAATCCCCTCTGTGATGCAGACGATCAGCGGCAGCCCTGCGTCCTCGGCCTCCAGAATCCCGTCCGCGGCAAACGGCGGCGGCACAAAGATCATGGTCGCATTCGCGCCCGTCGCCTTCACCGCCTCCTCCACCGTGTTGAAGACCGGCCAGCCCTCGTGCACGGTCCCGCCCTTGCCCGGCGTCACTCCGCCAACCACCTTGGTCCCGTACTCCTCGCAGGCCTTGGCGTGGAATGTCCCCTCATGCCCGGTAATCCCCTGCACAATCAACCGCGTATTTTTATCAACCAGCACTGCCATAGCTTTTAGCTCCTAATACTTGGTTCTTCATTGGTGCAGCAGTTTTGCTAATGCATTAGCTGCTGGGAAATTTATTTTGTCTTGCGGGACGGTATTCAGATAGCCAGGAACATGTGTGTCTCTATAGAAACCCACACTGCTCACGTTGAACAATTTCGGGTTTACCGCCAAGCAGGCCCCAATCAGGGATTCTTCCAGCCGGTGGATTGCAGAATGATGCGCTGCCTTATTAGTTTCCGCTATTCGGAGATCATCGCCATTCTCTTTTGCAAGGGCTATCAACAATAAGCTGACTTGTGCCTTATGATCGAACAATTCCTTCAATTTTGGATTGTGCGGTCTATTGAAATGGTTGGGGATTCGAGTGCCGAAGCTGTCTTTTTCTGCTTTTCCGACGTAAACAGGAAGACCGCCGTTGATAAATATGTAGACGCCCGAAGCTTCGTTGAGATGTCCCTTTTTCTTGTTGAATTGTTTCGCAAGCAAATCTGCCTTAAGTTCCTCATTGGGAACACTAAACGGTCCGTAGGTCTGGAATTTCATCGCATCTCCCTCCAAAATGGGTCAACTCTTCGCTGCTTTGACTGCCAAATCCGCAGCCTCTTTCATCGTTGCTCCCACTTGGAACTTAATGCCCGACTCGGCAAGAATCTTCCTGCCCTCTTCGACATTCGTGCCTTCCAGCCGCAGTATGATCGGCAGCTTCACATTCAGCTTCTTCGTGGCCGCAACCACCGCCGACGCCAGAATGTCCACCCGCAGAATCCCGCCAAATATATTGATGAAGATCGCCTTCACATTGGGATCGCTCAGCAGTATCTCAAACGCATTCTCGATCTGCTCCTGGCTGGCGCTTCCGCCCACATCCAGAAAGTTCGCCGGACTTCCGCCCGCGTAGCTGATGATGTCCATCGTCGCCATCGCCAACCCCGCCCCGTTCACCATGCATGCAATGTTGCCGTCCAGCTTGATGTAGTTCAGGTTGAACTTCGATGCCTGCACCTCCAGCGGGTCTTCCTCCGCCAGATCCCTCAGCTCCTGCAGGTCCTTGTGCCGGAACATCGCGTTGTCGTCGAAGTTGATCTTGCAGTCCAGCGCCATCAGGCTTCCGTCNNGGGTTGATCTCCATCAGCGACGCGTCGCTTTCGACGTACGCCTTGTAGAGGCCCATCATGAACGACACCGCCTGGTTGATCTGCTTTTTTTCCAGCCCCAGCTTGAAGGCCAGCCGCCGCGCCTGGTACGGCTGCAGGCCGAGCGCCGGCTCGATGGTCTCCTTGTAGATCAGCTCCGGAGTCTCCTTCGCCACCTTCTCGATCTCCATGCCGCCCGCCTGCGACGCCATAAACACGATCTTGGCCGTCGCGCGATCCAGCACCAACCCGAGGTAAAGCTCACGATCGATCGCCGATCCCGCCTCGATCAGCAGCCGCTGGACTTTTTGCCCCGTTGGCCCGGTCTGGTGGGTGATGAGCTGCATCCCCAGGATCGCCTTGGCGGCCGCATTTGCGTCCTCGATCGTCTTGGTCACCTTCACGCCGCCGCCCTTGCCGCGGCCTCCGGCGTGGATCTGGGCCTTCACCACCACAGCCAGATTGCCCTTGCTGAACAGCGCCTTCGCCGCCATGTCCGCATCTTCCACCGTGGTGGCCATCTCGCCGTCGGGCACGGGCACGCCGTACCTCCGCAGAATCTCTTTTGCCTGGTACTCGTGGATCTTCATGTTTTGTTTGTCTCGGTTCTATATAAAAAATTGCTCGCAGTCCGATACTAGTGGATAGCCGCGAGCCGGAGCAATCGCCGCATCCTCTATTTGTGCGTTTATCGTCCAGACTGGTCGATATTCGTCCCTCCGCGGCGGCCTGCGCCAGCTATTGGCAAGGATTGCCAACTACGCTACCATACATCAGGATCGTAGCCCCAGAGAGGTTCTCCATGCCCACCCGCAACGTCAGTCTCACCGTCGAACTGGACAGGTTTGTCGCAAGCAAAATAGAGGCCGGGCGCTATGAAAACGCTAGCGAAGTCGTCCGCGCTGCGCTCCGAACGCTCGACCGCGAAGAGCGCGAGTTTGAAGTCAAGCTCGCAGCCCTGCGCACCGCCATCGACCAGGGCGACGCAAGCGGCATCGCCAAAGGCAACTCCTTCGCCCGCATCAGAAAATCGCTGAAACTCCCCGCGCAGGCATGGTAGCCGATGGCGGCCTTCAAACTCTCCCGTCGCGCCGAGGCAGACCTACTGCACATCGGCGCTTATACCCTGGATCGCTGGGGCGAAGAACAGGCAGTTCGCTATCTCGCGGAGATCGAAGCCGGTTGTCAGCGACTCGCGGATCAACCCCTGCTGGGCCGCGCCTGCAATCACATCCGGCCCGGTCTGCGCTGCATGGAACAGGGCAGGCACATTGTCTTCTACAGACCTGCCGCCGAGTTCGTCTTCATCTCCCGCATCCTCCACCAGAGCATGTTGCCGGCACGTCATTCCATGGACGAGAAGTCTTAATTCCCGACGAGAATTTTTCGTCAATATTGAATTCCTGCCCGCGCCTGATACCCTTTCCCTCATGGCTCTGCATGAATACATGAAGCGCGTCGTCGAGCAGCGCGAGGTCCTCTCGCGCAGCCAGGCGCGTGCCCTGCTCGACCTCGTCCTCGCCGGAAGTACCGAGGC
The DNA here is from genome assembly GCA_003142215.1 of Granulicella sp. Lineage (GTDB taxonomy): Bacteria > Acidobacteriota > Terriglobia > Terriglobales > Acidobacteriaceae > Edaphobacter. The sequence goes on along the minus strand of PLOT01000153.1, from coordinate 25,660 downwards.
CGCGGAGCCCGGCAGCCCGCACTCCCTCCAACTCGCCGCGCTGCTCGGGGCCATCGCCGCCCGTGGCGAGACCGCCGCCGAACTGGCCGGCTTCGCCGAAGCCATGCTCGCCGCCGCCATCACCGTCCCGCTCGACGACGCCGAACGTGCGCTCCTGGTCGACACCTGCGGCACCGGTGGAGACGACACCGGCACCTTCAACATCTCCACCGCCGCCGCCCTGGTCGCCGCCGCCGCCGGTGCCGCCGCCGGGGCAGGAATCATGGTCGCCAAGCACGGCAACCGCGCCGTCACATCGCTCTGCGGCTCGGCCGATGTCCTCGAAGCCCTCGGCATTCCCATCGCTCTCACCCCAGCCGCCGGGGCCGCATCTCTGCGCCGCCATCGCTTCGCCTTCCTGCACGCTCCCGGCCTGCATCCCGCCATGAAGGCCGTCATGCCCGTCCGCCGCGCCCTCGGCGTGCGCACCGCATTCAATGTCCTCGGCCCGTTGGCCAACCCGGCAGGCGCGCGCGCCCAGGTCATGGGCGTCTACTCCGCCCGCCTGGTCCCCATCGTCGCCGAGGCGATGCTCCTGCTCGGCGTGCGCCACGCCTTCGTCGTCCACGGCGCAGTCTCAGACGAAGCCTCCGCAAGCGGCTCAGGCATCGACGAGATATCCATCTCCGGCCCAACTCAACTCGCCGAAGTCCGCGACGATACCGTCACCTTTAGCCGTCTCACGCCCGATCAGGTCGGTCTCGCCTCCGCTCCCATCTCTAGCCTGCGCGGGGGCGATGTCGCCGCCAACGCTGCCATCCTCCGCGCCATCTTTGCCGGAGAACCCGGCCCCCGCCGCGACGTCGTCCTGCTCAACGCCGCCGCCGTCCTCATCGCCGCCGATGTCGTCCCATCCTCCACGCCAGACATCCACGCAGCCCTTCGCGCCGCCATCCAGTTGGCCGCCCGCGCCATCGACTCCGGCTCCGTCACCGCGCTGGTCGCCGCCCTCGCCCGCACGGAACCATAACCCCTCCCCGCGCGTACCATCCTCCAGCAACGTACAACATACAACGTACAACGTCCTCACCCAGGAGAATCCCATGGCCACATTTCCCCAACAGCCCCCCGCCATCCTCGATCCCGCAATGGTCACCACCGCGCTCGAGCTTCCCGGCTACCGCATCGTGCGCAACATTGGCGTGGTGCGCGGCATCGTCGTCCGTTCGCGCAACCTCTTCGGCACCATCGGCGCCGGTCTACAGACGCTCATCGGCGGCAATATCACCCTCTACACCCAGCTCTGCGAGAAGACCCGCCAGGACGCCTTCGTCATGATGGCGCAGCACGCAGCCCAGGCCGGAGCCAACGCCGTCATCATGGCCCGCTACGACGCCAACGAGCTCATGCAGGGAGTCACCGAGGTCCTCGCTTACGGCACCGCCGTCGTCGTCGAAAAACTCTAGCGGCTCCGAATCCCCCACCATCATTGATTGACATGAGCCGTCGTCATTCTGGCGAAGCCAGAATCTCCGTATTGCGTCGTTGTCTGTTCTCGCTTGTCATTCCGTAGCGCAGCGAAGGAATCTGCTTCTTCTTTTGCGCGGCACGGCTGTTCCAGAACACCGGAACGCCACTCGCTCAATTTCTCTCCGCGAGCAGCGCATCGATCTCCTCGATCCGCCGCAGGTTGTTGTGTTTCCTTTGGTGCATCGTTGGAAGAATGAACAAGAAGATCGCACCAACAATAACCCCTAAATAAATCATATCTAAGGGGACATATGACCCTACGCGGTAAAACAACCAGTCGCCGAACATCCAACAGAGGAAAAAAGGAAAATAAATCCAGAGACTGTCGCCACGCTTCAGTTGCTCTTTATAGAGATGCGCACAGGCAACAGGATCATCATAGATATCGTCGTACCATGGCACATTCAACCTGCGCCGTTCCATCAGCGCATAAATCCCCACAAGGATCGAACCCAGAACGACTACGGCGCAACCAGCGCATTCCAAGGTGCTTCCGACATGGAAGAACCTCCACAAATACAAAAGCCCCCGCAGCCCCTGTAGGATTGAGAATCCCAAGATTAAGCCTGCCCTCTGGTGCGCCATCTCCACGAACTTCTGCGTTTCAGCAGGGACTTCGTCGAGCGAGGTGAGTGGTGCCTTTCTGCGATCAAGCAGCACCCGCGTACTCCCAATCGCCCAACCCAGCGCAGCCCAATCGCTCTCAATAACCGCAGCCTCGCGCGCCACTCCCTCGGCCCACTCCTTGCAGCCCGGCGATGCCCATCGCACCACTCTGCTCGAAATCCCCAGTGCCAGCCTGCGAACTAGAGTCATAGGCTATGCACTCCATCCCGCTCCGCAAGCAGCGCATCGATCTCCTCGATCCGCCGCAGATTGTTTCGTAGGACTTGCAGCATCAGCGGCAGGGTAGCTAGAAGGAGCAAACCAAAGCCCGCAAACAGAATACGTGTGAGCGTTCCGTCACGCTGGGCCATGCCGAAGCCCACGCACCAACACAGAAGAATAAAAGTCTGAATGCCATTCGTTGTGCCGCGGCGCGCTAACTCCGCCCGGTAAAGCCTCGCCCAGGCAAGAATGTCGTCGTAAACTTCGTACTTGACTATCTGCTTCTGCCTGCGCCATTCCAAGAGCGTATAAGCGCCGGCAAGCATCGAGCTAAACATAACCAGCGCACAACCGGCGCGCTCCAGCGAGTTCTTCGCACGGAAGAACATCCATAGGAACGGCGGCCCCTGGGTAAGCGGCATCAACAACGCCCAGACCCCGGCGCGCAGTGCCTCCACATATTTCTTCGCCTCGGCAGGGACTTCGTCGAGCGAAGTGAGTGGTGCCGTGCGGCGGTCAAGCAGCACCCGTGTACTCCCCAGAGCCCAACGCAGCGCGGCCCAGTCGCTCTCAATCACCGCAGCCTCGCACGCCAATCCTTCGGCCCATTCCTTGCAGCCCGGAGATGCCCATCGCACCACTCTGCTCGAAATCCTCACCGCCAGCTTGCGAACCAGAGTCATAGGCCCACCCCGTCGAAGGCCGGTTCACCGACCGCCTGTGCGGCAGCCACGCTCACCATCTCCCGCGCATAGCGCAAACCATCCTTCGTCAGCTTGTACATGTGGCGCGGCGTCCTGCCCGTCTCCGCCGTCTCCCAGCTCGTCTTCAGCATCCTGTGCTCGGCCAGCCGCATCAGGATGGGGTATAGCGTGCCCGACTTCAGCCCCGTATTCCGGCTGATATCGTAGCCGTATCGCCACTCCTGCTCGTCCGAGAGGAACTCGGCCAGCACCAGCGCGGTCTGCGGAGATCGACGCATCTTCATACTCATGCCGACAACTCTACCTATGTAGATTTATTCCGTCAAGCGAATTCTTCCATCGACCCACGCCGCAAGCCCAATCGCAACCCAGTACGCCACAATGTCCCGCACTGAAAAATACCGCCCCAGCAGAATCATCCCCGGCAGCGTCATCCGGAATGCATCCATCGCGGGCGAGTGATACAGCTTGAAGAACTCAACCCCCGTAGCGACCGCCCCCGCGACCAACCCCACAACCGTCAGCCGCCACCGCGGCAGCGCAGCCGAGACAACCCAGTAGATCATCACCGCCCACAGCATCGATCCGCCGTACTTCACCACCACCGCCGGCAATCCCAGCGGAGCCATCCGCACTGCAAGCCCCGCCATCACCGTGACCAGGAACAGAGCGAGCGAACTCTTGAGCGGCCGGGGCTTCATCCTCTCCTCAGACCTCATCCGGTCTCCGCATCTTCCAGCAATAAAGCAGAAACTTGCAACTGTATCACGTCTTTGACCCATTTCTTCGCGTTTTATTTGCCGCGAACCATGTGGAAGACTAGAATGGAAGTGTGTCCCTGCCCCAGACCGAAAAAATCCCCGTCCCAACGCCCGGCCATAAGCGCTATTTCATCGAGAAGCTCGGCCTCTCCGAGCGGCTGATGGAGCGTTGCCTGGGCGAGGCGCTCTCGGCTGGCGGCGACTTCGCCGATCTCTACTTCGAGTCCGTCACCTCCACCTCGCTCGGCATCGACGAGTCCCTGGTCAAGTCCGCCTCCCAGGGCATCAGCGTCGGCTGCGGCATCCGTGTCCTCTCCGGTGAGCGCACCGGCTATGCCTACACCGACGACCTCTCCAGCGCCCGTCTCCTGCGTGCCGCCCGCACTGCCGCCCTCATCGCCAGCGGCCCGGCCAAGCAGCCCGTCGCAGGCTTCCGCCACACATCCGGCAACGCCACGCTCTACCCCATCGCCGGGGCCGCCGCAGACGCCGAAATCGCCGCCAAACTGGCCCTCATCCAGCGCGCCGACAAGGCCGCCCGCGACTTCGACCCCCGCATCACCCAGGTTCGCGCCGGCTTCTCCGACGAGCTGCGCCGCATCCTCATCGCCGCATCCGACGGCACCTTCGCCTCCGACACGCAACCGATGGCACGCCTCAATGTCTTCGTCATCGCCCAGGACGCCACAGCCGATAACGGAGCCGGCAGCACCACCCGCGGTACCTCCGGCGGCGGAGGCCGCGTTACCCTCGACTTCTTTGAAGGCACCCACTCCCCCGAGCACTTCGCCCGCGAGGCTGCGCGCACCGCCATCCTGCAACTCAACGCCATCGCCGCTCCCGCCGGTGAGATGCCCGTCGTCCTCGGCCCCGGATGGCCCGGAGTCCTGCTGCACGAGGCCGTCGGCCACGGCCTCGAAGCCGACTTCAACCGCAAGAAGACCTCAGCCTTCGCCGGTCTCATCGGCCAGAAGGTCGCCAGTGAAAAGGTCACCGTCGTCGACAACGGACAGATGCCCAATCGCCGCGGTTCCATCAACGTGGACGACGAAGGCAACCCCACCCAGGAGACCGTCCTCATCGAGAATGGAATCCTCCGCGGCTATCTCTCCGACAAGCTCTCCAGCCGCCTCATGGGCACGCCAAACACCGGCTCCGGCCGCCGCGAGAGCTACCACCACATCCCCATGCCGCGCATGACCAACACCTACATGCTCGCCGGCACGGACGCTCCCGAAGACATCATCCGCAGCGTCCAGCGCGGCCTCTACGCCGTCAACTTCGGCGGCGGACAGGTGGACATCACCAACGGAAAATTCGTCTTCTCCGCCTCCGAGGCATACCTCATCGAGGATGGCCGCGTCACCCAGCCCGTAAAGGGAGCGACCCTCATCGGAAGCGGCCCAGAGGCCCTCAAATTCGTATCGATGGTGGGCAACGATCTCGCCCTCGACGAAGGCATCGGCACCTGCGGCAAGGACGGACAGTCCGTCCCCGTCGGCGTCGGAATGCCAACCACTAAACTAGACCGCATGACGGTCGGCGGAACCGGGTAATAGAGCATCTCTTCTTCCAGGATGTGTCGTAACTGAAGTACTTGCACCGTTTGCAGAAGAAACGGCATTTTGAATCTTTACTAAGTTGCATGAAAAGGAGAAGTGCTCCAATGGCAGTCGAACGGGAAAAGATGTACGAGTGTGAGGTCCGCCGCCGCCGTCTCAAATCCGGTGGAGGATACGAGCCCTTCTGGAAGATCAAAAACGTCGCCATCGCTCTGGTGGACGAAGACACCGACTTCCGATGCAAGGACTGCTCTGGCGCGGTCAAGCTGCTCGGCCGCAACGGTAAACCAGGCGCCGTCGCCTACGTCGAGCACAAGCTCGCCGCCGACGCCGAGTTCTGTCCCAGCGGCCTGCTCTTCCAGCACGCCACCGACGGCCGCGAAGCCAAACCCTCCGCCAACCCCGTCGCATAGCCGCGCACCAGTTCGCGCACCATCACGACCGTAATCCATCACGACCGTCATTCTGAGCGCAGCTCAGAATCTCCGTATTTCGCTCTTGCTTTTCCCTCCGTTTCAGGCACGCGGAGCCGATTCACACGCCCTCAACCCGATCCACAACCGCACCACCAAGGAGTTCACACATGGCCGCCGAATCCGAAAAAATCTACGAGTGCCAGGTCAAACGACGTCGCCTCAAGATCGGCGGTGGATACGAGCCCTTCTGGAAGCTCAAGTCCGTCACCGAAGCCCTCATCGACGACGACACCGAATTCCGCTGCTCCGACTGCACCGGTGCCGTCAAGCTGCACCGCCATCACGTCCCCGGCGCGCCGCCCCCGCACATCGCCCACAAGCTCAAGACCGACTCCGAGTTCTGCCCCGCCGGCCTCTACTTCCGCAAGGCCACCGACGGCCGCCAGCCCCGCCTCTCCGAGCATCCCGTCCGCTAGAATGCGGGAATGAACATCGTCGACGTGAAACACCATCACGAGCGGATCGGAGTCGGGCGAATCTACGGGTGGCACACACTTCCTGTGGACCAGGTGATGAGGATGGCAGATCCGCGCATCAGGTGCCCCGAGTGCAAAGGTGCAGTCGGACTCTACTCCGGTGCCGACAACAGAAGGATGCCGATGCGAGCGGAGCACAAGATTGCGAACCCAGGGTGTTCAATAGGAGACAACTTCGACGGGCAGATTCGACCTGCGCGCTTGCCAATCGAGCCTGAACAGGAAAGCTATCAGGGTTGAAGCCATGACGCGACGTTACCTTGTCATCTACGAGAACGGCCCAACCAACCTGAGCGGCTTCGCGCCCGATGTTCCCGGCTGCGCCTGCACTGGCCACTGCCTCGAAGAGATGCGCGCCAAACTCCGCGAAGCCCTCGAGTTCCACCTCGAAGGCCTCGCCCTCGACGGCCAACTCCTGCCTCAGCCAACCACCCACATGGCCGAGGTGCCCGAAGACGGCTTCGCCGAGTGGCTCACCGTCTCGCTGCCCATCGCCGAGGCTATCTCGGCTTGATTGCAGTTGTTGGTTGTTGGTTGTTGGTTGTTGGTGAAGAACAGGCAACGGCAAGGACAATGTGGAAGGCATGATTCTTGAGTTGTAAGCTATCAGCCATCAAGCTGTCAGTTAAGGCGATGGAACGAGCATCCCTGGATTCGCTCCCAGGTGCCCAAATGCGAGGCACCTGGGGCACCCGGCCCAAATGCGAGGCATCTGGGGCACCCGGCGCCAGAATGACGAGCTAAAACAGGCAGGATGCTTGCCTTCGACTATACTTCGCTCACGGGCGAATCCGCCCTCGACTGGAGCAACCGAAGAGTGAAAATGCGTCGCAATATTCTGTGGATGTTATTGCTGCTGTCGATCTGCGCGCCTGCGTTTGGAGAGACCTGGTATGTGCGCAAGGATGGAGGGACCCGCTATTCGGCAAAGGCGCCGACGGGCCAGTGCGATGGCAACGCGGACGTTGCGTATCGCGGCCGGGGAGTGAACCAGCACTGCGCGTTCAAGGACTACCGGTATCTTTGGGACGACCAGAGCTACGGCAACGATGCGTGGGTGATTGCCGGCGGCGACACGGTGATCCTTCATGACGGGCCGTGGCGGGTGGGGTTCGACGCCGCAACCGGCAAGGGCGCGGGCTATACCTGGTGCTTTGGAGGACAGGGGCCGTACGCCTGCACCAACCCCATCATTCCTGCTGGGACGCCGAGCCAGCACACGCGCATCCTGGGCGAGAACTACGCAAGTTGCAGCGCTGGGAACGCGGTCGATAAGACGAAGGTGACGCAGATCTTCGGCGGGTTTGCAGTTGGCAGCGCGCTGAACTTATCGGGAGCACAGTATGTGGATGTGCAGTGCCTGGAGGTGACCAGTCACGCGCAGTGCGTATCGCATGGCGATCCGATGCTGCCAAGAGGCTGTAGCAGGGGCGGCCCGCTGGACGACTTCGACTCGGATGGCGTCTCCACCGACGTGCATACGCACGATCTAACGATGCAGGACTTATGGATCCATGGGCACACGGACCGGGGAGTGATCGGAGCGATTGGAGGAGTGGTTACCTGTCTGCGCTGCGATATTGCCTACAACGGCATGGCTGGGTGGGACTTCGACGATGGCAGGCAGACCGCGAGCGTCCATGGAGTGTGGAACTTCAACTATTCCACGATTGAGTGGAGCGGATGCAACCAGATCTCTCCCGGCAGCGGGGCCTACTCCTGTTACGGGCAGAGCGATGGAGGGTATGGCGATGGAGTGGGAACGCCGCCGGGGATGTGCCTGACGGCGAACGTCGACCACTCCGCGTTCAACTACAACACGCAGGACGGGCTGGACCTGGGGCACTTGGACACGGGCAGATGCTCAATGACAATCACGAACTCCACGGCGCGCGGCAACAACGGGCAGCCGTTCAAGTGGGGGCCAAACGAGAACCCGGCGGTATTCACCAACAACACGGTGATGGCGAACTGCATGAGGATGTCTCAGCCGATGGCGGGCCTGCCGAGCACTTACAACGCACATCTAGGCGACTTCTGCCGCTCGAACGATGCGCTCTCGTTCAACTTCCGGCAGGGAGGCACGGCGCTGATCGCCAACAATACGATTGTCACCTATGCTCCGACCAGCTTCGACATTGGGTGCTGGGACGACGGCGGCTGCTCCGCCAGCACGCTGACCTTCAAGAACAATATAGTTCTGGGGTACGACAATCCCGGAACCTACAACCTGGGAGGAAAGCCGGGCGGGCCGGGCGGCTTCTACTACCAGAAGACGATCGGGCATGTGATCCGCACCAACAATCTGTACTACGGAATACGGGGCGTTGGGTGCCCATTCGGATATTTACACGAGAGCTGCGGGGACCCGAAGTTTGTCGCGGAGCCGCGTTTTTCCAGGGAGCAGGACCTCGACCGGTTCGACTATCATCTGTCGGCAACGAGCCCGGCGCGGGGTTCTGGAGCCAGTCCTCAGTAAGAGCGTGAGATGCGAGAGTGTCTTCAAACCAGGCGTCTCTCGCGAGCAAGAACCAACAAAAGAAAATGCGGGGATCCTTCCCCTTCGACAAGCTCAGGGTCAGGATGACAACCTTGAAATATGGGAACACCTACTTGGTCATTACTCTGAGTCCGGCGCAACGCAGGAGCATAGATGCGGCGGTACGGATGTTGCCGATATCGAATGGATAGAGGGCCAGGGCGCGCAAGGAACTGGCCAGGGCAGGCCACGGGCGTCGGCGGAGCGAGAGGGCATCGGCGCGCTGTTTGTAGCACTGGCTGAGGGCGACGCGGCGCGCCACCAGGCCGCAACCGGGAGCGCCGTAATGTTTTTCGATGAACTGCATCTGGGCCTGGAGCATGCGCTCGGGATCGGTGGTCATGGAACTGGGCGAGACGCGGTAGCAGGCGATGACCCTGGGGACAAACGCAACCTCGTAGCGCAGGGCGATGCGCAGGCAGAGGTCGCGATCCTCGGTGGCGCGCATCGTCTCGTCGAAGAGGCCGACTTCATCGATGCACTTGCGGCGGAATGTAAGGGTGGGGCAGGGCATGTCTACATTTCGCATATAGATGCGCGACGCGATGCGGCCTTCGGCGTACCTGCGATTTCCCACGAATGATTCTCCGGGCCGGCCCTCCTGGTCGATGCTGGTGATGCCGCCATAGGCGAGGCCCGCCTGCGGACGTTCGCGCAGAATCTTCACCGATTCCTCGAGCCGGCAGGGCAGCCAGACGTCGTCGGCATCGAGCAGCGCGAGGAACTCGGCGGACGAGGCGCGAATGGCGGTGTTTCTTGCCGCGGGCAAGCCGCGGTTCTGCTGCTTGATATAGAGGATTTTGGGGCCGAGGCGGTCGAGGAAGGGGGCGACGACTTCGGCGGTGTTGTCGGTGCTGCCATCGTCGACCAGCAGAATCTGCCAGTCGTCGAAGGTCTGCGACGCGACGCTCTCGAGTGCGATCGGCAGGGTATTTGCAGCATTGAACGCGGGAATAATTACGCCGACCGTAGCCATTCTGCCTATCTTCCCACATTCACGGAGGGTCGTTCTGGAAATTCGCATTTCCTGGCGCGCCATGGATCCGCCCGGCCGTATTGCTGTTCGCTTCAAGGCATCTGGCGATCTTCTATACTGAGATTGGTGAAGCACTTGCCGACGGAAGAGATGGAGAGGGACAAAGGGGATCAATGAGAGCACTTGTGATCGACCGGCCTGGCGAGGCGCGGGTCATTGAGATGGAACGTCCGGTTGCCGGCCCGCTGGAAGCCACAATGCGGGTCCGCCGCCTCGGTTTGTGCGGGAGCGATCTGAGCACGTATCTGGGCAAGAACCCGATGGTGACTTATCCGCGGATTCCAGGCCACGAGGTCGGCGCAACGCTGGAGCATGTGCCGGCAAACGACCTCGGCCTGGTTGAGGGAATGAATGTGACGATGTCGCCATATACGAGCTGCGGCAAGTGTACCTCTTGCAGGCAGGGGCGCTTCAATGCGTGCCGTGACAATCACACGCTGGGGGTGCAGCGCGACGGCGCGCTGATGGACACCATCTCCATACCGGTGGCGAAGTTGTACGCGGCCTCGCTGCCACTGGAAGAACTGGCTCTGGTAGAGCCTCTCACGGTGGGCTGCCATGCGGTTGCGCGCGGGATGGTGACGGCGAAGGACACGGTGGCGGTGTATGGATGCGGCGGCGTGGGACTGGGCGCGGTGGCGGCGGCGGCCTTCCGAGATGCGCGCGTTGTTGCCATCGACATCGACGACAAGAAGCTGGCGATTGCNNTATCGCGCGGCCGTCGAGGAGGTCTCGTTCGCCGGGCGCGTTGTCTACATTGGATACGCCAAGGACAACGTCAGCTTCGAGACGCGGCTGTTTGTGCAGAAGGAGCTGGACATTCGCGGCTCGCGCAATGCGCTGCCCGAGGACTTCAAAGAGGTGATCCGCATGTTCGAGCAGAAACGGTTCCCCACCGCGGAGGCAATTAGCGCGACCGTGCCGCTGGACGATGCGCCGGCGATCCTGCGCGCGTGGAGCGAGAATCCGGCGGCGTATACCAAGATCATGATCTCGTTCGATTAGTCCCTTCCCTTTGCGCTTCGCTGTTGAATCCGCCGACTCAATCTTTCTGCACGCGTCACTTGTCTCTGCGCACAAGCCGCAGGGTTGATATGCTTATCTCTGACACGAATCATGAGCCTGAAAGCAAAGATCGAAGCTGTTATCTATGCGTCGGAAGAGCCGGTGACGCTGGCGCAACTGCTGGGCCTGCTGGGCGATGAGGCGCAGGCGGAGCTGGATCGCGCGGTCTCGGCCCAGCAGACGCTCTCGCTGATCGAGACGGAAGCGACGGAGGCAGACCCGACGCTGGAGCCGGAGTTCGATGCGGACAATGCAGTGCCTGTCGCGGAGGCTGGTTCGCCAGCCGCGCCAGACTCTGCCGATTCGCCGGGCAACTCGGACGCGGACGAGGCCAACGGCGTTCTTGCAACGGAGCCGAACCCGCAGACTGCGGAGCAAACAGGTTCGGCTGCGGACTCGGCGGCGGACTCTTCTGCGACCGATGCGGCGGCGGCGGTCGAGGCGGCGGCGGCGCGGGCGGAGCGGGCGCGCCTGGCCCGGCTGCGCGCGCACTTTCGCGTGCTGCTGGACCAGTTGATCGCCGAATACTCGACCCCTGATCGCGGGCTGGAGATTCGCGAGGTTGCTGGCGGCTTCCGTTTTGCCACCAAGCCGGAGTACCACGACGCGGTGCGCGGGTTCGTGCGCACCCTGAAGCCACCGCTGAAGCTGACGTTGCAGTCGCTGGAGACCCTGGCCGTCGTAGCGTACAAGCAGCCGGTGACGGCGCCGGAGATCTCGGAGATTCGCGGGGTGGACTCGAGCGGCGTGCTTGGTTCGCTGCTGGCGCGCAAGCTGATTGCGACGGCGGGGCGGAAGCATGTGATCGGGCGACCCATCCTGTACAGGACGACGCGCGAGTTTCTGCTCAAGTTCGGGCTGAAGGACGTCTCCGAGCTCCCCTCGATCGAGGAGTTCGAGAAGATGGCGGGGCAGTTGGCCGAGCAGGAGGAGATGGCGATGGAGCATGAGCCGTCTGCGCCGTCAGAGGAGCCTGAGTCGCCCACTTCTGAGACTGAGGACGATGCGTCCAATCCATCGGCTGCCGAGGCCGAGATTCAAAGCGGCGAGAGCTTGTGAGTCTCCTGCGACCTGTCCGCCGCGTTGAGGGTGCAATGGGTGGGCTCGTTGCTGTGTGTACCCCTTGGGGTAGAAGCGTAAAGTATTCAAAATATGTCGGTTAAGCTCGCGCTAAGCGCGTGAGACGTATTAAAGGCGAAGATCTGGCTGGTTGCGGTTGCGCCGGTCATGCGGATTCTCCCTTTGTGTGCGAAAAAGTCTCAAAGTCTTCAAAAAAAGCATGTTAAGTCTAGACTTGGTCTGACTTAGTCTGGTTTAAGTCTGGACTAAGTCTGGACTCAGTCGCGACGGTTGAAAGGTTAAATGCGAAGGCCCGGCTGGCTGGCCGGGTCTGTTTGGTTGTACTTACTACTTTAATTATACGGGATGGAGGGAAACTACTATGCCAACTATTTTTCGGAGGCAAGTGGTTGGTGAGGTGTTGGTTAGGGGGATTTTTTGGGGACGAGGGGCTTGACAAGGACGAACAGGGGTCAGGGAACAGGGGGAAGAACAGGCAACGGAAGATACGGAGATTCTGGCTGCGCCAGAATGACGACTCCTGTGGGGCTGTGCCAGAATAACGATTCCAACCGCATATTGTGTAGAACAATCAATAATTATTGGTAAACGATAAATAACTATTGACAAGCGGAATTATCTGCGTATGATCTGGGGCGTGGAGAGATTCTCCATGGAGGAGTTCTCATGCGACCTGAAAATGAGGCGAAGTTGAGGAAGATTCGGCGGATCAGCACCCTGCTCCGCTGGGTCTGCAAGGGGTTGCTGGCGTTGATTGTGATCGGGTTTGTTATGGCGACGGTTGCGTTACTTGCGAACCGGGGAGGCAGCGTCGGCTATTTCGATGTGTGGTTCCGGATAGGCGACCTGACCCTCGGCCACCGGCTTTTGGTGCTGGCTCTGAGTGCGTTGACGTCGGCAGTCTGGTTCATGTGCATTTATCACTTGCATGAGCTTTTCGGCAATTATTCCCTTGGGCAGATTTTCACCCGGGGATCGGTAGGCCACCTGCGTCAGTTGGGAATTGCGTGTGTGCTATGGGGTGCGATGAAGATTCTCTGGGTGGGTTTGTCGCGCGCTCTCTCGGCGAACCCACTGGGCCCGACCCAGGTCAGCGCCGAGATCATACCCATCGGGATCATCATCCTCGTGGTTGCGTGGTTTATGGAGATGGCAGTCGATTTACAGGAAGAGAACGAACTGACCGTTTGAGCGGGCGAGGAGGCGACCATGCCGATTGTGGTGAATGTGGACGTGATGCTGGCGCGGCGGAAGATGCGGCTGAATACGCTGGCGGAGCTGGTGGGGATTACAGCGCAGAACCTGTCGGTGCTGAAGACGGGGCGGGCGAAGGCGATCCGGTTCAGTACGCTGGAGAGGCTGTGCGAGGTTCTGGAGTGCGAGCCGGGAGACCTGCTGGCGTATGAGAAGGGTGCGGCAACGGTGGAGTCAACAAAGGCAGATACGGAGATTCTGGCTTCGCCAGAATGACGACGTGGGGAGTGGGGCGGGAGATAAGGCGCGATAATAGAGGCAGGGCCGGTTTCTACTGGCCACTTGAGATGGATGCGACCGCGATGAGCAACTCCGCGGACAGAAGGATGAGGCAGGGAATGACGAAGGCGATGGGCAAGCAGGCACAAGAACAGAAGCAGATTCCCTTCGGGAATGACAAACAAGAGAACCCGCAACGGCAAAAGCAAAATGCGGGGGGCCCTCCACTCCGCTCCGCTCCGGTCGGGATGACGGCGGTAGGTGGCGGGGCGGACGAGCAAAAGCTGGAGCGGCTACAGAAGATTCTGGCGGCGGCGGGGATTGCGAGCCGGCGAAAGGCCGAGGAGATTATCCTGGCCGGACGGGTGCAGGTGAACGGCAAGGTGGTCTCCGAGCTGGGGACAAAGCACGACGCCGCGCGCGACCACATCCGCGTGGACGGGAAGCTGCTGAAGGGGCCGGAGAAGCAGCGCTACTACATGCTGAACAAGCCGCGCGGGTATGTGACGACGCTGGACGATCCGCAGAAGCGGCCTACCGTGATGGACCTGATGATGAAGCCGAAGGCCGGCCCGCACGGAGATCGAGTGAGGCTGTATCCGGTGGGGCGGCTGGATTATCTGTCTGAGGGTTTGTTGTTGATGACCAACGACGGCGAGTTGGCCAATTCGCTGTCGAAGGCGGCGGCGGGCGTGGAGAAGACCTACCTGGTGAAGGTGAGCGGCGTGCCGGAGGCGGCGGGGCTGGAACAGATTCGGCGGGGGATCGTGATCGACCGGGGACGGCTGGATGAGGTGCGGGCCGGGCGAAGAGACCGGATTGTGACGGCTCCGGCGCGGGTGGAGATGGTGCGCGGGGGCGACAATCCGTGGTACGAGGTGACGCTGACCGAGGGGCGGAACCGGCAGTTGCGCAAGATGTTCGAGGAGATTGGGAACCACGTGGAGAAGATCCGGCGGATCGGGTACGGCGCGCTGCGGCTGGATGTTCCGCCGGGCGAGTTCCGCGAGCTGACCCTGGGCGAGGTGATGGCGCTGGAACGCGCGGCGGCGGGGAAAAAAGTGGTTCCCAAGAAGAGGACGCCGGAGTTTGCCCAGTTGAAGGCCCCGGGGAAGAAGAAACGAAGGCAGTTGTGAGTTGGTTGGGTGAGATGCGAACTCAGGCGGGGCGAGGTGGGGGTTGGCGATCGAGTACATGACCCGAATGGGGGTTTGACTAGAGTGGGCCGGTGAGCCTAGAAATACACCCGGATTTAATACGGCGATGCAAGACGGAATGGGGCGGTATGCATCTAAATAGAGTGAGCGGTTCACGGCATCGGGCCGGGGCGCGAAGCGAGACGCCAAAGTGGAGAGCGAAGCCGGGTGGAGATTTGCCGATATAAAAACAGGCGATCAGCAGACGGACGGATCAGCGATCCCACTCCGTGTAAATAGAGGCAGTAAAGGAGCAAGACAAAGTGGCAATTGAGCACGCAACATTTGGAGCTGGATGTTTTTGGGGCGTTGAGGCCCGATTCGCAGAGATGCCGGGAGTGATCGATACGGCGGCTGGATATGAGGGCGGCGATCTGGAGCACCCGACCTACAAGGACGTGTGCAACGACCACACGGGACATGCCGAGGTGGTGGACGTGACCTTCGATCCCGCGCGCGTGCCGTTCGATACGCTGCTGGATGCGTTTTTTGCGATGCACGATCCGACGCAGGTGAACCGCCAGGGACCGGACTGGGGATCGCAGTACCGTAGCGTGATCTTTGCGCATTCGGACGACCAGCTGTGGCAGGCGAGAGCGAAGATCGCCGAGCTGAACGCAACCGGCGCCTATCGTATGCCGGTGGCGACCCAGGTGATGCCGGCGTGCTCCTTCTGGAAGGCTGAGGAGTTCCACCAGCGGTACCTGGAAAAGCGCGGCATGGTGAGCTGCCAGATCTAGGTTCTAGGTTCGAGGTTCGAGGTTTTAGGCGGCAGCTCGGGGTGGAGCGGTCTGCGGCGGGGCGGGAACGAAGAAGCGGCGACGAATCCAGAAGGCGACGTTGACCAGGCCGATGAGGGCGGGGACTTCGATGAGCGGGCCGACGACACCGACGAAGGCTTCGCCGGAGTTGAGGCCGAAGACGGCGACCGAGACGGCGATGGCCAGCTCGAAGTTATTGCCCGCGGCGGTGAAGGAGAGCGCGGCGGATTGCGCGTAGTCCGCGCCCAGCCGCTTGCCCATCCAGAAGCTGACCAGAAACATGATGAGGAAGTAGAGAATCAGCGGAAGCGCGATGCGTGCCACGTCCAGCGGAAGGCGGACGATGAGATCGCCCTTCAGCGAGAACATCACCACAATGGTGAAGAGCAGCGCGACCAGGCTAAGCGGGCCGATGCGCGGGAGGAAGCGCGCGCGATACCAGTCTTCTCCCTTGTGGCGGATGAGGATGGCGCGGGTGAGGAATCCGGCGGCGAAGGGGACGCCGAGGTAGAGGCCGACGCTGCGTGCGATCTGCGCGATGCCGATGGGGACAACGCTCGCCGCAAGGCCGAACCAACGCGGGATCACGGTGAGGAACGCCCAGGCGTAGAGGCTGTAGAAGAGGACCTGGAAGATGCTGTTGAGGGCGACCAGGCCGGCAACGTAGTCCGTGTCTCCCTCGGCCAGCTCGTTCCAGACAAGGACCATGGCGATGCATCGGGCGATGCCGATGAGGATAAGGCCGCGCATGTAGGCCGGCTCGCCGCGCAGGAAGACGAGGGCGAGAAGGAACATCAGGATGGGGCCAATGAGCCAGTTCTGCACCAGCGAGAGCGCGAGGACGCGGCGGTTGCGGAAGACTTCGCCGAGCTTTTCGTAGCGGACTTTAGCCAGCGGCGGAAACATCATGACGATGAGGCCGATGGCAATGGGGATGTTGGTGGTGCCGCTCTGGAAGCGGTTGACGAAGGCGGAGACGTGGGGTACGAAGTGGCCAAGGCCGACGCCGACGGCCATGGCGAGAAAGATCCAGAGGGTGAGGAAGCGGTCGAGAAAGGAGAGATGCTTGCGCGCGAGCGGGGCGCAGGTGCGGCACTGGTTGTGCGGCGCGGTGGACATGGCTAGCGGGCCTTCCGGGTGCGGGTGCGCGCGATGGAGGTGGGCGCGGGGGCTGATTGCAGGGTTACAAACTTGGCTGGGGCGCAGCAGGCCTTGGTGAGGCGGGCGCGGTCGGATTGCATGGCGCGGTCCTGCTTGAGCCAGGCGAGCGTCTGACGCAGAAGCTGGGCAGCTCCGGCGTCGGAGGGCGGAGTGATGCGGTAATGCATCCACTTGGCCTCGCGGCGCGCCTCGACGATTCCGGCGCGGCGCAGGTAGGCCAGGTGGCGGCTGATCTTGGGCTGCGACTGGTCGAGGATCTCAACAAAATAACAGACGCACAGTTCCTGGCCGCCCATGAGGTTGAGCAGGCGCAGGCGGGTGGTGTCGCCAAGGGCCTGGAAGAAGCGTTGCATATGGAACGGCGGCGGGTTGGAGCCTGGCGATTTTTTTGCCATGGCTTACTTATACGCCTTGACGAATATGTTGGCAAGCAATATAGTCGCATTAGCAGATATGTTTTGGAGGCAATCGAATGGCACAGCAAGTTCTGGAGTCGGTGCGAGCGAAGTATGGGGCGGTGGCGGAGAGCGGGCTATCGAGCAAGGATGCGGGAGTGAAGGCTGTGGCGGAGGCCTTTGGGTATACCGCCGAGGAGCTGCGGTCGATTCCGGCGGGGGCGAATATGGGGCTCTCCTGCGGGAATCCTACGGCAACGGCCCACATTCAACCGGGCGAGGTGGTTGTCGATCTCGGCTCGGGCGGCGGGCTGGACGTGTTTCTGGCGGCGAAGATGGTGGGGTCGGAGGGGCGCGCCATCGGCATCGATATGACGCCGGCGATGATCGAGCGGGCGCGAGCGAATGCGGAGGCAGGCGAGTATGGCAACGTCGAGTTTTATCTCTCCACGATTGACCGGATTCCGCTGCCGGATGCATCGGTCGATTGCGTGATCTCGAACTGCGTGCTGAATCTGGCGCCCGATAAGCCTGCGGTCTTCCGCGAGATTGCACGCGTGCTGAAGCCCGGCGGCCGGGTTGCGGTGAGCGATATTGCGCTGAAGCATGAGCTGCCGGAGGCCGTTGCCGAGAGCATGGCGGCGTACGTCGGGTGCATTGCCGGAGCGTTGCGGATGGAGGAGTATCGCGCGGGATTGCTGGCGGCTGGGTTCGAGCACGTCGAAATTGTGGACAGCGGCAAGGACTTGAATGCGTACTCCAAGGTGGAGAACCAGTCGGGCTGCTGCTCGCCGGCGATGGATAGCGGCGATCCGCTGAAGGTGATTGCGGAGCCGTGTTGCACTTCTGCGTCGAACCCGGCGGATTCGTTGCATGAGGAGTTGAAGACGCTGCTGGCGCAGTACGACATCAACGCGGCAGCGGCCAGCGTGAAGGTGTACGCGATCAAATCTCGCACCAACGCGAAAAACTAACAGCGAGCCACGGGGAGGCACGAATGACGCACTATAACGTCTTGTTTCTGTGTACGGGGAACTCCGCGCGGTCGATTCTGGCAGAGGCGATACTGAACCGCAAGGGCGCGCCGGAGTTCACCGCGTACAGCGCGGGGAGCCATCCGGCGGGCGCGGTGCGACCGGAGGCGTTGCGGCAATTGGAGCTGGCCGGCCTGAGCAGCGAAGGACTGCGCAGCAAGTCGTGGGACGAGTTTGCGGTGCCCGGCGCTCCACGGATGGACTTCGTCTTCACGGTCTGCGATAACGCGGCGCGGGAGAGCTGTCCGCTGTGGCCGGGACAGCCCATGACGGCGCACTGGGGCGTGGCCGATCCGGCGGCTGTGGTGGGCACGCGCGAAGAGATCGCGAGGGCCTACCGGGAGGCGTTTACGATTCTGGATCGGCGCATCTCGCTGCTGCTGGCGCTGCCGTTGGCGAGGCTCGATAAGATGGCGATCAAGCGGGAGCTGGGGAAGATTGGCGGCGTGGGCCTGCCGGAGTGAGCGTTCGTAGACCGGCTGGACTTGCGTTTCGATTCCCTGCCCCCTAGCCTATTGGCATGAGTTCAACTTCCGTCTCTGCTTCGTTTGCCGCACTCTCTTTCGATGAAAAGCTCGACCGGCTGGCCGAGGTCGCGGTGCGCGTGGGCCTGAACCTGCGCGCGGGGCAGGAGATGGTGTTGACCGCGCCGATCGAGACGCTGCCGCTGGTGCGGCGGATTACGGAGCACGCGTATCGCGCGGGCGCGTTGCTGGTCACTACCTTCTACAGCGACGATCCCTGCGTGCTGGCGCGCTACGAAAATGCACCCGACGCCAGCTTCGACTACGCGCCCGCGTGGTTGCACGATGCGATTGCGGCGGCGTTCAAGAATGGCGCGGCGCGGATGGCGATTGCGGGCGGGAATCCGGCGCTGCTTGCGGGGCAGGACCCGGCGAAGGTCTCGCGCACAAATATTGCCGCGTCGAAGGCTGCCAAGCCCGCGATGGAGCTGATTACGCGGCACGAGATCAACTGGACTATTGTGGCCTCGGCCACGCCGGAGTGGGCGAAGCTGGTCTTCCCCCGTGAGCCGGTGGAGCAGGCGGTGGCGAAGCTGTGGGAGGCGATCTTCGTTGCGTCGCGGATTACCGGCGACGATCCGGTGGCCGACTGGCTGGCCCACGGGACGCGCCTGAAGCAGCGCGTAGACACGCTGAATGCGAAGCGATTCGCTGCGCTGAACTTTAAGTCCAAAGACGGAAGCACCGATCTGAAGGTGGGCCTCGCCGACCAGCATCTGTGGGCGGGTGGAGGAACGACCGCGGGCAACGGAGTCTACTGCCAGCCCAATATTCCCACCGAAGAGTGCTTCACCACGCCGCACAAGGAGCGCGTGGATGGCGTGGTGCGGGCGTCGAGGCCGCTCTCGCACCAGGGAACGTTGATCGAGAACATCCGCTGCCGCTTCGAGGGCGGGAAGATTGTGGAGGCCACGGCGACGGCGGGCGAGGATGCGCTGAACCGGCTGATCTCCACCGACGAGGGCGCGCGGCACTTGGGCGAGGTGGCGCTGGTTCCCGCGTCGTCGCCGATTGCGGCGGCGGGGATTCTGTTCTGGAACACACTGTTCGACGAGAACGCTGCCAGCCACATTGCGCTGGGCCACGCCTACTCGACGTGCCTGATTGGCGGCGAAAAGATGAGCCAGGAAGAGCTGGCAAAGCTGGGCGCGAATGAGAGCCTCATCCACGTGGACTGGATGATCGGCTCGGCGCAGATGGATGTGGACGGTGTCGGCGCGAGTGGCGCGGCGGAGCCGCTGATGCGCGCGGGCGAGTGGGTGTAGAAAACTTTCACCGATGGTGTAGAACGTTGCGCCTCGAACAAAATACAGAGATTCTGACCCTTCGACTCGCTCTGCTCGCTCAGGGTCAGACTGACGGCGTTTGAAAGGGGTAAACTGACACTCATCATGGAACTCTTCGGTTGTGGCACAGCTCTGGTAACACCCTTTGGCGCGGACGGCACGCTCGACGAGCTTGTACTGGTCAGCCTGGTCGAATGGCAGATCGAATCGGGCGTCAACTTTCTGGTCGCGTGCGGGACGACGGGCGAGGCCTCGACGATGACGGAGACCGAGAACGCGCGCGTGATTGAGATTGTGGTGAACACAGCGGCGGGACGCGTTCCGGTCTTCGGCGGATGCACCCACAACGCTACCAGCGAGGCCGTAGCACGGGCGCGGAAGCTGGCGAAGATTCCGGGACTGGACGGCATTCTCACGGCGAACCCGTACTACAACCGGCCNNCCAACATGGAGCCGGCGACGGTGCTGCGGCTGGCTGAGCTGACGAACGTCATCGGGGTGAAGGAGTCGAGCGGCAACATCGCGCAGATAACGGAGATACTGAACAACGCGCCCACCGGCTTCAAGATCTTCAGCGGCGACGACGCGATGACGCTGCCGGTGATCGCGCTGGGCGGGGCGGGGCTGGTGTCTGTGGCGTCGAACGCAATTCCCGCGCAGATGGCGCAGATGGTGCAGGCCGCGCTTACGGACGACTGGGCGACGGCGCGCGAGATCAACCGCAAGTTCTTCCGCCTGATGCAGGCGCACTTCTCGGAGCCAAGTCCCGCGCCGGTGAAGGCTGTGCTGGCGCTGATGGGCCGCATGGAAGACCACCTGCGCCTGCCGATGGTGCCGGTGACGGCTCCCGCACGGCAGAAGCTGGAGAAGATTCTCGTCGAGCTTGGCCTGCTGGTAAATTAATTCAGAATCCCAGGACGTTCTGAATGCCGATGAAGCTCAGTGCCGTTCTATTGCTCATATTGCTTGCCGCAGTCCCATGCACATCTGCACAACGCGTCGATTGGGATATGAAAGACGCGCAAGTGTTGAGCCAGCCCATCAGCAGCTTGCCTGCGCTGGATCAGCAAGGCATTGTGCGTCGGCTTGGCGTGGAGCCGTCAGAACTACTGGCGATGCGGGTTGAGACCGCATCTGGACACATCTTTCTAGTTCAGGGCAAACAGTATCCTGGGACCACGCTCTGCGGGAACGTCAACTGCAAATTTTGGATTCTGAGCAGCAATTACAAAGTCCTGCTGAAAAAAGTCATTGAGACGTACAAGTTGCAATCGACGATGCACCACGGGCTGCCCGACATCATCACGTCGATGCATGGATCGGCATTTGATTCGGGCCTCAGCTATTGGCGGTTCCATGGCACTCATTACGTCCGAGTTGCTTGCGCAGACGCCGTGTACGGAGACGCCGAGGGAAACAATTTCAAGAACACACATATTTCACCTCATCCATGTGGGACGGGCGGGTAGCCACAACGCTGTTCTGGGCACGGCTACAATCGGAGTTGATGATGACCACTGAAAGTCGCGAACTGACAGACCTGAAATCACGGATTGAGCGGAACTTCACCACAGGCGCTCCTGCCGCTGGGAGGGATGATGCGCTGAGCGCGTTTCTTGAACTGCGCTACGCGCTGGAGGCGGGGAAGCTGCGCGCGGCGGAACCGGACGCCTCCGCGCCAACGGGATGGCGGGTGAATGCGTGGGTGAAGCGCGGAATTCTGCTGGGATTTCGCATTGGGGCGCTGACGGAGATGAGCGGCGGGGCGCTCAGCTTCATCGACAAATCAACCTACCCGGCGCGCATCTTCACGGCGGAGGACGGCGTGCGCATCGTTCCCGGGGGCAGCTCGGTACGCTCGGGAGCGTTTGTGGCACGCGGCGTGGTGATGATGCCGCCCGCGTACATCAACGTTGGGGCGTACGTCGACGAGGGGACGATGGTGGACTCGCACGCACTGGTTGGCTCGTGCGCGCAGATTGGGCGGCGGGTGCATCTGTCGGCTGGAGCGCAGATTGGCGGCGTGCTGGAGCCGGTGAATGCCTCGCCGGTGATCATTGAGGACGATGTACTGGTGGGCGGAAACACCGGAGTGTATGAAGGGACGATTGTGCGGCGCGGCGCGGTGCTGGCGGCGGGTACGATCCTGACGCGGGGCACGCCGGTCTACGATGTGGTGCAGCGCACGATCCTGAAGGCGACAGCCGAGACGCCGCTGATAATTCCCGAGGGCGCGGTGGTGGTTCCCGGCTCGCGCGCGGTGACGGGCGGCTACGGCAAGGAGATGGGATTGAGCGTCTACACGCCGGTGATCGTGAAGTACCGCGACGAGAAGACCGATCTTTCGACCACGCTGGAAGAATTGTTGCGGTAGCGGAGACCTGGGATCGAGGCGAAAAGCGATCCGAATGCCATTCACTCCGTATCGCCATTTCTTCGTCGGAGCAAGAGTGGCATTCCTATTCGTATCTAATTGAAAATGAATACGAATTATCTTGACAAGCACGTTCTGCTGGCTGCACCCTCAGACCGGTCTTCGTTCACATATTGAGCGTGGGCGAACAGTACCCCAAATGGAGGGACCATGTCTCAGCAGTTCAATTACACCAGTGGGTGGGCGCACGCTCGCCGCCTGAGCGGGTATTTTACGGTAGCCATACTCGCGGCCCTGCTTCTAACCCTTGTTGCGCCGTTCGCCTACGCGCAATACGTACCGCCGACAACGACGCGGGTAAAATACAACTTCGATATGGACTGGCTGTTCATTCGGCAGAATGTGTCCGGGGCGCAGGCAACCAGCTTCAACGACTCCTCATGGAGTACGGTGAGCACACCGCACACATTTAACGACGTCGATTCGTACCGCGACCTGATCAGCCATGGCGGCGGAGACGTTGGCACCTGGACAGGGCAAGCTTGGTACCGCAAGCACTTCCAGATCCCGACCAGCCTGGAAGGCACCAATATATACCTCGAATTTGAAGGGATGCGGCAAGCCGGTGTCATCTACCTGAATGGGAACCAAATCGGGCTTTCCGAGAACGGCATAACTGCCTACGGCGTGGACATCTCCAAATTGGTGAACTACGGTTCCACGGGCAACGTCCTGGCAGTCATGATCGACAACACGACCACTTACGAGGAAAAGGCCACCTCCACCGCGTTTCAGTGGAATAGAAAAGACCTCTATCCCGACTACGGGGGGATCAACCATCATGTATGGCTGTGGGTGACCGGTCTCATCCACCAGACTCTGCCGGTTTACTACGGCCTGGGAACCCAAGGCGCGTATGTTTATGCGAGCAACTTCAATATCTCCGGGAGTAGCGCCACCATCACTGATGAATCCGAGGTGGTCAATAATTCCACCGCCAGCGCGACCGTGACGATGTCGGCGGTGGTCGTCAACCAGAAAGGGACTGTGGTTGCGACGCTCGCCGGTACGCCAACCGCAATTGGGAGCGGCGCCACGAAAGTCCTTACCACATCCATCGAGGCCTCGGGATTGCACTGGTGGAGTCCGAGCGATCCCTACCTGTATACCGTGTACACCAACCTCTCGGTCAATGGCACGGTAGTGGATTCCAGCAACCTGGTCACAGGATTCCGCGAGGTGCAATTCAAGGGCGGCGCCGAAACGGGAGGCGTATGGATCAATGGCGTATTAACCTATCTGCATGGATTCTCGCAGCGCTCCGAAAACAATTGGGAGGGACTGGGCCAAGCATATCCGGACTGGATGCATGATTACAACGCCAATTTGATCGTCGGCACGCACGCCAACTATATCCGCTGGATGCATGTTTCTCCGCAGCGCGTCGATGTCTCCTCGTTCGACCACTTCGGGATTGTCAATATCTGCCCCGCCGGCGACGCCGAAGCGGACGTCACGGGCGTGCAATGGAACCAACGCGCGGCTGTGATGCAAGACAGCATCATCTACTACCGCAACCACCCCAGCGTTTTCTTCTATGAGGCGGGCAACAGTCCCATCACTGCAGCCCAAATGACACAGATGGTGGATCTGAAGAACCAATATGACCCGAACGGCGGACGCGCCATGGGCTATCGCGGCGATTCCAACAACGATAACAATGCCGCGCTCAATGACATTGCCCAATACTACGGCGTGATGATCGGCGAGTCGGCTAGCACCGATAAGCTTTCCGATACGGACCTAAACCCGGCAGACCAGACGGACTCCAACGTCATGTTCCGGGCCTACAGCGCCCTGCGCCGCAATACCGCGCCCCTGATGGAGGCGGAAGACTTCCGCGATGAAGCCGCCCGCCGCTTCTGGGACAAATACTCTCCGCCCTTCTATGGATTCACGCCGGGGCCGGACGATACCTATGACTTGACCCAGGAAACCTTTGTGGCCGGCGGCACGGGGGCAAACGATACCCCGGGCGGCGGCACGGGACGTTATTACTGGTACTGGGCCAACCGCATTTCCAACCCCGATACCGGCACCAAGTCCGGCGCGGCCTACACCAACACCTCCTACTCCAAGTGGTCGGGCTATTCGTCGATCTACTTCTCGGATACCGATGCCGACGGCAGGCAGAATTCGAGCGAAGTCGCCAGGGTCAGCGGCAAAGTGGATGCGGTCCGTCTGCCCAAGGAACTCTATTATGCCCACCGCGTGATGCAGAACCCCAACCCCGACATTCATATCGTCGGGCACTGGACTTACCCAGCCGGCACGGTGAAAACCATGTATGTGGTTTCCAACACAGCGTCGGTGGAACTGCTCGTGAATGGCGTATCGAAGGGGACCAATTCCACTCCCGTGTCAGTTGCGGGAGTTTCAGGCCAGTTCCTGTTTGCTTTTCCGAATATCGCATTTGAGTCGGGGACTATCGAGGCCGAAGGCCTCAATTCTTCGGGAACAGTCGAGGCGACGAGCAACGTCAAGACGGCTGGCGCTGCGGCGGCGATCACACTCACGGCGACTACCGCTCCGGGCGGCATGAGAGCCGATGGTGCGGATGTGGTCTTCATCGACGTGAAAGTTGTGGATTCGGAGGGGAACCAGGTTCCCACCGACGATGCCAAAGTAACCTTCACCTTCACCGGACCTGGAATCTGGCGCGGCGGCTATAACAGCGGCATCGTCGATTCCACCAACAACCTTTATCTGAATACGGAATGCGGGATCAACCGCGTCTCCGTCCGCTCCACGCTGACACCCGGCACGATGACCGTCACGGCCAGCCGCTCCGGACTAACCACTGGAACAGTCAGTTTCACCTCCACGGCTGTCCCGTTGACCTATGGATTGTCTACCAGTATGCCGGAAGACATGGCGGGACCTGCGGCCGGCGAGTAAACCGCGACCGCGACCGGCAGGTCAGGGCTTTGGCCCTGACCTGCCTCAGAAACAAAAGCAACGGCCCAGTTGCGCGTTCGATTCCATCGTTTTTCTGGCGTGTGTCTCGGTCGATGAGTCAGGCCACTAAAGGGGTGCTGTAGAATCAAGGTAAATGGCACAAGATAAATTACGCATTATCCCCCTGGGGGGCCTTGGCGAGTTCGGCATGAACTGCACGGCGCTGCGCTGGCAGGACGAGATCATCGTCATCGATGCCGGCCTGATGTTTCCCGAAGAAGAGCTGCTGGGCGTCGACATCGTGGTGCCCGACATCAGCTACCTGACCGAGAACCGCGAGAAGGTCCGCGGCATCATCCTGACGCACGGGCACGAGGACCACATCGGCGGCCTGCCCTGGATCCCCTCCGAGCTGAATGTTCCGGTGTATGGCACCGAGTTCACCCTGGCCCTAGTGGAGGG
>PLOT01000288.1 GCA_003142215.1 Granulicella sp. | reverse complement strand
CCCACGCAGGAGCTGCCTTACATCGAACTCGATCCGCGTGCCTTTGGCAATATGACTGAGAAGGATGCCGAGCAGGCTGTGGTCGATGCCATTCCTGCCGCGATCCGCTCACTTGGGCCGCCAGTCCAGCCGCCGAACAACAACCTGATCCCGGAGGCTGGGCGCAAGTACTCCGAGAGCCGCATCGACCCCAGCCCCGCACTCGCGTTCGTGCGCAGCCGCGTCGATCTGGCGGATGGCAAGATTCCCGCCACCGAGTACGGACGCCTCATCGCCCACAGCTACACGGCCAACGGCGGCTGGTACGTCATGGTCTTCCCGGCCGCCTACCAGATGGAGTACGACAGCGGCATCCAGACCACCCACTTCTCGCCCTGGAGCTACGACCGGCACGTCCCGCTGGGCTTCTACGGTGCGGCGTTCGAGCCGGGGTATTACCGCGATCCGGTTGCGCCGGTGGACATTGCGGCCACGCTCGCCTCGCTGCTCGGCGTCAACCAACCCTCGGCCAGCGTTGGCCACGTGCTGACCTTCGCTCTGCGGCCAACCATCGCTGCGCCAGCCCGATAGTTCCAAGGATGACGCGGACCTGGCAGACGGGAAGTGCGCCCGAATCCTTGCTGCCGTTACACTGGGAGGGATGCGAACGGCGGTGACAAGCTGAGCAAGGCAGATATGCGCGTGACAATCGCTGGGGTGGATTTGCGCTCGCCCGTGATTGCGGCCAGCGGGACCTTCGGCTACGGCCTGGAGTTCGAGGAGATCGTCTCGCTGGATCGCATCGGCGCCTTCGTCGCCAAGGGCCTCTCGCGCGAGCCGATGGCCGGCAACCCCAGCCCGCGCATCATCGAAAGCCCCGCCGGAATGATGAACGCCGTCGGCCTGCAGAACATCGGCGTACACGCCTTCGTCGAACAGAAGCTGCCCAGGCTGCGCAAGGTCCCCGGCGTGGTCGTCATCGCCAACGTCTTCGGCTATACCATCGAGGACTGCGTCGAGGTGGTCCACGTCCTCAACGACGCGCCCGGCATCGCGATGTACGAACTCAACGCAAGCTGCCCCAACACCAGCCACGGAGGCATGGTCTTCGGCACAGATCCGGACTCGCTCTATCAACTCTCCACGCGCTGCCGCCACGCCGCCGAGCGTCCGCTGATGGTGAAGCTCTCGCCCAACGTCACCAGCATCGGCCTGATGGCGAAGGTATGCGAAGACGCGGGCGCGCAGGCCATCTCGCTGGTCAACACCTTTCTGGCGCTGGCCATCGACGTGGAGACGCGCAAGCCGCGCATCGCCAACGTGACTGGCGGATTGTCGGGCCCGGCCATCCGGCCCATCGCGGTGCGCATGGTGCATGAAGCATCGCAGGCGGTAAAGATTCCCGTGGTCGGCATGGGGGGAATCGTGCGCGCCGAGGACGCGGTCGAGTTCATGCTTGCGGGAGCCACCGCGGTCGAGGTGGGGACGGCCAGCTTCGCCGATCCGCGCGCCGTGGAGAACATCGCGGACGGCCTGCGCCGCTGGTGCTCCAGCCATGACGTAGCCCGCGTCAGCGACCTCACCGGCGCAATGGTGCGCTAAGATCGCCCTTTCCTCATGGTTCGGTTCCTCCCAACTGCCGAGCTTTCCTCAGGCGAGCTACAACTTCGTCATAAAATGGTTGCGTGACTACTGAATCCGTTCCCGCAGCCAGCCCTGAAACGTTGAGCGGCCTTCGCCGCGTCCGCCGCGCACTCCTTTCTGTAACCGACAAGACCGGACTGGTCGAGTTTGCCCGTGCATTGGTGTCGCATGGCATCGAACTGGTCTCGACCGGAGGCACTGCGCACGCGCTGCGCGAGGCCGGCCTCAGTGTGCGCGACATCAGCGATCTGACCGGCTTTCCGGAGATGCTGGACGGTCGCGTCAAGACGCTGCACCCGAAGGTCCACGGCGGCATCCTGCACATCCGCGGGAATGCGGAGCACATGGCCGCGGTGCGCGAGCACGGGATCGAGCCGATCGACATGGTGGTGGTCAACCTCTACGCGTTTGAGAAGACGGCGGCAAAACGCGGCGCGGCGTTCAGCGACATTATCGAGAACATCGACATCGGCGGGCCGTCAATGGTGCGCTCGGCGGCGAAGAACTTCGAGGACGTGGCGATTGTCACCTCTGTGGCCGACTACTCGCTGATCACCGATGAGCTTGCCGCGAACGCTGGCTCGCTCGGTCGCGCGACGCGCTGGCGGCTGGCGCGCGAGGCCTTTGCCGTAACGGCGGCCTACGACGCGGGGATTGCCACCACGCTGGAGAGCATCGCCGCGCCCGCCGCGCATGGCGAGCCGGCGGTCTTCGACGCGGAGGCGATGCCGCAGGCCGTTCGCGTGATCGACCCGCTGAAGACGGTGCTGCGCTACGGCGAGAACCCGCACCAGAAGGCCGCGCTCTACATCGATGGTAGCGGTCGCGGAGTGGCCTCGGCGAAGCAGTTGCAGGGCAAGGAGTTGAGCTACAACAACATCGTCGATCTCGATGCCTGCTGGAACCTGGTTCGTGAATTTGATACTGCGGAGTTTGACGCCGCCGAGGACGCCGCCGTCGCCATCATCAAGCACACCAACCCCTGCGGCGCGGCGACTGGAGCCAGCGTTCTCGAAGCCTACCGGCGCGCGCTGGAGGCCGATCCCGTCTCGGCGTTTGGCAGCGTCATCGGCATCAACCGCGAGGTGGATGCGGAGGCCGCGGAGGAGATCGCCAAGCTGTTTGTGGAGGCGATCATTGCGCCGTCGTTCACACCCGAGGCGGTCGCGCGCTTCGCCGCGAAGAAGAATTTGCGGCTGCTGGAGATCGCCGCATGCCAGACGGACGCGGACAAGCCGGTGCGCGCGCTCAAGCAGGTCTCCGGCGGATTCCTGATGCAGGACGCCGATCGCGTCCGCATCAGCGAGGCCGATCTGCGCGTCGCTACCAAGCGGAAGCCTACGGCGGATGAGATGCGCGCGCTGCTGTTTGCGTGGAGCGTCTGCAAGCACGTCAAGTCGAACGCCATCGTCTACGCGCGCTGCAACCAGGGACACGGCCAGACCGTCGGCATCGGCGCGGGGCAGATGAGCCGGGTGGACGCGGCGCGCTTCGGCGCGATGAAGGCCATCCTGCCGCTGGCCGGAACCGTCGCCGCATCCGACGCTTTCTTCCCCTTTGCGGACGGCTTGGAGACCGTGGTCGCGGCGGGAGCGACTGCCGTCATTCAGCCCGGTGGGTCGGTGCGCGACGCCGAGGTGATCGAGGCGGCGNNTTCACCGGCATCCGCCACTTCCGCCACGGATAGAGTTCCGCAGGCTGCTCCAGCGCGTTCGGTCTACAGATATTTCGATCTGCCGATACAGATATAATGGTAATGTTCTGCCGGGTTGGCACATTCGACGCCGCCCACAGCATCCAATGGATGCACCGCATCGTCTAACTGGTGCCTGCGTCCCCGACCCCGCCGGATAGGAACCTATGCCCATGGCCTTGCTCCTTCGAGCTTCACGGATTCACCCTCTCCGGCTGGTGTGGGCCATCGCCCTGCTGATTGCAACGCCACAGCTTCTGGCCGCCGCACAGCAGATTGTTCCTCCGGCCAGTTCGAAGCCGCAGGACGCCCCCAAGCAGATGGACCCACCGATGCAGCAGAAGGCGCTGCAGCGGCGGCAGGCTTCTGCACCACAGGCCGCCGCAGGCCAGGGCCAGTCGGAACCCGACCGCTCCAGCGCCTACTACCACTACGGGTTGGCGCATCTCTACGAGGAGATGGCGATCGGTGCCGGACGCCCGGACTACGCGACCCAGGCGGTGGAGGAGTACAAGCTGGCGCTGGACGCCGATCCCAACTCGGTCCTGCTGGAGGACGGTCTGGCCGACCTCTACTTCAAGATCGGGCGCATCAAGGACGCGATGAGCGCCGCGCAAGACCAGTTGAAGAAGGACCCGGACGATGTGGCGGCCCACACCCTGCTGGGGCAGGTCTATCTGCGTTCGCTGGGAGACATGCAGGGCACACAGGCGGTCGAGACGCTGCAGTTGGCGATCGCCGAGTACGAGACCATCTCGCGCCTGAAGCCGGCGGACCTGGAGACCAAGCTGCTGCTCGGTCAGCTCTATGCGCTCAACCACGACTCCGCCAAGGCGGAGGCGGCGTTCAAGGCCGCGCAGAAGATCGACGGCGACAGCGAGGAAGTGGTGCTGCGGATGGCGGCGCTATACGGCGAGGAGGGGAATGCGCAGCGCGCGGTTGACACACTCTCCGCGGTGCCGGTAGCGGACCGGACGGCGCGGATCGAATTCGCGCTGGGGGCCAGCTACGACCAGTTGAAGAAGCCGAAGGAGGCTGCCGCGGCCTATCGCCGCTCGCTGGACATCGACCCGGAAAATCCCGATGCCGAGCGCAGTCTGGCCACGTCCCTGCTGGTGGACAGCCAGTTGGATGAAGCGCTTAAAGTCTTCAACCAGCTAGTGGCAGCGGACCCCACGGACGCGCAGTCGGAGATTCGCATCTCCGAGATTCAGCGCCGCCAGGGCCACTACGACGAGGCGCTGGCAACCTTGGAGAAGGCGAAGTCGCAGGTGCAGGATTCGCTCGAACTCAGCTACAACGAGGCGCTCATCTACGACGCGCTGGGCAAGTACAGCCAGGCAACCGATGTACTGACCGGCATTCTCGACAGCTCCGCGCACCCCGATGGCAAGTACTCCGAGCAGGAGAAGCAGAACCGCGCGACCTTCCTGGATCGTCTTGGCATCATCGACCGCGAAGAGAACAAGACCGCGGAGGCCGTGGAGGCATACAAGCAGATCGTGGAGCTTGGCGGCAACTGCGACAGAGCGGCATCCAGTGACGATCTGGCCCACCCCTGCTACGCAGGCGACGGATATGCGGGAGAGATCGAGGCCTATCGCGACGCGCATCAGTGGAAGGACGCAACATCCGCAGCCGGCGTGGCCGCGAAGTCCCTGCCCAAAAACCACCTCATGCAACTGACCTATGCCATTCAGCTCGCGGACACCGGGCAGGAGGTCGAGGGAATCGCCCTGGCCAAGGCTCAGTTGACCGGAGTCGCGGACGACCGCGAAGTGGAGGAGGACCTCGCCCAGATCTACATCCGCCTCAAGCGCTTCAAGGAGGCGAGCGAACAGCTCGACAAGGCCGATGCGCTGGCCGCCAAGCCGGACGAGAAGCTGGAAGTATTCTATCTGCGCGGAGAGTTCTACGAGCGGCAGAAGATGTACGACCAGGCCGAGGTCCAGTTCCGCAAGGCGCTGGCGATCGACCCACACAACCCAGGCGTGTTGAACTACCTGGGATACATGCTGGCCGACCAGGGCGAGAAGCTGCCCGAGGCGCTCAAGATGATCCGTCAGGCGGTGGACATGGAGCCGCAGAACGGGGCCTATCTGGATTCGCTCGGCTGGGCCTACTTCAAGAGTGGGCAGTACACCGAGGCGGAAGAGAACCTGCGCAAGGCCAACGAACGCATCAACAGCGACCCGACGGTGCATGACCATCTGGGCGAGCTGTACGAGAAGACTGGCAAGTTGAAGCTGGCGGTGGCGCAGTGGGAGCGGTCGATGACCGAGTACGCCCACTCGCTCGCGGCGGACGCCGATCCCGAGGACGTGCATAAGGTGCAGCGCAAACTGGAGACCGCGCGCGTCAAACTGGCCAAGCTGGGCCCCGCCTCCGACAAGGACGCCAAGTAACGGCCACGCAGCCGTACCCGCTTCGTCGCGCACGGTACACTTAATTCACTGTGACTTTGAATGGGACGAAGAACTCCGGCCTGCATTGCTGCGCGGTCTGCGGAGACGCGGACGATGCACTCACCCAGCGCGTATACGCCGCGCCGCAGCGGCCAAGCCGCACTGCATTCCAGCGCGATTGCGAACGCATCGTGCAGGCGCGCGCCTTTCGCCGCCTGGCCGGCAAGACGCAGGTCTTCACCAGCCGCGCCAGCGACCACTTCCGCAGCCGCCTGACCCACACCATCGAGGTTGCGCAGATCGCGCGCGGCGTGGCCCAGGAGCTGGGCCTGAACCAGGAGCTGGCCGAGGCCCTTGCTCTGGTGCATGACATCGGGCACCCGCCCTTCGGGCACGCCGGCGAGAGGGCGCTGGATGAATGTCTGAAGCGCCACGGCCTGCGCTTCGACCACAACCTGCATGCGCTGCGCATTGTGGAACACTTTGAACTGCGCTACGCCGCGCATCGCGGGCTGAACCTGACAGCGGGCGTGCGCGAGGGGATCATCAAGCACTCGCGCGACTATAGCCCAGAGCAGTATCCCGAGCTGGCCGTCTACCTGCTGGACCGCATGCCGCCGCTCGAGGCGCAGATCATCGACCTGGCCGACGAAATTGCGTATCTCACCGCGGACCTGGACGATGGGGTCGAGTCGGGGCTGCTGGAGATCGACCACATCCGCGAGCGCGTCGATCTGCTCGCCAGCAGCTATGCGCATGTGGAGCGCCAGCACGCCGGCGTCGATGCCAAGTTCCTCTTCAACGAGGCGCTGCAACTGATGCAGAACATCCTGACCGACGATCTGATCGCGACCACGCTGGCCAACACGCGTGCCATCGCCGCCACCAGCCTGGACGAGGTGCGCTCCCACCCGGCGCGGCTGGCGACCTTCTCGCCCCTGGCGGAGGCGCAGCGCCAGCAGGAGAAACGATACCTCTACGAGACGCTCTACACCTGCCACGCGCTCTCGCTGGAGCACGAAAAGGCCGAGCAGGTGGTCACCGCGCTCTTCGATTTCTGGATCGCCGAACCCCAGGAGCTGCCCTCAGGCTATGTGGAACAGATCGAAACCGAAGGGCTGGCGCGCGTCGTCGCCGACTACATCGCCGGCATGACCGACAGCTTCATTCTGCTGCAATACGCGCAGGTCAAGCGAGCCGTGCGGCGCTAAACCCAAAGGCCTAACACCGATTCGCACCGATTGAACCGATAAGACCAAGGCGAATGAATTGGAAGCCGTTTAACAATTTCCACTCTTACCCCTTGTCTGCTTTGGATCGGTTCCATCGGTGTAGATCGGTGTTGGGCCTTTGCTCTTGTGAGGTTGCCCTGAGGAGGTCTATGGGCATCCAACCGACAGGCACAAGGAGCACTCCCCATGAAGAACCGATCCGTACGCACACTGGCGAAGCTGGCTGTTCTGCTGATTCTGCCGCTCGCGGCCACGGCGCAGGCGCCGCAGCAGGCTGCAACACTGGCCATCGCGGGCCAGCCCGAGCGCGCCTCGCTGGTGCAGATCAACGGCAAGTCGTATGTGGATGTCGAGTCGCTGGCGCGGATCACTCACGGATCGATCCGCTTTCAGGGCAACCAGACCATCCTGACTCTGCCCGTTTCGGCGGCCACAACGACGCAGCCGACCCAGCCGAGCAAGCCTCCGCAGCTCTCCGAAGCCTTTCTGCGCGCGGAGATTGAAGAGTTGACCGCGATCCGCGAATGGCGTGTCGCCATCGTCACCGCTGTGCAGACCAATAATCCCGTCACCGAAAGCTGGGTGGGGGGACTGCGACGCTCGACCGATAGCAAGCTCACGCTGGCAACCGCCGCGGCAACCACCGATCCCGACCGCAATGCAGTCGCATTGCTGCGCAACGAGTTCACCAACATGCAGCAGATGAGCGATCAGTTTCTGGCGATGCACAGCAAATCGAGCTACTCCGCTCCAGACTCCTTCGACAACAATCCACTGGACCAGAAGATCATGAGCTGCGCACGCGGGCTTGCATCCATGGCGGCGACCAAGCAGTTCCAGGATGAGCCGTCCTGTCACTGATGCGGCCCATCCCATGCTTCACCGATCCAAGCCTGAAGAACAAAACGCCTGGGCCCCGCGAACGAGCGAGGCCTAGGCGTTTCCTGGCAGATTGGCGCGAACCTGGTATGCCTGGTCAGCCCGAGGCATTGCGGCATTACTGGAAGTGCGCGGCGTTCTTCTCGGCAAACTCCGCCTTGTCGGCCGGCAATTCGTCGATGGGGAAGATCGCGTTCGACGGGCAGATCGAGATGCAGTTGCCGCAGTCGATGCACTCGTCGGGATTGATAAACAACTGGGTCACCGTGTCTGCGCCGGCCTCATCGCTCATGGGATGAATCGCGGTTGTAGTACACTCCGCCGCACACAGAAAATCCTTCTGACACGCATCGGTAATTACATACGCCATGGTCTCGCTCACTTTCAAGGGATGGGCCGATTGATCTCCGCGGGCGATTTGCTGCCGGCCCGCTCCCCGATTTCCGGGAACCCAATCCAAGAGTATCGGTGGATCGCCCCATGGTCGGTGACCCCAATCACACACCACGCCTGCGAGCCCGCGCGCCGCGTCAACTTGCCCGCATTACCCCGCGGTGCCTCGGACGGATGCAATTATTGTTGGCGTCCCCAACGGGATTCGAACCTGTGTCGCCGCCGGGAACAGGCGGAGTCCTGGGCCACTAGACGATAGGGACGCATGAAAAAGCGAAGAACCAAGCGGGTTTCGAGGGAACCACTCAACCGGATTCAAACTCATCGTACACCAGCGAAGGATGGGCGTGCCCTGGTTCCAAGGGCATATTTTCCCGGAGGAAGACGTTGCATTGGAGCCGGGATGTAGACCCAAACAGAGATGGCTCGGTTTGTTCGGCCGAGGATTCCCGGTCAGGATTATTGTCCAGCGATTTTTGTCCTGCGAACCTTGTCCGATGATTTTCGAGCGGCGATACCTGCCCGGCGATTCGAACGCAAAAACGGCGGAGCTGGTTTGCCCCGCCGCGGTTGATTGTAAAGTTGATTTCAGGCGCTGCTTCACGCAGCGTCCAACCGGCTAGCGACGTCCACCACCGCCGCCGCCACGTGCTCCACCGCCACCACCGCCGCGTGCTCCACCGCCGCCGCCACGTGCTGCACCGCCGCCGCCACGTGCTGCGCCACCACCGCCGCCACGTACTGCGCCGCC